>NZ_BAAGSO010000118.1:162992-296155 GCF_054782395.1 Streptomyces daliensis | reverse complement strand
CGGCGGCCGGTACCGTCGCGCGGCCGGTCGTCTTCGGGCACCGGCACCCGTGTCGGGGAACGCCCTGGCACGGTTGCCCCTGCCCGGGGTCGGATGTCCGGGGCCGTCTCCGGAGCGGCGGTTCGGAGCGCGCGCTCACGCGCAGGCGTCCCGCGGCGCTTCCGGTGCCCGGTCAGGCGCGCAGCGTCGCGCCGCCGTCCACGTACAGGTCGTGGAGGGTGATGTGGCGGGCCCGGTCGGAGACCAGGAAGGCCACGGCCTCGGCGATGTCGAGGGGTTCGGCGATCCGGCCGAGCGGGATACCGGTGCGGTACGTGTCCGGGTCGCCGTCGATCACCGTGCGCGGCGGCCCCGCGTTCGTGCCGTCGTCCTCCGGCCACAGTGCCCGCTGCATGGCGGTGTCCGTGGAGCCGGGCGAGACGACGTTGCACCGGATGCCGCTGCGGCCGAGTTCGAGCCCGAGGCACTTGGTGAACATGGTGGCCGCCGCCTTGGACGCCGCGTAGGCGGCCATCCCGGTGCGCGGGATACCGGCGGCGTTGGAGCCGACGGTCACCACCTGGCCGTCGCGCCGCTCGCTCATGCGGCGGGCGACGGCGCGGGAGACATGGAAGACGCCGGTGGTGTTGACCGCGAAGGTCCGTGCCCAGTCCTCGTCGGTGAGTTCGACGACGGGCGCCGCGTGCAGCACACCGGCCACGTTGACGAGGATGCCGAGGGGGCCCACGGTGCGCTCCACCTCGGCCACCAGTTCCTCGACGGCCGCGGCGTCGGCGACGTCGGCGGTGTGCGCGCTGATCCGGTCCTGGCCGTACTCGGCCTCCAGGGCTTTGACGCCGTCGGACTCGCGGTCAACGGCGGCGACTCGGGCGCCCCGGTCGGCGAGCGTACGGGCGACGGAGGCGCCGATGCCCGCGCCCGCTCCCGTGACGAGTGCCGTTCTGCCGACGAGTTCGGTTTCAGTCGCTTGCGAAGGCAACGCGCACACCTCTCCCAGAGATCGACTTCGTACTAAGGTAAGGCTAACCTAACACGGCTTCCCGTGGGCCCTCCGGGACTCACGGAAAGCTCGCGCGGGCGCCCGGAACACCCCTGCGGAAGGTCACCCGGCCATCGCCTTCTCGATGTCGTCCAGCACCGAGCCGGCGGCCAGCGGACCGCCCAGGCTGGTCCACTTCGACCCGTCGATCTCCGTGACGTGGCCCTCGCGCACGGCGTCCAACTCCTTGTATGCGGGCTTCTCCTGAAGCTCCTTCAGCAGCTTCGCGTCCTCGCCCTGCGCGGAGAGGGTGCCGATGAACAGCCAGTCGCCGTCGACCTTCGCGATGTCCTCGTCGCTGATCGGGGTCGAGTGGCCCTCGCCGCGCTCCTTCTGGATTCCCGGCCGCGCGAAGCCGAGGTCCTTGAGCACGTCGCTGACGAAGACGCCCTGCTGCATCAGCGCCGTGCCCTTGGTGCTGTAGCGGGCGACGCTGACGGTGGACCCGACCCGGTCGCCGAGGCCCTTCTTCACCTCCGCGACCTTCTCGTCGTAGGCACCCAGGACCTTCTCCGCGCGCTCCTGTCTGTTGAGCGCATTGGCCGTGAGGTTGAGCGCGTCCTTGAAGTCGTTGCTCTTCGCGAACGTCACCACGGTGGGCGCGATGGCCCGCAGTTGCCGCAGCACCTGCTTGTCAGCGACCTGCCCGGCGAGGATCACATCCGGCTTCGCCCGGGCCACCTTCTCGACGTCGGGCCCTGTCACGGCGCCGACCAGGGGTATCCCCTCGGCCTTGTCCGCCAGATACTCCGGCGCGCCCTTCTGGCCCCGCCCCGCGGTCAGTCCGACGGGCTTCACGCCCAGCGCGAGCGCGCTGTCGAGGTCCATCTCGCTGAGCGTCACCACCTTCACAGGCTTCTCGGGCACCTTCACCCGCGCGCCCGTGGCGTCCTCGACCGTGCGGGTGGCGCCCTTCGCCTCACTTGAGCCCTCCGCGCCCGCTGACTCCTCCGCGCCGCACCCCGACAGCGCGAGCGGGACGACGGCCGCGAGCGCGGCGGTCACCGCCAGTCGACGGCGCGTGGAACGGGTGCCGGAGAGGGCGGGGGCGGCGGGGATGGCGCGGCCGGACCGGCCGTACAGACGAGGCATGGACAACTCCCGTACAGGTCACGGCGGTCCGGGGGCCGGACCGCGTCGAGAAAACTTAGGTTAGGCTAACCTAATGCTTCCTGTGCTCCGGGGCAGCCCCGACGTCACCAACGGCGAGGATTCCCCGCCAACGGCTCAGGCCCGACGGCCCGGACAGGCCGGACGAACCCGTCCGGCCGCCGGGCGCCGCACGGTGCTGTGGGCCGCGCTCGCCCTCACCACCGCGCTGCTCGTCCTCGCGCTGCTCTCGCTGCTCGTCGGCACGGGCGACGCGCCCGCGGGACGCGCCCTCGCCTACCTCCTCGGCGTCCCCGGGGCCCGCGCGGACGCCCAACTCCAGCTCGCCGTCGGCGACGTACGGATGCCGCGCACCTTCGCCGCCCTCGTGGTCGGCGCCGGACTCGGCACGGCGGGCGCGCTCCTCCAGGCCGTCACCCGCAACCCGCTGGCCGAGACCGGCCTGCTCGGCGTCAACGCGGGCGCGGCGGCCGGAGTCGTCACGGGACTCACCTGGGCCGGGGTGACCTCCGCCTACGGGATGCTCGGCTGGGCCCTCGCCGGCGGACTCGCCGCCAGCGCCGTGGTGCTGCTGATCGCCGCGTCGGGGCGCGCGGCGGGCTCGCCGCTGCGGCTGGTGCTGGCCGGGTCCGCACTCGGCGCCACCTTCCACGGCGCGACCGCCTATGTGCTGCTCGGCAGCCGCTCCACCTTCGACGAGTACCGCTACTGGACCATCGGTTCGCTGGCCGGGGTGGACGCCTCGGCGGTACGGGCCATGGCCCCCGTCGTCGGCGTCGGGCTGCTGTGCGCGCTGCTCACCGCGCGCCCCGTGTCCGCGCTGGCACTCGGCGACGACGCGGCGCGGGCCCTGGGCCACCACCCGGGCCGCGTCCGGCTCGCCGCCGTCGGCGCGGTCACCCTGCTGACCGGCGCCGCCGTCGCGCTGGCCGGGCCCATCGCCTTCCTCGGTCTCCTCGCCCCGTACGCGGCACGCGCCCTCGCCGGGCCGCGCATCGTGGCGCAGCTCCTCCTCTCCGCGCTCGTCGCCGCCGATGTCACGCTCGCCGCCGACGTCCTGGCGCGCGTGGTGATGCGGCCATGGGAGACACCGGTGAGCGTGCTGCTGGCGCTGCTCGGCGGGCCGTTGCTCATCTGGATCGCCCGCACGGACAGGGGCACGCTGACGGGAGGCGCCGCATGACACCACGTCAGGAAACAGAACAGGATGCGGAGGTAACGGGGGCCGGTCCCGAGCCGTCGAAGGGCACCCCTCCCGCCCCGCACGCGCCGCGCACGCCCCTCGCCCCGCCCGACAGCGTCGTCCTCCGCCTCGGCACCTTCTCGTGGCTCTTCCCGCCGCGCACCGCGCTCGTCGCCGTCGGCCTCGGGCTCGTCGTCGCGGCCGTCGTCGTGCTGGGCACCCTCGCCAGCTCCAGCGGCATGAGCCTCGGCCAGAGCGTCGGCGGGCTGCTGGGCACGGGGGACAGCCTGGACGTCATGCTCGTGCGCGAGTTCCGGCTGCCGCGCGTCGTCGTCGGGCTCATGGTCGGCGCCGCGCTCGGCGTCTCCGGCTGCCTCACGCAGGCGCTGGCGGGCAACCGGCTCGCGACCCCGGACATCATCGGCGTAAACGAGGGCGCGACCGCCGTCGTCGTCGCCTCCGTCGTCGGCTCCTCCACCGCGATGATCGGCGACTGGTGGCTGGGCCCCCTCGGCGCCGCGGCAGCCGCGGCGCTCGTCACGCTGCTCGCGGGCGGCACCGGGACGCGCGGCTACCGTGTGCTCGTCGTGGGCATCGGCGTCTCCGCCGTCGTCGGCGCCGTCACCGACCTCGTGCTCTCCCGGCAGAACGACAACACCGCGGGCGGGGTGTTCCTGTGGAGCGTCGGCAGCCTCAGCGGCCGTGACCTCGCCGTCGCGCTGCCCCTCGCGCTCTGCCTGGTCCCGCTGCTGCCGCTCTCGCTCGTCGCCGGGCGGCGGCTGGACGTCCTCCGGTTCGACGACGAGACGGCGGCGTGCCTCGGGCTCTCCGTGCCGAAGGTGCGGGGTGTCGCGCTGGCGCTGGCCGTGGCGCTCGCCGGGGTCGCCGTGGGCATCGGCGGACCCGTCTCCTTCGTGGCACTGGCCGCGCCCGTCATCGCCGGACGGCTCGCGGGTCCGGCGCGCGTGCCCGTGCTCGGCTCGGCCCTCACCGGTGCCGCGCTGGTGGCGGCGGCCGACGCGCTGGGCCGCGTCATCGCCCCCGTAGAGATACCCGTCGGTGTCGTCACCAGCGTGCTGGGCGGCCCCTTCCTCCTGTGGACGCTGCTCGGCCGCCGTGGTGTGGACGCGACAGCGGGAAAGGCATGACCCACGTGACAGCCCCCACCCCCGCCTGGGAAGACGCCCCGGCGACCCCGGCGGTGCGTGCCGCCCCGGACCCAGCCACCGCGGACGGCACCCGGAACCCCGCGCTGGAGGTGTCCGGGCTCACCGTCGGCTACGCGGAGCACACCGCCGTGCGCGACGTCACCTTCGAGGTGCCGCAGGGCCAGGTCGTCGCGGTCGTCGGGCCCAACGGCTGCGGCAAGTCCAGCCTGTTGCGCGCCGTCGCCCGGCTGCACAGGCCGGACGAGGGCACCGTGCGCGTCGGCGGCACGGACGTGTGGCGACTGCGTCAGCGCCAGGCCGCGCACCGGGTCGCGCTCCTCCCCCAGTCACCGCGGGCGCCCGACGCTGTGACCGTCGCCGGGCTCGTGCGCTACGGCCGTCATCCGCACCAGGGACTGCTGCGCCAGTGGTCGCGGGAGGACGAGCGCGCCGTACGGGACGCGCTCGACGCCACCGGCACGGCGGCGCTCGCCGGGCGCCGCCTCGACACCCTCTCCGGCGGGCAGCGGCAGCGGTGCTGGCTCGCGATGGCCCTCGCCCAGCAGACCCCGCTGCTCCTGCTGGACGAGCCGACGAGCGCGCTCGACATGGGGCACGCGCTCGAAGTCCTGGAGCTGGTACGGGAGATCGCCGCGGGCGGGCGGACCGTCGTCATGGTGCTGCACGACCTCGCCGCTGCGGCCCGCTGGGCCGATGGCCTCCTCGCCATGCGCGACGGCCACATCGTCGCCTCGGGCCCGCCCCGGACGATGCTGGACGCGGCGCTGGTGCAGGAGCTGTACGGGGTACGGGCCGACATCGTCCCCGCGCCCTCGGACGGTTCGCCGGTCGTGGTGCCCGTCGCCAGGACCGCCGCGAAGAGGGAAGCGGCGACGGCCGGTGCCGGGCCGGAGCGGGAAGCGGAAGCAGAACCGGAACCAGAACCGGAGCAGGGCTGACCGACGAGATGCCGCTCGCGACGGCCATCGGCCCCCGGTGTCCGGCCGCCTTCAGACGGCGCTGACAGGCGCCGGGTTCCCGGGGAGCTGCCAGCCTCCGCCGCGGTCCTCCTTCGAGAAGCGCGCGACGAGACCGGGGACGCGCAGGAAGCAGGCCAGCGCGGTGGCGGCCTGGAAGGCGTCGATCGCGCGCCGGGTCATCGGCAGGCCCAGGCGCAGGAGACGCGGATTCACTTCGCCCTGGATCCTGTCGACGAAGGGCCGCAGCACGCTGTCGTAGTGCGCCAGCGCGGTCGGCAGGTCGCCCGGGTGCCGGTTGATCTCGCCGGCCAGGACGTGGGCGCCCACCAGGCCGCCGGAGACGCCCATGCCGCTGTAGGGGGAGGCGCAGTGGGCGGCGTCACCGGCGAGGACCACGCGGCCCTTGGACCAGGTGCCGGTCCGGACCTGGACGACCTCCTGGGAGTAGAAGAACGGGCTCGTCCGCATGCCGTCGATGAAGCGCCCGGTCTGCCAGCCCGCGTCGCGGAATCTGCTCGCCCAGAACTCCCGCTGGCGCTCGACCGGTTTCCGGTGGACCGCCGAGGCTTCCTCCGACTCCTCCCGCAGCACGAAGTACACCTGGGTCTCGGCCGGGTTGTGGCTGCGGCGCATGATCTGACGGCCGCCCGGAGCCAGGTAGGTGTCCCGGATGTTGCCGTCGGACGCCGTGCGCGGGATGAACCAGTAGGCCATGTGGATGCCGACCCGCCAGTACGGGTCGGAGTCCGCGGGGAGGATCGCCCGGCGGATGCGCGATCCCTGCCCGTCCGCGCCGACCAGGAGGTCGAACTCGCCGGAGGAGCCGTCGGAGAAGTGCGCGACGACCCGCTGTCCGTCCTGCTCGAAGCCGTCCACGCTCACTCCGAAGACGTACCCGGTGTCGTCCTTCGACGCCTCGTACAGGAGGCGCACCAGGTCACCGCGCATGATCTCGTACTCGGAGGTGAGGGTCTGCCTGCCACGTCCTGAGGTGTTGGCCATGATCGTCGCCCTGGCCCTGCCGCGCGCGTCGACGAAGGCGACACCCGCCTCGTCCACGAGCTTGCCGCGGACGGCGTCGAGAAGCCCCATCCGCTCGACGGCCTCGATGCCCTGCCCCCGGAGATCGACCTGCGCGCCCGTGGCCCGCAGCGCCGGAAAGCGTTCGACGACGGTCACCTTGTGACCGCCCCGCGTGAGCCAGAAGGCCAGCGCCTGGCCCGATATCCCGCCACCTGCGACAAGGACCCGCAGAGGGCGCGCTCCCGATCCGTCGGACATGCCCGTCACCCCAAAAAAATCTATCGGTGAATGATTCCTTTTCGAGAGTCGTCTATCAGTGATAGATTTGTCAACGTGACCAAGATGAACCGTGAGATCGTCGTCTCCGGAGCGCTCGATCTGCTCGACGAGGTCGGCCTGGACACGGTCAGCACGCGGCGGCTGGCGAAGCGGCTGGGCGTCGAACAGCCCTCGCTCTACTGGTACTTCCGCACCAAGAAGGACCTCCTCGCCGCCATGGCGGAGGCGGCGATGGCACCGCACGCCGCCGCCCCGCTGCCGACGCCCGGCGACGACTGGCGCGACTGGTTCCTGGACAACACGCGGAGCTTCCGGCGCACCCTGCTGATGCGCCGGGACGGCGCACGCCTCCACGCGGGCAGCACCCCCGCCAACGACCTCGACCGGATCCGCCGCAAGATGGACTTCCTGGTCGCCTCCGGGGTGCCCGAGCGGGACGCGCAGATGGCGATGCTGGCCGCCGGCCGTTTCACGGTCGGCAGTGTCCTGGAGGAACAGGCGGACGCCGGGCCCGGCGACGGCTCGGAGCTACCGGCCGACATGCCCGTGATCGACCACGAGTCGGCGTTCGAGGCCGGTCTGGCCCTCATCCTGGACGGCCTGGTCCACCGCACCGCGACGCGGGCCGACGGCCCGGTGCAAGGCCCGTAACTCGTAGCTCGCGCGGAGGCGAAGGCAGCGGCAGCGGGTTCGCTCCGCGCGCAACCCACCACCCGCACCGCCCGGCGGCCCTACCGTCCACCCGTATGACGTCACATGTCGCGGTCCTGTCCGACATCCACGGGGTGCTGCCCGCGCTGGAGGCGGTGCTCGCCGAGCCCGACGTACGTGCCGCCGACCGGATCGTCCTGACCGGCGACCTGGCCGCGGGCCCACTGCCCGTGGAAACCCTCGACGCGCTCGAAGCACTCGGCGAACGCGCCCTGTGGATACGGGGCAACGCCGACCGCGAACTGGCCGAGGCCCGCCCCACGGGCGATCCCGTCACCGACTGGGCCGCGGGCCGCGTCAGCGCCGCACAGCGCGAGCGGCTCGCGGCGCTGCCGCTCACCGCCGAGCTGGACGTCGCGGGCCTCGGCCGCGTCCTGTTCTGCCACGCCACCCCGCGCGACGACGCCGAGGTCGTGCTCGTCGACTCCCGCACCGAGCGCTGGACCGAGGTCACCGCCGGGCTCGACGCGGGCGTGGGCACCGTGGTGTGCGGCCACACACATGTGCCGTTCACCCGTGTCGTGCACGGCCGCACCGTCGTCAACCCGGGCAGCGTCGGCATGCCCTACGGGCGGGCAGGCGCGCACTGGGCCCTGCTCGGGCCCGGCATCACGCTGCGCCGCACGCCCTACGACTACGCGGCGGCGCGGGCCCGCATCGCCGCCGCCTCGTCCTTCCCTGACGCGGACGCCTGGGCGGAGGAGTACGTCCACGCCCGCTCCAGCGCGGAGGACGCGCTCGCCGCGTTCGGCCCGCGCGACGGACGGTGCGACGGGCAGCGCGAAGGGCGGCGCGCGTCACCGTCTCAGCGGGCCCGCAGCGCCCAGTACTGGGCGCGTTCCGTGCCGATGTAGGGCGCGTCCTCCACGTGGCGCAGCAGGTCCAGGCGGCCCGCGTTGGCGAGTTCGCCGACGTGGGAGGCGAAGCCCGAGGACTCCGCGTAGCTGTCGCGGGTGTTCACCAGGACGAGCCCGCCAGGCGCCGTCACCCGCAGCAGCGCGGACAGTGCCTCAGGGCGCACATGTCCCGGCGCGAAGACACCGGAGCACAGGGTGGCGTCGTAGGTGCGCTCGGGCAGGGTCTCGGGGCGGTTCAGATCGACGCCGCCCCACAGCGTGCCATAGGGGGTGTCTTCAACGTCCCGTCTGGGCTGCGACGCCTGGCACGCACGCTCGCGACGTTGTCGGTCGTCAGCGCAGCCCGCTGCGCTCTCCTCCCTCCGCCTTGCGACCGCACGCACCAGACTCCCCCAGCTACCGCTGGGAGGTGCCCCCGGCAGCCCCCGGCCTAACGGCCGGACGACGCTACGTCGAAGACACCCCCTAGGCGCCGGTGCCGCGCGCCCGCTCGACCATCTCCTCGCTCAGGTCGAAGCCGTCGAGCGCGTACCGGCCGTGCCGGGCCAGCGCGGCGCCTATGAGCCCCGTGCCACACCCGGCGTCGAGCAGGCTCGCCCGCTCCCTCGCGCCCCTGGGCCACTGCGCGGACAGCTCGACGAACAGTTCGCACATGAACTCCGGTGCGTCGTACCGCTCGCCGAGCACGTCCCTGTCGTAGGTGCTCGCCCAGTCCCTGTAGTGGGCCTCGATCGCCCGCGCCGTTCCGTCCAGGGCGTGTGCCCGCTCGATGCTCGTCCGGCTGTCCGTCATCCGCGCCTTCACCTCGTCCTCGCACCTCGTCCTCGTCGTCCGCTCCGGCGCGCGTCACGTGCTGCGTGGCCGTCGCCGCGCGCCAGGTTCGACGGAGCCTCCCCAGTCGGCCACCCCGTAACCCGTGCCCCCCATTCCCGGAGGCCCCGGCACACCCGTACGCGCCGGTGCGTCACTCGCGGGGGCCACGCGGGTCGCCGCGCGGCCCCGGCTGGCGTGGAATCGGAGGGACACCCGCCGCCGCCCTGGCACGCCGGCGCGGGCACGAGGAAAGGACGCGATGGACCGGCTCAGAGACCGAGCACCCGCACGGGTGAAGTGGGTACCGCCGGTCATCGTGCTGGCGGCGGTGGTCATCGACATCTGGGCGCCGGACTTCATCAGCGGTACGGCGTTCTACTGCCTCGCGTGCGTGCTGGCCGCCGCGGTGTCCTCCTTCCGCTACACGATGTCGGTCGTGCTGACGTGCTGCGCCGCCGTCCTCGTCGGATATCTCGCGCCCGGCGTCTTCGCGCTGCCGCCGGACGAGCAGGTGATCCGGCCCGCGAGCGTGCTGATCGCCGGGCTGCTCGGCATCGACCTCAACCTCGCGTTCTCCCGCACCGAGCGGCGCCTCGGCCTCGTCCGCACCGTCGCGGAGGAGTTGCAGCGCGTCGTGCTGCCCGTGCCGCCCGTGCAGGTGGGTCCCGTGCACATCGCGTGCCGGTACGAGGCCGCCGACACGGAGGCCCACATCGGCGGGGACCTCTACGCGGTCCAGGACACCCCCTACGGCATGCGCATGCTGATCGCGGACGTGCGCGGCAAGGGGCTCCCGGCGGTCGCCGTGGTCTCGGTGCTGATCGGCGCGTTCCGTGAGCGGGCCAGCGAGGAACCGGAGCTGGCGGGGCTCGCCGTGCGCCTGGACGAGGCGCTGAACCGGGAGCAGTCGGCCGAGGCTGACCCCATTCCGTCGGAGGCGTTCGCGACGGCGCTGCTCGTCCAGGTGTCGCCCGACCACACCTCGCTCCAGATCCTGAACCGCGGCCACCCTGGCCCGTATCTGATCGAGGGTTCCTCGGTCTCCGAGCTGCCCACCTGCGAGGCGGGCCTGCCCCTGGGCATGGGCGCCCTCGCCTCCCAGCAGGTGCCCCCGCAGCCCGAGACGGTGCCCTTCCCTCCGGGCTGCGAGGTGCTGTGCCTGACCGACGGGGTGACCGAGGCGCGGAACGGGAAGGGCGACTTCTTCGACCCGCTGGTGAACTGGCGCCCCGAGCCGCAGCTCAGCCCGGAGGACCTGATCACCTCGCTGGTCGGCGCCGTCACCGACTGGGCGGGCGGGACCCGGCACGACGACATGGCACTGCTCGTCATGGCCCACGACGGCACGGCGTCCGGCAGCACCGCGTCCGACGACACCGCGTCCGGCGGTCGCTTCGACGGTGACGGGGCGACGCTCAGTCGCCCTTCTTCAGCGCCTCCGAGAAGAGCGGCGTGACCTTCTTGAGCGCGTACGGCAGGGACAGCACCGTGTTGGTGGCGAACGCCGAGCTGATCGACCGGTCCTCGAAGATCACGGAGCGGCCGTCCTCGACGGACGGCACCGCCTGGTACAGCGGATCCTTGGCGATCTTCCCGGGCTTCACTCCGATGGGGGTCATGACGGTCAGGTCGGCGTCGAGGAGGTTCAGCTTCTCGCGGGAGATGTCGATGGAGAAGCCCTTGCCTGCGCGCTTCTGCACGGCGGGGCTGTTGCGGAAGCCCAGGGCCTCGGCGAACTCGACCCGGCCGCCGCCGCGCACATAGGCGCCGTAGCCGCCGCCCGAGTAGGCGCCCAGGGTGATGGTCTTCCCCTTGAACTCGGGGTGCGCCTCCGCCGTCTCGCGGAAGTGCGCGTCGGTCTGCTTCTTCAGCTCCTCGCCGCGCTCGGAGCGGCCGAGCGCCTTGGCGACCATGGAGAGCTGCCGCTGCCAGGAGAGCTTGTACTGGTCGCCGCCCGAGGGCGCGGAGACGGTGGGGGCGATCTTGGAGAGCATCTCGTTGCGCTCGCTGTCGCCGCTGGACTTGGTGTCGAGGATCAGGTCGGGCTTGAGCGCCGCGATCTTCTCCAGCTCCGGCTCCAGGGTGCCGATCAGCTTCGGCGACTTGTCGTACTTCCCCTTGGCCCAGGGGCCCACGCCGTCGCCGCCGAAGGCGAGCCAGTCGCTGGCGCCCACCGGCTGCACGCCGAGCGCGAGCGCGGTCTCCGCGTCGCCCCAGCCCAGGGCGACGACGCGCCGGGGTTCCCGCTCCACCGTGACGTCGCCGAACTTCGTGGAGATCTTCGCGGGGAAGGCGCCCTCGGCGGCTCCCCCTTCCGCGTCCGACGTCGCCGTGCCGCCGTCCTGCGAGCCGCCGCAGGCGGCGAGGGGGACGACGAGGAGTGCGGCGAGGAGACCGAGTCCCGCTCGCCTGCGGAGGGATGGGGTTGGGGCAGCGCTTCTACCGATCATGAACTTAGGTTAGCCTCACCTAAATACTTTTCGGTACCTGGGCCTCGTCACAGTGGTGACGGCCCACCGGGACGATCAGCGGAGTGCCCGAGACGGGGTCGGGCGTCAGCGCGCAGCGCAGCCCGAACACCTCGGAGACGGTCTCCTCGGTGACGACCTCGGCGGGCGGCCCCTCGGCCCGCACCTCTCCCCCGCGCATCGCGACGAGGTGGTCGGCGTAGCGGCAGGCCAGGTTGAGGTCGTGCAGCACGACGACGATGGTCGTGCCGTGCGTGCGGTTGAGGTCCGTGAGCAGATCCAGCACCTCGATCTGGTGCGTGATGTCGAGATACGTCGTCGGCTCGTCGAGCAGCAGCAGGTCCGTGCGCTGGGCCAGGGCCATCGCGATCCACACCCGCTGACGCTGCCCGCCGGACAGCTCGTCGACGTCGCGCGCGGCCAGCTCCGCCACGTCCGTGGCCCGCAGCGCCTCGGCGACGGCCTCCTCGTCCTCCTCCGTCCAGCGCCGGAACCAGCCCTGGTGGGGGTAGCGCCCCCTGCTGACGAGGTCGGTGACGGTGATGCCGGCGGGCGCGACGGGGCTCTGCGGCAGGATGCCGAGCGTGGCCGCGACCTCCTTGGGCGGCAGGCCGTGGATGCTCTCGCCGTCGAGCCGCACCACACCGGCCGAGGGCGCGAGCAGCCGGGCCAGACCGCGTAGCAGGGTCGACTTCCCGCAGGCGTTGGGGCCGACGATCATCGTGATCCGGCCGGGAGGTATCTCCAGCGAGAGGCCGCTGATGACCTCGCGGGAGTCGTAGGCGAGCCGGAGGTCCTCCGTGCTCAGCGTGTGCCCTGCCGTCATCGCCCCTGCTCCGATCCGTTCCGGCCCGATGTGCCGCTGCTCGATGTATCGCGGCTCGATGTACCGCAGCCCGATAGGTTCCGGCTCGATGTGTTCCGGCGCCCGGTCCGTTCCGGCCCGGCCTGGTCCGTTCCGCGAGCCCGGGCCCGCGCCCGCTCGCGCGTGCCGTGCGGGGCGCGCCGTGTGCCCGTCATCCGCCGCGCCCGCCCCTGTTGGACCTGGCCAGGAGCCAGAGCAGATAGGGCGCACCGACCACGCTGGTGACCACGCCCACGGGGAACTGCTGGGAGCCCAGCAGGTGCTGTGCGACGAAGTCGGAGGCCAGCACGATCAGCGCACCCGTCAGGGCCGAGGGCACCAGCGCCGGATCGTCGCGCCGCAGCAGCCCTCGCGCGAGGGGCCCCGCCACGAAGGCGACGAAGCCCACGGGTCCCGCGGCGGCCGTCGCGACACCGACCAGCGCCACCGCGCACAGGAGCAGCAGCGCACGCGCGCGCTCCGTGCGGGCGCCGAGCCCCGTGGCGGTGTCGTCGCCGAGTTGCAGGACCTTGAGCGCCCGTGACCCGGCAGCCGTCAGCGGCAGCAGGACGGCGAGGGCCACCAGGAGGGGCACCGCGTGCGACCAATTGCGGCCGTTGAGGCTGCCCGTGAGCCAGACCTTGGCCTGTTCGGCGACGACGGTCTCCGAGAGCGTCATCGCGTACGAGACGACGCTCATCAGCACGGCGGAGACCCCGACACCGACCAGCACCAGCCGGTACCCGGTCACCCCTCGGCGCCACGCGAGCAGATGGATGAGCGCGGCGGCCAGCACGGCCCCGGCGAGCGCGCTCGCCGAGACCGCGGCGCCGCCCAGGCCGAACAGCGCGATCGCCGCCACGGCGGCGGCGCTCGCCCCGGCGCTCACCCCGATGACGTCGGGGCTGGCCAGGGGGTTGCGCAGCAGCGTCTGGAAGACCGCGCCCGACAGGCCGAAGGCCACCCCGACGAGGATGCCGGTGAGCGCCCTGGGCAGCCGCAGCTCCAGCACGATGAAGTCGGCGCCGCCCGTGCCGCCGCCCGCGAGCGCGGCCAGCACGTCGGAGAGGGGGAGCGTGAGGTCCCCGTACGCGAGCGAGCAGCACAGGGCCGCCGCGAGCGCGGCCAGCAGACCGAGCGAGACGGTCAGGGTGCGGCGCGTGTGTGCGCGGCGGCTGCGGCGTACGGCGCGCAGGGCCGCGTGCGGGGAGGCCGCCTCCGGCTGCGGGTTCGCGGGCACGGGTTCCCTCTTCGTGGGCACGGGTTCCCTCACAGCTCGGCCTGCTTGCGCCGTCGCACCAGCGCGATGAACGGGGGCACGCCGACGACGGCGGTGACGATGCCGACCTGCAACTCGCCCGGCTGCGCGACGAGTCGGCCGAGCACGTCGGACACCAGCAGCAGCGAGGGCGCGAGGAGTGCCGCGTACGGCAGGATCCAGCGGTGGTCGGGCCCGGTGATCATGCGCGCCACGTGCGGAACGACCAGTCCGACGAAGGCGATGGGACCCGCGACGGCCGTGGCCGTGCCGCACAGGACGACGACGGCCGCCGCCGACAGCGCCCGTACGACACCCACGCGCTGGCCCAGGGCGCGGGCCACGTCGTCGCCGAGCGCGAGGGCGTTGAGGAACCGGCCGCAGAGCAGGGCGCAGACCGTGCCGACGGCGAAGAAGGGCGCCGCCTGCCACAGCAGATCCGCTTCCCGCCCGGACAGCGCGCCGACCTGCCAGAAGCGGTACTGCTCGAAGACGTCGGTGTCCGACAGCAGGACGGCCGTGGTCACCGAGCCGAACGCCGCCGTCGTGGCCGCGCCCGCCAGGGCCAGCTTCACGGGTGTGGCGCCCTCGCGGCCCATCGCGCTGACCCCGTACACGAGCACGGCGGCGACCAGCGCGCCCGCGAACCCGAACCACACATATCCGGTGAGCGCGCTCACGCCGGCCACGTGGATCCCGAGGACCACGAACAGCGCTGCGCCCGCGTTGACTCCGAGCAGCCCCGGGTCGGCCAGCGGGTTGCGCGCGACGCCCTGCATCACGGTGCCCGCGAGTCCGAGCGCGACGCCGACGAGCAGCCCGGCGACGGTGCGCGGCACGCGCAGCTCGGCGACGATCAGATGGTCCTTGTCCGACGGGTCGTGGTGCAGCAGCGCGTCGACCACGGTGCGCGGGGGCAGGCTCTGCGCGCCGAGCGCGAGGCTCGCGGCCACCGCGAGCAGCAGCACGAGGGCCGCGGCGAACAGCCCGGCGACGAGGGCCGGACGGGCCCGCGACGCGCGCGGGGTCCGCGCCGCCTGTGCCGTCGCCCGTGCCGTCCGCCCCGTCTGTCCCGCTCGCGCGAGGCGTGCGGCGGGCTCGCCTGTACGGTTCACTTCCGCGCTCACCATGCCCCGGAGCCGCGCGGCACGGTCCCCGTTCCGGTTCTGCTTCCGCTCATACACCTTTGCCGATCACTGAAACTTAGGGCAGGCTACCCTAATCGCACCTCACCGGTACCGGCCGCAACACCGCCACCACCGGAGCGGCGACGGTGAACGGACAGGCGAGCAGAGGGTCACGGATGCACAGCGGCAGCACGGTCGGTACGGATGGCGCGCGTCACTCGCACGAGGCGAACACAGTGGACACGGTGGACGCAGTGGACACGGTGGACGGGGCCCCGCGCGTCGCGGACCTGCCCGGCCGAGCCGCGTGGCCCGACTGGCCGGACTGGCCCGACCAGGGCGGCACGCTCGTCACCAGCGAGGCCGAACTGAGCGCCCTGGTGGGCGAGCCGCACCCGATCGTCATCGACAAGGTGACCTCGCGGCTGGGCGACGTCGAGCAGCGGTGGCTGCGCAGCTCACCGTTCGTCTTCCTGGGCACCTCGGCCGACGACGGCACGTGCGACGTGTCGCCGAAGGGGGACCCGGCCGGGTTCGTGGAGATACTCGACGACCGCACGATCGCGATACCCGACAGGGCGGGCAACCGCCGCGTCGACGGCTGGCGCAACCTGCTCACCAACCCGCACCTCGGGCTGATCGCCCTCGTGCCGGGCCAGGGCATGACGCTGCGGGTCAACGGGCGCGCCCGGCTGGTCCGCGACGCCCCCTTCTTCGACCGTCTCGCCCTCGACGGGCGCCCTCCGGCCCTCGCGCTGCTCCTGCGCACCGACGAGGTCTACTTCCACTGCTCGCGGGCGCTCACCCGCTCCGGGGTCTGGAACCCCGAGACCTGGGACCCCGACAGGGTCGGCGCCAAGGGCGGCAAGGGCGGCAAGTTCGCCGAGCAGGCCGACTAGAGCGCCGGGACGAGGATGTGACGGGGGCTCAGCTCCCGTCATCCGGTGCGCGCTCGCGCTCGGCCTCGCGGGCGCGCAGCCGCTCCCGCTGCGGCACCACCGTGTACTTGGGATCCTGTGCCGACCGCCTGCCCGCGTGGAAGACCGCGAGGCGCGTGCAGAGGGAGGCGCCGAGCAGTGCGGCGCCCGAGGCTCCCGGGACCACCGCCGCGCTCCGGCCGCTCCGGCCACTTCGCCCGCTCCGGCTCAGCAGCGCGCCGAGCGCGCCCCCGGCCGACAGCAGCTTCGACGCGCGCATCAGCCGCCCCGCCGTGCCCTCGCGGTAGGTCTCGGCGACCACGCCGAGCCGGGTCTCCATCGCCTTGACCGCCGCCGCCTCCACGGCGGCGCCGAGCAGCGCGGCACTGCGCGCAGGGCCGTGCTCCCGTGGCGGTGCGACGAGCAGGGCCATGCCCGCCGCCGCTGACGTGGCCGAAGCGGTGAAGACGAAGGGCAGTTCGCGGTGGGCGCCGTGCCACGCGGGCACCGCCGTGTCGGCGGCGAGCACGGCGGTGTACGCGGCGACGGCGGGCCCGAGCAGCGCGGCACCCACGGTCGCCGTGCGTCCGGCGCGCGGCAGCAGCCCGGTGAGATCGGAGACGGCGGCGGCGCCCGCGGCCGGGCCGTAGGCGGCGAGCAGCCAGGAGCCGACGCTCATGGGCGAGGTGGGCTTGAGGACGCGGAGCATGTTGACGAAGCGCGCGGGGCGGCCCAGGTCGTGGATGAGCGCGGCTGCGGACCCCGCGACGGCCACCGTCGAGGAGACCTTCAGGGCCCGCGCCGTGGCGCTCCTGCCCGTCAGATCCGCGCCCGCCGCGAGGACCGAGCCGGCACCGGCGAGGCCGCCGAGGAAGAAGTAGCCGCCGATGTTCAGGGGCTTCCACGCGGGGGTGTTGAGGACGGGCCTGCCGTAGTACGAGGTGAACTCGGCGTCCGGCACCACCGTCCGCTCGCCCCTGCCCCGGCCACCCCGGCCCTTGCCCCGGCCTCCGCGCCTGCCTCCACCACCCCCGGCGCCTCCGTCGCGCCGCTCCGTCGCGCTCACAGGCCGCCCCTCCGTCCCGTACCGCCGCCGTGCCGCCCGTGCGCGGCGAACACGGCGGCGAGGCCCCCGAGAAGGGTGAGCGCAGCGGCTCCCGCGTGCCGCCACATCGCGGGGAGGTCGCGGGTGGTGACGACGGGGTCGGGCGGCAGTCCGTAGACTTCGGGTTCGTCGAGCAGGAGGAAGAACGCGCCGTCGCCGCCGACGCCGTCCTCCGGGTCGTGGCCGTAGAGCCGTGCCTCCGGTACGCCCGCCCGGTGCAGTTCTTCGACTCGCGCGGCGGCGCGTTCGCGCAGCTCGTCCAGGGGCCCGAACTGGATGGACTCGGTGGGGCACGCCTTGGCGCAGGCCGGTTCCTGGCCCGCGCCGAGCCGGTCGTAGCACATGGTGCACTTGAAGGCGCGGCCGTCCTCGGGCCGCTGCTCGATGACACCGTAGGGGCACGCTGGTACGCAGTAGCCGCAGCCGTTGCAGATGTCCTCCTGCACGACGACGGTGCCGAACTCGGTGCGGAAGAGGGAGCCCGTCGGGCACACGTCGAGGCAGGCGGCGTGGGTGCAGTGCTTGCACACGTCGGAGGACATCAGCCAGCGCAGTTCGGTGCGTCCCTCGGGCGCGGGCGGGGTCTCGGCGGGTGGCGCCTCCCCGGCCGGTGTGGCGGGGCCGGCCGCCGCGAGCGCGAACACGTCCACGTCGCCGTGGTCGACGGTGGCGTCGGGCGCCGGGACACCGAGCGGGAGCGGCCTGCTCTGCTCGATGAACGCGACATGGCGCCAGGTGGAGGCGCCCAGGCCCTCGCTGTTGTCGTAGCTCATGCCCGTGAGCGCGAGGCCGTCCTCGGGCAGCGCGTTCCACTCCTTGCAGGCCACCTCGCACGCCTTGCAGCCGATGCAGACCGAGGTGTCCGTGAAGAAGCCGACGCGCTCCGGGTGCCCGGTGTGGCCCGCGTCCCCTGAGGGGTCGGGCTCGGCCCCCGCGAGCAGGTTGCGGCCGACGAGGGAGCCGGTCATCCCCGTACCTCCGTTCCGGTGTGCTCCGTGATGCCCGCGCGCGTCCGGTACGCGTCGAGCAGTTCCCGCAGCGCGGGCCCGCGCGGGCGGCGGCCCGGACGGATGTCGGCGGTCAGCGCCTTGACCTCCTGGATGTGCACGTTGGGATCGAGCGCGACGGAGGTCAGTTCGTTGGCCGCGTCGCCGCGCACGAGCCCGTTGGTGCCCCAGTGGTAGGGCAGCCCGATCTGGTGGATGTCGCGCCCGCCCGACCTCAGCGGGGTCATCCGCTCGGTCACCAGCACCCTCGCCTCGACGGCCCCGCGCGCGGTGACGAGGGTGGCCCATCCGGCGTGGTCGAGGCCGCGTTCGCGGGCGAGCCGCGGGGAGACCTCGCAGAAGAACTCGGGTTGCAGCTCGGCCAGATACGGCGACCAGCGCGTCATGCCGCCCGCCGTGAAGTGCTCCGTGAGCCGGTAGGTGGTGACCACGTAGGGGAAGACCGGGGAGCCCGCTTCGTCGCCGCTGGGGTGGTAGCGGTTGTGCTCGCGGGCGAAGGTCTGCCGGACGGGGCTGCGCTGCTGCCCGGGGTGCAGCGGGTTGCGCACCGGGGAGTCCTGCGGCTCGTAGTGGGTGGGCAGCGGCCCGTCGACGAGCCCGGCGGGCGCGAACAGCCAGCCCTTGCCGTCCGCCTGCATGATGAACGGGTCGACGCCGCTCAGCGCGTCGGGCCCCGTCGCGTCGGCAGCCGGGCGGAAGGAGGGCGCCCTGTCCGCGATGAAGTCGGGGTTGTCGTGGCCCGTCCAGCGCCCGTCCTCGCCGTCCCACCACACGAGGGCCTTGCGCGCGCTCCAGGGCGCCCCTTCCGGGTCGGCCGAGGCGCGGTTGTAGAGGATGCGCCTGTTGGCGGGCCAGGCCCAGGCCCACTCGGCGGCGATCCAGTCCTGCTGGGTGTGCGGCTTCTTGCGTGCGGCCTGGTTCACGCCGTCGGCGTAGACACCGCAGTAGATCCAGCAGCCGCACGACGTCGAGCCGTCGTCCCGCAACTGCTGATAGCGGGTCAGCGGGGCGCCGTCGGGCCCGTGTCCGTTGATCTCGGCGAGCACCGCCTCGGCCACGGGCTCCTCCAGCGGCCCTTCGACGGGGTAGTCCCAGGTCAGGTCCAGCACCGGGCGGTCCATGGGCGCCGTCGAGCCGCGCAGCTTCTCCCGTACGCGCCTGCCCAGGTGGTACATGAACCACAGATCGCTGCGCGCCTCGCCTTCGGGCTCCTTGGCCGGGTGGTGCCACTGGAGCATGCGGTTGGTGTTGGTGAAGGATCCGGCCTTCTCGGTGTGCGAGGCGGCCGGGAAGAAGAACACCTCGGTGCCGATGTCCTCGGTGCGCAGCTCGCCGGTCTCGGTCTCGGGGCCGTCCTGCCACCACGTCGCCGACTCGATGAGCGAGAAGTCCCGTACGACGAGCCAGTCGAGGTTCGCCATGCCCAGGCGCTGCATCCTGGCGTTGGCGGAGCCGACGGCCGGGTTCTCGCCCAGCAGGAAGTAGCCCTTGCACACGCCGTCGAGCTGCGCGAGGACGGTCTCGTAGGTGCTGTGCGAGCCGGTGAGCCGGGGCAGGTTGCCGAAGAGGTAGTCGTTCTCGGCCGTGGCCGCCTCGCCCCAGTACGCCTTGAGCAGGCTGACGAGATACGCGCCCATCTCGCCCCAGAAGCCCTTGTCGGTGCGCATGGCGCGGACGAAGGTGTCCAGGTCCTCGTGGGCGTGCGCGTGCGGCATCGGGATGTAGCCGGGCAGCAGGTTGAACAGGGTGGGGATGTCGCTGGAGCCCTGGATGCTGGCGTGCCCGCGCAGCGCCTGGATACCGCCGCCCGGACGGCCGATGTTGCCGAGGAGGAGCTGGAGCACGCAGGCGGTGCGGATGTACTGGGCGCCGACGGTGTGCTGCGTCCAGCCCACCGCATAGGCGAAGGCGGACGTACGGTCGCGGCCCGAGTTCGCCACCAGCGCCTCGCAGACCTCGAGGAAGGTCTCGCGCGGCACACCGCAGACCTCCTCGACCAGCTCGGGCGTGTAGCGCGCGTAGTGGCGCTTGAGGAGCTGGAAGACGCAGCGCGGGTGCTGGAGTGTGCGGTCGTGGCGGCGCGGGCCCGTGACGGCGGGGCCGCCCGAGCCGTGCGACTCGGCGTGGCCCGAGGCGCCGGTCCTGGCGCTGTCGGCGGGTGGCGGGTCCGTGTCGCCGGGCGGGCGGTCGGCACCCTCACCCTCCCCGGCACGGGCACCGGCCCCGGCTCCGGCACCGGCTCCGGCACCGGCACCATCGGCGGGCGCGTCCGCGCGCTCCTCGTACAGCGCGTCGCGCTCCCCCGCCGCCGCCTGCACCAGGCCGCCCTCGTACTGCCAGGTGTCGACGTCGTAGTGCCCGGTCTCCTCGTCGAGCCCGGAGAAGATGCCGTCGAGGTCCTCGGTGTCCTGGAAGTCCTCGCCGACGAGGGTCGAGGCGTTGGTGTACTCCAGCACGTACTCGCGGAACTCCGAGCCGGTGCTGAGCACGTGGTTGATGATGCCGCCGAGGAAGGCGATGTCGGTCCCTGCGCGCAGCGGCACATGCAGATCCGCCAGTGCGCTGGTGCGTGTGAACCTCGGGTCGACGTGGATGATCTTCGCGCCGCGCGCCTTGGCCTCCATCACCCACTGGAAGCCGACGGGGTGCGCCTCGGCGAAGTTGGACCCCTCGATGACGATGCAGTCGGAGTGCTGGAGGTCCTGGAGGAAGGTGGTGGCACCGCCGCGTCCGAAGGAGGTGCCGAGCCCGGCGACCGTCGAGCTGTGGCAGACCCTGGCCTGGTTCTCGATCTGGACCACGCCCAGGGCCGTGAACAGCTTCTTGATCAGGTAGTTCTCCTCGTTGTCGAGGGCCGCGCCGCCCAGGGTGGCCAGCCCCAGCGTGCGGTTGACCCGCGTCCCGTCCCGCTCCTCCTCCCACGTCTCGCGCCGGGTGCGCACGACCCGTTCGGCGACCATGTCCATCGCCGTGTCCAGGTCGAGCCGCTCCCAGTCCGTGCCGTAGGGGCGCCGGTAGAGCACCTCGTGGCGGCGCGCGTCGCCCGTGGTGAGCTGGAGTGTCGCCGAACCCTTGGGGCACAGGCGCCCGCGGCTGACGGGCGAGTCCGGGTCACCCTCGATCTGGACGACCTCGTCGTCCTTCACATAGACGTTCTGCCCGCAGCCCACGGCGCAGTAGGGGCAGACCGACTTCACGACCCGGTCCGCCGTCTCCGTGCGCGCCCGCAGGTCCCTGGTGCGGGCCGAGGTCACGGCCGCGCCTCTGCCCAGCGGATCAGCACCGGCCAGTTGCCGGTACACGGGCCAGTCCTGGATCCAGGTGCGCACGCCCATCCCACGTCCTCCCACAGGTCGGCCCTGACCGCCGCCGCGCCCGGGTGCCGTACGCGCCCGGTGCCGTGTGTGCGGACCACCAGTTCCCCGCACGGGGCACCTGACACGTCGCCCCGGCGAGACGGACCCGTAAGGCGCAGCCGAGGTGGCGGACCGCGCGGACGGCGGGTCACGTATGACGGGTCACGGCACGGGTACGCGGAGGGCCCCGAGCGGAGGTGGTGGCTCTGATGAAGGCACTCGTCTGGCACGGAAAGCGCGACGTGAGGGTGGACGAGGTCCCGGACCCGGCGGTGCGGGAGCCCACCGACGCGGTCATCCGGATCACGTCGAGCGGCCTGTGCGGCTCCGACCTGCACCTGTACGAGGTGCTCACCCCGTTGATGACGGAGGGCGACATCCTCGGGCACGAGCCGATGGGCGTGGTCGAGGAGGTGGGCACCGAGGTGACACATCTGTCGCCGGGTGACCGCGTGGTGGTGCCGTTCCAGATCGCGTGCGGCTCGTGCTTCATGTGCGACCGGGGTCTCCAGACCCAGTGCGAGACCACACAGGTGCGCGACCAGGGGTCGGGTGCGCAGCTCTTCGGCTACACCAAGCTCTACGGTTCGGTGCCCGGCGCGCAGGCCGAGTACCTGCGGGTGCCGCAGGCGCACTACGGCCCGGTGAAGGTCCCGGAGGGCCCGTCGGACGACCGGTACCTGTTCCTGTCCGACGTGCTGCCCACCGCGTGGCAGGCCGTCGAGTACGCGGCCGTGCCCAAGGGCGGCACACTGGTGGTGCTCGGTCTCGGGCCCATCGGCGACATGGCCTGCCGCATCGCGCTGCGGCGGGGCGCCGAGCGCGTCATCGGCGTCGACCTGGTGCCCGAGCGGCTGGCGCGCGCCCGCGCGTGGGGCGTGGAGGTGCTGGACCTGACGCACCACGAGGACCTCGCGGGAGCCGTCCGCAACCTCACCGAGGGACGCGGGCCCGACTCCGTCATCGACGCCGTCGGCCTGGAGGCGCACGGCAGCCCCGGCGGCAAGCTGATGCAGACCCTCGGCGGCATGCTCCCCGGCAGGCTGGCCGAGCGCGCCGTGGCGACGGTGGGCGTCGACCGGCTCTCGGCCCTGCACCACGCCATCGACATCGTCCGCAGGGGCGGCACGATCTCACTGAGCGGCGTGTACGGGGGCGCGGCCGATCCACTGCCCATGCTCACCCTCTTCGACAAGCAGGTGCAGTTGCGGATGGGCCAGGCCAACGTGCGGCGCTGGGTGCCCGACATCCTGCCGCTGCTCACCGACGAGGACGTGCTCGGCGTCGACGAATTCGCCACGCACCACATGCCGCTGGAGCAGGCGCCGCACGCGTACGACATGTTCCAGAAGAAGGCCGACGGCGCGGTGAAGGTGGTGCTGCGGCCCTGACACGGGCGGGTCCCGGCCCGGCCCTCCCGGGGCAGGCGGGTCCCGGCCCGGCCCTCCCGGGGCCGGGCCAGCGGGGCGGCGCGTGCCGCCACGTCAGCCCCCGGACTTCAGCACCACCTCGTCGGCCCCGCACACCTCGGCCGACATGTTGCGGGACATCATGCGCAGCGCCGCGTCGGCCAGGTCCTCGTGTATGTGGGCCACCGCGTCCCAGGGCACGCACACCTCCAGGTGCCGGATGTGGGCGTCCAGCGCCGAGTACAGCACGCACTGCTCGGTGACCTGCCCGCACAGCACGACCCTGCGGATGCCGCGCTGGAACAGCAGATACTCCAGCGGCGTCTGGTAGAAGATCGAGTGCCGTGCCTTGACGACGAACAGCGACTCGGCGTCGGGCCTGATCGGCTCGACCAGCTCGGCGTGGGGGCTCTGGAGCACGGTGTCCAGGATCTCGTCGTGGTGCGAGCGCCACCTGCCGAAGTTGTCGTTGACGTAGATCACCGGGGTGCCCTCGTCACGCGCGCGGTCGATCAGCCGCCGCATGGGCGGCAGCGCGCGCCGCACCGAGGGGATCAGCTCCGCCGCGTCGCGGTGCTCGTAGGCGTTGATCATGTCGATGACGATCAGCGCCGTCCCGTCGCCTTCCTGGCCGTGCACGTCGCGTTCCTGGCCGTTCATGCTCCTCACCATCCCGTCCGGCTTCCCCCTCCGCCAGTCCATGAACACCCGGGGCCCGGGTGTGACGGGGCGGATCGGGGGAACCGCCGGAGACAGTCACCTCCGCACCTGAGAGGGGAACCTTCATGGGGACGCTACGCGGATCGTCCGTCCTGGTGACGGGCGGTTCCAGGGGCCTCGGGCTGCTGCTGGCGCGGCAGTGCGCCGAGCGGGGCTGCGACGTCACGATCGCGGCCCGCGACGAGGAGGAGCTGGAGCGCGCCGTGGCGCTGCTGCGCGAGCGGCCGGGCGGCGGCACGGTCACGGGAAGCGTGTGCGACGTGCGGGACCGCGCCGCGGTCCGCGGTCTGGTGGCCGCGACGGCCGAGCGGCAGGGCGGCCTCGACGTGGTGCTGGCCAACGCCGGCATCATCCAGGTGGGCCCGGCCGAGGCCACCGGCGCCGACGGCTTCCGCGACGCCATGGACACGATGTTCTTCGGGGCCCTGCACGCCTCGCTGGAGGCCCTGCCGTATCTGCGCGAGAGCCGCGTGGGCGGGCGGCTCGGGCTCGTCGGCTCGGTCGGCGGGCTGCTCCCCGTGCCGCATCTGCTGCCCTACTCGTGCGCGAAGTCGGCCGTGGGCGCACTCGCCGAGGGGCTGCGCACCGAGCAGGCGGAGCACGGCGTCAGTGTCACCGCCGTCCACCCCGGGCTGATGCGGACCGGTTCCCATCTCCAGGCGGAGTTCGGGGGCGACGCGGACCGCGAGTACGCCTGGTTCGCGACGCTCGCTGGGCTGCCGCTGCTCTCGATGAACGCGGAGCGCGCCGCCGAGCGCATCGTCTCCGCCGTCGAGCGCAGGCGCACCCGGCTGGTGCTCACCCCGGCGGCGAAGCTGGGCGGCAAGGCGTACGGGCTCGCGCCCGTGCTGGTCACCCGCGTCAACTCGGTCGTCGCACGGCTGCTGCCCGACGCCGCCCCCGGCGGCGGAGGCACCGTCAAGGGCGCCCTCGTCGCGCGCGGAGAAGGCGCGGGGCGCACCAGGTGGCAGGCGGCGCTGAGCGCCCTCAACGACCGCGCTTCCCGGCGCTTCAACGAGACAGGCCCGCGACACCGGAGGCACCCATGAACACCCCCCGAACCGACGGCAACGTCGAGCGCGGCGGACACGGCGGACACGGCGGACACAGCGACCACCCGTCCGAGCAGCACCCCAAGCCCGCCTTCGCGCAGCAGGACCAGCCGCACCCGGGCGACACGGAGCGCATGGACCCGCGGCCCGACCACGGCGAGGACTCCTACCGGGGCAGCGGGCGGCTGACGGACAAGTGCGCCGTCATCACCGGCGGCGACTCCGGCATCGGCCGGGCCGTGGCACTCGCCTACGCGCGCGAGGGAGCCGACGTCCTCTTCGGCCACCTCCCCGAGGAGCGCGAGGAGGCCCGCGAGACGGCCCGGCTGGTGGAGGGTGCAGGGCGCCGCGCGGTGGCGGTGCCCTGCGACATCAGGGAGGAGTCCGAGTGCCGACGGCTCGTCGACCGCGCCGTCGAAGAGTTCGGGCGCATCGACGTGCTGGTGAACAACGCGGCCTACCAGATGGCGCAGAAGGACGGCATCGACGGCATCACGACCGAGCAGTTCGACCGCGTCGTACGCACCAACCTCTACGGCATGTTCTGGCTGTGCAAGATGGCCCTGCCGCACATACCGGAGGGCGGCAGCATCATCAACACGACCTCGGTGCAGGCGTACCGTCCAGGGCCGCACCTCCTGGACTACGCGACGACCAAGGGCGCCATCGTCACCTTCACCCACGGCCTCGCTGCCAACCTCGCCGAGCGCGGCATCCGCGTCAACGCCGTGGCGCCTGGCCCCGTGTGGACCCCGCTCATCCCGGCGACGCTGCCCGACACCTCGCACTTCGGCGAGCAGAGCCCGCTGGGGCGCCCGGCACAGCCCGCCGAGCTGGCGCCCTCGTACGTGTTCCTGGCCTCGCGCGACGCGAACTACGTGACCGGCGAGATCCTCAACGCCACCGGGGGCACACCGCTGCCCTGAGCGGCAACGGTACGGGGGCGGCGCGACGGGGAGCAGCGCGGCGAGGTGGCGGCGCATGAAGATTCCCTCATCCCGCGCTCACCGGTGCCTCACGCCCCGTGGCGATGCTGAGGGCCACGGTGCCGTACGAGCGCGAAGGGGCTGAGGGCATGGGGACCGTCCGCCGCACACCGGTCCGGGACGCCGGGGCCCGCGCGGGCGAGCGCATAGGCGGGGGCGCCGCGCCACGCTGAGCGCCTGCCGAGGCAGGCGCGGCGGCGCAGCGGACGCCCTGACACGTCCGTCCCCCGCCCGGCCCCCACCGCTGGAGGCAGCATGCCCGCCGACCCCCTCGCGTTCGTCCACGCCTTCGTCCGCGCCCAGGCGTACTCCGCCGACGACCCCGACTCTCCGGACGCCACTGACGACGACCGCCCGCCCCGTTCCGCACACCGCGCGCGTCCCGCCCGTACTGCCCGTACTGCCCGGCACGGCAGGACCGGGGTGCCTGAGCAGTCGGCCCGCGCCGCCCGGAGCCGCGGCTCCCAGCCCCGCGACACCGCGCTCTCCCGCCCCGTGAAAGGTGAATGAACGGTTAACTCCAGGTGGTCACCAGGGTGTACGCGCCAGAAGTGAGGGGTACCGAGCTGACCATGCGATTAGGCGTTGTCGATGTGGGTTCGCGCACGGTCAGGCTGCTGGTGGCTGAAGGGGACGGAGCTGTTCCGCTCCCCCTGCACACGGCCAAGCACCGGTTGCGCCTGGCCGACCACCTCGGACCCGACGGCTCCCTCTCCGAGGAGGCCGTGGGCGAGCTGGCCCGTGCCGTGGGCGAGGCCCACGGGGAGGCGCGGCGCTGGGGCGCCGAGCCACTCGTGTTCGCCACCTCCATCGTGCGGGACGCCGCGAACAAGCAGGACGTGGTGCGCACCGTGCGCGAGCGCACGGGGGTCCCCCTGTGTGTGATGTCGGGCCAGGCCGAGGCGGAGTTCACCTTCCTCGCGGCACGCCGCTGGATGGGCTGGCGCGCGGGCCCGATGCTGCTGCTGGACATCGGCGGCGGCGCGCTGAAGGTGGGCTTCGGGCGCAGCGGTGTGCCCGATCTGGCCGTCTCGCTGCCGCTGGGCGCCGGGCACCTCACCCGGCAGTTCCTCGGCGAGTCCGACCCTCCGGGGCCGGAGGCCCTGCGGGCCGTGCGCCGCGAGGTGCGCCACCGGCTGCGCGACTTCGCCGCGCGCATGCAGTGGGAACGCCCGCTCACCTGCGTCGCCACCTCGCGCACCTTCCAGCAGCTCGCCCGGCTGTGCGGCGCCCCGCCGGGCCGCGAGGGCCCCTTCGCGCAGCGCCTGCTCCACCGGCGCGATCTGCGCGCCACCGTGCGGCGGCTCGCCGACACCCCCGCCGACGAGCGGGCCGAACTGCCGGGCATCTCGGCGGCGCGCGGGGCGCAGTCCCTGGCGGGCGCCGTCATCGCGCACACCGCGATGAAGCTGCTGGGCGTCCGTACGGTCACCATCTGCCCCTGGGGGCTGCGCGAGGGCATCCTGCTCAAACACCTCGAAGGCGGCGACGCGACCTGGTGGAACCTCACCCACGGGCTCGGCGGCGACGCCGCGAACGGGCCGCGCGGCCAGGTGGACATGCGCCTCCCGTCCTCGCGCTCCCTGTCCTGAACCCGCCGCCGCGCCCGCCCGGCCACCCTGGCCACCGGTCCGCCCTTCGTCCGTCCGGCTGCCGGGCGCACTCCGCCGTCCGCCGCGCGGCGGCCCGCGCTCGTACGCCGTCGTCCGTTTGCCGGGTGCGGCGGGCAGGGCCGACGATGGAAGGGAAGCCGCGGAGCTGCGGCCACCCGCGTGACCACGCGGACCGGGGTTCCCCCGGCAGCGCATGGTCGCTCCCCCACGGTGGAGGTAATCGCTCATGGCTACGGCATGCGGTACGCCGTGCTGGGTCAGCCTGATGACCCGGGACATGGAGGCGGCGGAGCGCTTCTACGGCTCCGTCCTGGACTGGGATTTCCGGCCCGGTTCCTTCGGGCCCGGTTTCCGCGTGGCCCTGGACGACGGGCTCGCCGTCGCCGGGCTGAGCGAGCTGGCCACTTCGTGGCAGATGCCGGTCTCCTGGAGCGCCTACTTCCGCGTCGACGACGCCGACCTCGCCGCCTCCCGCATCCGGGAGCGCGGGGCCACCATGGGCGTCGGCCCCCTGCGTCTCGGCGAGGGCCGCGCGGCGCTCGCCGCCGACCCTTCGGGCGCCGCGTTCGGGCTCTGGGAGGGCGACACCCTCCCCCACTGGGAGGTCGGCAGCGGCCGGGCCCCCGCCTGGCTGGAGCTGCGCACGCGGGACGCGTTCGCGGCGGCCGTCTTCTACGGCGAGGTCTTCGAGTGGGCCGACGCCACGGGACGCTGCGAGGTGGCGTACCAGTACGAGTCCAACGAGGTGTTCGTGCGCGCCGGGGGCCACACCGTCGCGGGGCTGCGCGGGGGCGGCGTCGAGGCGGCGCCCGATCCCGGCGTCAGGCCGCGCTGGCAGGTCTACTTCCGCGTCCCCGACGCGGAGCGCGCGGCGAAGGCAGCCCTCGCGGCGGGCGGGACCGTGCTCGCGGAGCCCGCGCCGATGTCCCTGGGCGTCGCGGCGACCCTGCGCGACCCCGACGGCGCGCTCTTCTCCGTCCTCGCGGCCTGAGCGTCACCGGGCGCAGGGCGCACGAAGCGGACGACGGACGAGGGTCCGGCGCGCCTCAGACCGTCGCGTGCTCGCTCCGCCGCGCCGGGGACGCGACGGAGACCGTGGGCGCCCCGCCCTCGCCCGCGTCGACCTCCTCCTGGATGCGGCGGCAGGCGGCGCTGATGAGGCGGGAGACGTGCATCTGCGAGATGCCGAACCGCTGGGCGATGCGGGACTGCGTCATCTCGCAGTAGAAGCGCAGGTAGAGGATCTGCCGCTCCCTCTCGGGGAGGTGGCGCAGCCGGGTCCTGACGGCCTCGCGGTCCACGACGTGGTCGTAGCCCGGTTCCTCACTGCTGAGCGTGTCCAGCAGGCTGTAGTTGTCCTCGCCGCCGGGCAGTTCCGCCTCCAGGGAGAGCGAGCTGTAGCTCTCCAGCGCCTCCAGGCCGAGCTGGACGTCCTCGGGGCACAGCCCGGTGTGCTCGGCGAGTTCGGCGACGGTGGGCGAGCGGTCGCCGAGGGTGAGGCTCAGCTCCTTGGCGCTGCCGCGCACACGGTTGCGCAGCTCCTGCACGCGCCGGGGCACATGGAGGTCCCACAGGTTGTCGCGGAAGTGGCGCTTCAGCTCGCCGACGATGGTCGGGATGGCGAAGCTCTCGAAGGCGCAGCCGCGGGAGGGGTCGTAGCGCTCGACGGCCTTCACCAGGCCGAGCGCCGCCACCTGTTCGAGGTCCTCCACCGCCTCGCCGCGGTTGCGGTACTTGTGCGCCAGCCGGTGCGCCATCGGCAGCCAGGCCGCCGCGATGTCCTGCTGGAGCCGGTGCTTCTCCGGCCCGTCCGGGAGACGTACGGCGCGTGCGAAGTCCTCCGCCGTGTCCGGGGCGTCGTGGTGCGGGTGGCGGTTGCGTCGCGTACGGAGCTGGGTGGTGCTCATGGGCTTCGCTCACTCCCTGGTCACGCGGTCGGTGGCCGAGCAGGGCGGGAGCAGACACGGGGCCGGGCGACGGAGCGGGTGGTCCGCTCCCGCGGCTGTGCCTGCTGACCGAAGCACTGGTCCCTGGAGGCCCCAGGGACGGGACACGCGTGCCGACGGGCGGGGCGCGGAGGCAGCCCTCGCGACCGGCTGCCTGCCGCCTCCGGAGCCGGACGGCGGATCCTCCTCCACCATCGCAAAGGTCGGCCCGCACGGCATCTCGGCCCGCCGCGGCCCAGTGCGGTGCGGAAACGTGCCACGACACGCCTGCCGCCCCGCCCGCCCGCCTCGCGTACGCGCCGCAGCGCTCACACCGTCGCGCCGTGTCCGCGCAGCCAAGGGAGCGGATCGATGCCCGAGCCCATGCGCGGGGTGACCCGCACCTCGAAGTGGAGGTGCGGCCCCGTGGAGTTGCCCGTGTTGCCCGACAGGCCGATCCGCTGTCCCGCGCGCACCCGGTCGCCGTCCCTGACCTGGAGCAGGGACAGGTGCGCGTACTGCGTGTAGTAGCCGTCCTCGTGCCGCAGCACGATCTGGTTCCCGAAGGCGTCCCCGCACCCGGTGGACACGACCGTGCCGGGTCCCACAGCGCGGACCGGGGTGCCCGTCGGGACGGCGAAGTCCTGGCCCGTGTGCAACTGGGACCAGCGGGACCCGGAGGAGGCGAAACCCGCCGAGAGTTCGTACGCGTCCACAGGCGCGACCCAGCGCTCCCCCCGGTCCCCCGCCCTGTCCGGCTCGTCCGCCCCGCCTGAAAGCTCCCCGTACGGGCAGCCGCCCGACGTGCTCATCAGCAGCCCGGCGCCGGAGCCGCGCTCGCGTACCGTGCGGCGCAGCTCGCGCTCGGCGCGCGCCAGCCGCCGCTCGACGGCCGCCTTCACGGCGCGCTGGTGCCGCACGCTCGTCTCCAGCGCGCGCAGCGTCGCCTGGGCGCGGGCCCTGTCCCGCGTGAGCCGCCGCTGTGTGAGGCGGGTGCTGCGCAGCAGCATGCTCAGCGCCCTGTCGCCGCGCCGCTGGCTGCTGAGCCGCTCCAGCAGCGCCTCGGGCGACGTGGTGGTCAGCAGCCGTACGCCCGGCGTCCACCCGCCGTCGCGGTACTGGCCGCGCGCGATGATCCCCGTCTGGTGGCGCAGGAAGCGCATCCTCACCTGCGCGCGCACGACGGAGGCCCGCAGCCGTGCCGCGGTGGCGCGCTGCGCGTCGGTCCTGGCGCGTACGCGCTCGTACCGCGCCGTGGCCCGCTGCGCCTCCTCGTAGAGCGCGTCCACGCGGGCCGACACGCGGTCCCTGTGGTCCGCGGGGGCCGGGCGGCCGTCGGCGAGCGCGGACGGCTGTGCGCCCGTTCCGGTGCCCGTGCCGGTCAGCAGCAGGGCGCACAGCGTGGCGACGGTGGCGAAGACGGGGGCGCCGGGGCGGCCCCAGTGGGCGACGTGGCTCATCGGACGATGGTCCGCCCGTACGCGCTCCGCACGGCTCAACTGCCGCCTGGCGCGCGGGGGGTTGGGCCGTTCGACGGAGTGTCGCGGCCCCGTACGGACGCGGTACAGCCCTCCTCCGGCCCCTTCGCGCCGGCGCGGCGCGGATCACCCGTACGGGGAGGGGCCGTGCCGTCCCCGTATACGCGGACAGGTCACTCGCGCGGGAGCGCGAGCGCGAGGACGGCCATGTCGTCCTCCAGGACGCCCTCGCTGTGCCGCAGCACGGCGTCGGCCAGCGCGTCGACCGTCGCGCGTGGCGAGGGCGCGCCGAGCCCCGTGCAGAAGGCCACCGGGTCGAAGAACACGCGGGCGCGGTCCCTGGCCTCCACGACCCCGTCCGTGAACAGCAGCAGGGTGTCGCCGGGCGCGAGCGCGTCCTCGCGGACGGGCGGGGTGCCGCTGTTCCCTGACGGGCCGACCGGGGCCAGGTCGCGCAGCCCCAGCGGCAGCCCCTCAGCCGCCGGGTACAGGGTGCGCGGCGCCTCCCCGTCTCGCAGCAGCAGCGGCGCGGGGTGGCCGCACTGGAGGGTGCGCAGGCGCCGTCCGTCGAGGGACACCTCGGCGCACAGCGCCGTGATGAAGCGCTCGTCGGCCTCCAGCGCCCCGGCGTCCCCGAGCTGCCGCTTCCAGCGCTGGTCGGACTCGTCCAGCCAGCCGACGAGCGCGGGCAGGTCGGGCGCGCGGGGCGCCGCCTCGCGGAAGGCGCCCAGCGTCGCGGCGACGGCGGACATGGCGCCGAGCCCCTTGCCGCGCACGTCCGCGACCAGGACGCGGACGCCGAAGCGGGTCCTGGCGACGGCGTACAGGTCGCCGCCGATGCGGGCCGCCGCGTACGCGGGCTCGTAGCGTCCGGCCACCTCCAGCGGCCCGCAGCGCGCGGGGAGCGGCGGCAGCACCGCCTGCCGCACGGTCTCGGCGACGACCTGCGCCGTCGCCAGCTCCGCGTCCCGCCGTCTGCGGACCCGGCACAGACCCAGGCTGACGACGACGAGTACGGCGAGTTCGCCGAGGTCCACGAAGCCGTGCGGGACGGCAGGACCGGCAGCCGCCAGCACCTCGACCGCGCCGATCACCAGCACCAGCGCCCCGATCAGCACGGTGGCGCGCAGCGTCATCCGGTAAGCGGCGACGAAGGGTGCCGCCGCCAGCAGCGGAGCGCCGGTGATCTCCGGCGGGGTGGCCAACTGGACGCACAGGCTGATGACGATCAGCGCCGCCGGAAGGGCGTCGGCCCAGGACAGCGGCCCGCGCACGGCGCGTGCCCGCTCGTGCTTCCGGGCGACACCGAACGCCTCGGGGGATCCCGCGGGAGGGCGCCGGGGGAACATCGCTGGCCGCCCTCCTCAAGAACGTGGCCCGGATCCGGACCGGGCGTGGGAGCCCATGGCTCCGTGGACCTGTCTCAGCCTCGGGGAAGCGGGGCGTGACTGCCACCGGAAGCGAGGGCGGAAGGGCCGGGGGCCGGGAGGCTCCGGTTCCGCTCGTGTGCCGTGCGCGCTCATGCCGAGGGGCGGCACTCCAAGGGTGGAGTGCCGCCCCTCGGCGGGTGGCGGGAAGCGGTGCGTCAGCGGTTGCTGGTGCCGTTGCCCGAGAGCGCCGAGATGTCGTCGAGAATGTGCGAGAGCGGCTCGTCGCCCTTCTGCTGCGCGGAGTTCCTCGCACACTGCTGGTCCTGCTGCGAGGACAGGACGTCGATGTCCTGGACCGTGATCGGGATCAGGCCGACGAGGGAGCCCAGGTTGGCCTCGATCGGGATGCCCAGGCAGAGCTTGTTCAGCGAGCCCTGGATGAGCTGGTTCTGCGGGCTGTGGTTGCCGTGCGTGTTGTGCTCGGCCATCCGCTCGGTCGAACCGTTGCCGTTGACCGAACGGGTGCTTTCGTCGTTGCCGATGGCCATCGCGGGCGAGGCCGCACCGACGATCGCGGCGGCACCGACAACGGTGGCGAGAGCGTGCTTGATCATTTTGAACCCTTCTGAAAACGGCTGATCCAACGTCGAATCGACTTGATCAACACCTCTACGCACGAAGAGTTCCACTTATTCACCCGATGGCAGGAATCATCCCCTGGACGTCAGCGGTTGCTGACGCCGTTGCCCGAGAGCGCCGAGATGTCATTGAGAATGTGCGAGAGCGGCTCGTCGCCCTTCTGCTGCGCGGAGTTCCTCGCACACTGCTGGTCCTGCGGGGAGGCGAGGACATTGATGTCCTGAGCCGTGATCGGCACCAGGATTCCGACGAGGGAGCCGAGGTTCGCCTCGACGGGGATGCCCAGGCACAGCTTGTTCAGCGAGCCCTGGATGAGCTGGTTCTGCGGGCTGTGGTTCCCGTGCGTGCCGTGGTCGCCCATCCGCTCGGTCGAACCGTTGCCGTTGACCGAACGGGTGCCTTCGTCGTTGCCGATGGCCATCGCGGGCGAGGCCGCACCGACGACCGCGGCGGCACCGACAACGGTGGCGAGAGCATGCTTGATCATTTCGAACCCCTCTGAAAACGGCCGGTCCAACGTCGAATCGACTTGATCAACACCTCCGCGCGCGAAGAGTTCCATCCATTCACCCGTTGGCAGCAAACATTCGCCGGCCGACGGTTCCCCCGGCCGGGCGGTGGTGCGGCGCAGGTGGGCAGACTGTGGGGAGCCCCGCCCCCGGCTGCCGGGGGCATCTCGTGCGGAAAGGTTCCACGACGTGCACATCGATCTCACCGACAGGACCGCGCTGGTCACCGGATCGACCCAGGGAATCGGCGCGGCCATCGCCGCCGGACTGGCGCGGGCCGGGGCGCGGGTGGGCGTCAACGGGCGTACGGAGCGGTCCGTCAACGCGGCCGTGGAACGGCTCGGCGCCGAGGTCCCGGGCGGCAGGTTCGTCGCCGCGCCCGGGGACGTGTCCACCGACGAGGGCACGGACGACGTGCTGCGGCAGCTGCCGGAGGCGGACATCCTCGTCAACAACCTCGGCATCTTCGGCGCCCGTCCCGCACTGGAGATCACCGACGACGAGTGGCGGCGCTACTTCGAGGTGAACGTCCTGGCCGCCGTCCGGCTCACGCGCGCCTATCTGCCCGGCATGGCGGACAGGTCGTGGGGGCGTGTCCAGTACATCGCCAGCGACTCGGCCCTCGTCGTCCCCGCCGAGATGATCCATTACGGGATGTCCAAGACGGCGCTGCTGGCCGTCTCGCGCGGCTTCGCGAAGGAGGCGGCGGGCAGCGGGGTCACCGTCAACTCGGTGATCGCGGGGCCCACGCACACCGGGGGCGTCGAGGACTTCGTCTACGAGCTGGTCGACCGCGACCTGCCCTGGGAAGAGGCGCAGCGCGAGTTCATGCGCGTCCACCGGCCGCAGTCCCTCCTCCAGCGGCTCATCGAGCCGGAGGAGATCGCGCACATGGTCGTCTACCTCAGCTCGCCGTTCGCTTCGGCCACCACGGGTGCGGCGGTACGCGTCGACGGCGGCTACGTGGACTCGATCGTGCCCTGATCCACCCCTGGGCCCCTGGTCCGCCGAACCCCGGCCCGCCGAATCCCGGCCCGCCGAACCCTTGACACGTCCCGCCCTCGTGCACATAGTTCTCGCCTCACAACGCAACACCGTTGCGCTGAGCGCACCGGGCGGGGCGGCACACCCCCGCCGGTCATCGAGCGGCAGCAAGCCGGGCGTACGGCCCGGCACCGGCACAGCAGGAGGTGGGCGCATGGCGCACGCGGAGACGCGGGCACGGGCGCGGTCGCAGACGCACGCGGAGACGCGAGCCGACGCGGAGACGCAGACGCGGGCGGAGACGGCGCGGGCGCAGGCGCCGCAGCAGGGCGTCCTCCAGACCGCCGACCGGGCCCTGGTCGTCCTGCTCACCTTCACCGAGCAGCGCCCCGAGTGGGGCGTCAGCGAACTGGCCAGGCACCACGGCTGGGACAAGGCCGTCGCACAGCGGCTGCTCACGACGCTCGCCGCGCGCGGGTTCCTGCTGTGCGACAGCACCACGCGCCGCTACCGGCTCGGGCCCGCGGTCTCCCGGCTGGCGCGGGTCGGCGAGCACAGCGGCGTGCTGCCCTCCCTGGTCAGGCCCGTGCTCGCCCGGCTGCTGCGGGAGACGGGCGAGAGCGTCGTCCTCAACGTGCCCAACGGCGGCGGCTACCGCTGCGCCGCCGCCGTCGACGGCACCGGACCCGTCCGCTACACGGCCATCGTCGGCGCCCTGATGCCCGGGCACGCCGGGGCCTCGGGGCACGCGATCTTCGCCTACTACCCGGAGCCCGAGATCCGGCAGATCTTCGGCGCCGCGCCGCTCCAGCGCTTCAACGACCACACCGTGACCGGCCTCGACACGCTGCTGGAGCGCTACGAGCGGGTGCGCGCCGACGGCTACAGCGTCAGCCACGGCGAGTACGACGAGGCGGTCACCGCCGTCTCCGCGCCCGTCTTCCAGGCCGGGAGCATCGCCGCCTCGCTCACCGTCATCGGCCCCGCGCACCGGGTCTCCCGGTCGGCCGGGGACCTCACAGGGCTCGTGCTCGACGGTGCCTCGGAGGCGACGGCGGCCTTCGGGGCCTGACCTTCCCGCCCCCGGCGCCCACCCCCGCGCCACCCGCCACTCCACCGGTCCCACCGGTTCTCCCCGTGCCGACGGCACCCCTCGCGCGCCTCCACCCCGCGGCGCGCGCACCCGCACGGCCGTCGCCTTCCCCTGTCATGCCCTCGTGCCCTCGTGCCCGCCCTCGTGAAGAGGTGTCCCGTGTCTCTCCCCGCACCACCAGAAGGCCCGTCCGGACCGCACGCGCCACGCGACGGTTCCGGCTCCGGCTCCGGTTCTGAGGCCGCCGCGTCCCACCCCCGGGTGCGCGAACCGTTCCTCTTCGTCCTCCTCGCCGTCCTCTCCGTGGTGGGCGCCGTCATCGGCGTCGATCTGGTCGCCAAGCTCGGCATCTCGGCGAACACCTCGGTCGTGGGCGCCCTCATCGCCATGCTGATCGGGCGCATCCCGCTCGCGGGGCTGCGCCGCATGCGCTCCGTGCACCGTCAGAACCTCGCGCAGAGCGCCATCTCGGCCGCCACCTTCGCCGCGGCCAACGCGCTGCTGACGTCGGTGGCCGTGCCCTACGTCTTCGGCCGCCGCGATCTGGTGTGGCCGATGCTCGCCGGGGCCTTCATCGGGCTGCTCGTCGACGCCTGGGTGCTGTACCGCTCCTTCGGCTCACGGCTGCTGCCCGCCGACGCGGCGTGGCCGCCCGGCACCGCGGCCGCCGAGACGATCAAGGCCGGTGACCAGGGCGGCAAGCGAGCCGTCGTCCTCGCGGGCGGCACCCTCGTCGGGCTCGCGGGAACCCTCGTCAGCCTGCCGCTCTCGGCCGCCGGTGTGGCCTTCCTCGGCAACATCTGGGCGCTGCTGATGTTCGGCATCGGCCTCGGGCTGCGCGAGTTCGGGCCCGGTCTGCTCGGCACCGACCTCGGCACCGGGTACGTGCCGCACGGCGTCATGGTCGGCGCCGGTGTCGTCGCCCTCGGGCAGGCGGTGGTGCTGCTCGTACGCCGTCGCGGGAAGGGCGGCGCCGGTACGCGGCCGTCCGATGCGGCGGCGCATGAGGCGACGGCACCGGAGCCAGCACCGGAGACAGCGCCGGAGGCGGCGTACACCGTGGACGAGCGGGCGCTGCGTGCCTCGCTGCTGAAGGGGTACGCGCTGTTCACCGCGGGCGCCGTCGTGCTCGCGGTGGCGGGCGGGCTGCTCGGTGAGATGAGCCTGCCGGGGCTGCTCGGCTGGGTGCTGTTCGCCGCCTTCGCGGCCCTGGTGCACGAGCTGATCGTGGGGCTCGCGGCCATGCAGTCCGGCTGGTTCCCCTCGTTCGCGGTCACGCTGATCTTCCTCGTCGCAGGGCTCCTCATCGGCATCCCCTCGGTGCCGCTCGCCCTGCTGGTGGGCTATGTCTCCGCCACTGGGCCCGCGTTCGCCGACATGGGCTACGACCTCAAGGCGGGGTGGCTGCTGCGGCGCGACCACCGCCCGTGGGACCCGTACGAGCGCGAGGGCCGCCGCGAGCAGTTCCGGGCCGCGCTGATCGGCTTCGCCGCCGCGCTCGCCGTCGTCGCGCTGCTGTGGCAGTCCTACTTCCGGCAGGGCCTGATCCCGCCCGTCGCCACCGTCTACGCGGACACCGTGCGGCACGGGCTCGGCGAACCCGGCGTGCTGCGCACCATGCTGCTGTGGGCCGTGCCCGGCGCGCTGATCCAGCTTCTGGGCGGCCCCCGGCGCCAGATGGGCGTGATGCTCGCGACCGGTCTGCTCATCCTCACCCCGCACGCCTGCTGGCTCGTGCTGGCCGCGCTCGCCGTGCGCGTCGTCTACCGCAGGCTGCGCGGCCCCTCCGCCGACACCGAGCTGAACCTCGTGGGCGCCGGGCTCATCGCGGGCAGCTCGCTCGGCGACTCCGCGCAGATCCTCCGCGCCAAGTAACCACCACTCCCGTACTCCCCCGACCCCGTTCCCTACCAGGAGAAGAGCACCATGGAGATGCACAGCCGACTCGAACCCCGCAGTGAGTACCTCGGGTTCGAACTCGCCCTCGCGGCCCGCAAGCTGGTCGAGCAGGTCATGCTCGTGAAGCCGGGCGAGCACGTCGTCCTCACCGGGGACACCAGCAGCGACCGCCGCGTCGTCGACGCCACGGCGCAGGCCGTCGCGGCAGCGGGCGCGCACCCCGTCGTCGTCTGGTACGAGACCCTGCCGGGCTCGTCCATGGAGCCGCCGCGTCCCGTCGCCGGTGCCATCGCGGACGCCGACGTGTGGATCGAGTTCGCCGTCTCGTACCTGATGCACTCGGACGCCTTCCGCACCGCGATGGCGAACGGCTGCCGCTACACCAACCTCACCGCGATGGACGTGCACATGCTCGTCGCGACGGTCGGACGCCCCGACTTCCAGGGCGTCATACGGCTGGGCAAGGCACTGGTGCGGCTGCTGGAGGCCGCCGACGAGGTGCGCATCACCTCGGCCAACGGCACCGACATCACGGGCCGCAACGGCGACCGGCCGGTCAACCTGCGCGGCAAGCCCGCCGAGAAGCCAGGCGAGACGGTGATGCTCTCCGGGCAGATCTCCTGGAACCCGCTGGAGGAGACCCAGGACGGCGTCCTGGTCTTCGACGGTGCCCTGTGGCCGCCGGACGAGCTGGGTCTGCTGCGCTCGCCCGTGCGCTGCACCGTCGAGAAGGGCGTGGTGACGGCCATCGAGGGCGGCCAGGACGCGGACACCTTCCGCCGCTGGATGGAGTCCTGGGACGACCCCAACATGTTCCGGGTGGCGCACTGGTCGCTGGGCTTCAACCCGGGCGTGCTCGCGCCCACAGGGCGCATCGTCGAGGACGAGCGTGTCTTCGGCTGCGTCGAGCTGGGCATCGGCACGAAGGGCGCGTGGATCGGCGGCGAACCGTGGGTCGCGGCGGCACACACCGACGGCAGCGTGCTCGGCCCCTCCCTCTACCTCGACGGTGAGGCGATCGAGGTGGACGGGCGCTATGTGCACCCGGAGCTGGTGGAGATCTGCCGCGAACTGGGCGTCGCGGGCTACTGACACCGCGCGGACACGGGGTGGGGAGGGGCCGGTCGCCGGTCCCTCCCCACCCGTACGCGCACACCTCACCCGTACGCCCGCACCCCGCCAGCCCGTACGCGCGCGCCGCGTACGTACCATCTGTCCGTCCCGCCGACCGCTGGAGCAGCCACCATGACCACAGCCCCCTACCGCCACGACGGCCTCGTCTGCACCGACCACACCCTCGACGTGCCGCTGGACCACGCGCGCCCCGAAGGGCCGTCGATCACCCTGTTCGCCCGCGAAGTGACGGCGGCGGGCCGAGAGCGGGACGCGCTGCCCCTGCTGCTGTGGCTCCAGGGCGGTCCCGGCGGCCGGGCCGAGCGGCCCCACGCGGCGGGCGCGTGGCTGCGGCGGGCGCTGAAGGACTACCGGGTGGTGCTGATGGACCAGCGCGGCACGGGCCGCAGCACCCCCGCCGACCGGCGCACCCTCGCCGTGCACGGGGACGCCGCCGCGACGGCCGCCTATCTGGGCCACTTCCGCGCCGACTCGATCGTCCGCGACGCCGAACTGCTGCGCCGCCACCTCAACGAGCAGCGGCACGGGGAGCGCGAGCGCGACCGGCCCTGGAGCGTGCTGGGCCAGAGCTTCGGCGGCTTCTGCGCGCTGACGTATCTCAGCCTGGCGCCCGAGGGCCTGGACCAGGTCCTCGTCACCGGCGGGCTGCCCACCCTCACCGGGCACGCCGACGACGTCTACCGCGCCGCCTACGCCCGCACCCTTGCCCAGAACGCCCGCTACTTCGACCGCTACCCCGGCGACCAGCGCCTCGCCGACGAGGTGGCGGCGCACCTGGCGGCGCACGACGTGCGGATGCCGTCGGGGGAACGGCTCAGCGTGCGCCGCTTCCAGACCATGGGCATCAACTTCGGCCAGGCGTCCAGCTTCGACGCCCTCCACTATCTGCTGGAGGGCGCGTTCGTGACCGGGCCGCACGGCCCCGAGCTGTCCGACACGTTCCTGCGCGGCGTCGACGCCACCGTCTCCTTCGCCCAGCGCCCCCTCTACGCGGTGCTGCACGAGCCCATCTACGCGCAGGGCGGCAGCCCCACGGCCTGGTCGGCGCACCGGGTGCGCGAGGAGTTCCCCGCCTTCGCGCCGGACACGGACGGGCCGCTGCGCTTCACGGGCGAGATGATCTACCCCTGGCAGTTCGACGAGGACCCGGCGCTCGTGCCGCTGCGCGACGCGGCACATCTGCTGGCCGAGCGCGCGGACTGGCCCGCGCTCTACGACCTCGACCGGCTCGCGGCGAACGAGGTCCCGGTCGTCGCCGCCGTCTACTACGACGACATGTTCGTCGACCGCGACCACGCGCTGGAGACGGCGGACGCGGTGCGCGGGCTGCGGCCGTGGATCACCAACACGCACGCGCACGACGGCGTACGTGTGGACGCGGGCGTCCTCGACCGGCTGCTGGCGATGGCACGCGGCGAGATCTGATCCCGGAACGGGCCCGGTCCCCCGGCCCCTCCCCACGGAGGGGGCCGGGTCAGATCCGGTAGCGCCGCAGCGCGGGCATCGCGACCGCGAGCGCGAGCATGGCGACCACCACGAGAAGCCCGCCCGCCGTGACCGCCGTGCGCGTGCCGAAGACGGAGCCGGCGGTGCCGTGGAAGAGGTCGGCCAGCCGGGGCCCGCCCGCCACGACCACGGTGAACACGCCCTGCATGCGGCCCCGCATGTCGTCCGTGGCCACCGACTGGAGGATCGCGCCCCGGAACACCATGGACACCATGTCGGCCACACCACCGACCGCGAGGAATGCCACGGCCCACCACAGGCTGCCGCTCAGCCCGAACCCCGCGACGGCCAGCCCCCACACCACCACCGAGCCGATCACCATCAGCCCGTGCCGTCGGGCGCGCGAGAACGTGCCCGAGAGCAGTCCGCCCGCCACCGCGCCGAAGGGGATCGCGGCGAACAGCAGGCCGAGCGCGAAGCCCTCACCGTAGGACGCGTACGTACCGGCCGCGAGCTGCGGGAACAGGGCGCGCGGCATGCCCAGCACCATGGCGATGACGTCGGCGAGGAAGGACAGCAGCAGCACCTGGCTCGCGGCGATGTAGCGGAAGCCCGCGGCCACCTCGCGCCACCCGGCGCGCCGCTTCCCCTCGCCCTCCCCCGATCCGTGCAGCGGCGGCAGCGCGGGCAGCTTCCACACCGCCCACACGGCGGCGCACAGGGCGAGGCTGTCGACGAGATACAGCTCGGGCAGTCCGATGACGGGTATCAGCGCGCCCGCGAGGAGGGGCCCCACGACCATGCCGGTCTGCGCGACGGTCGAGCCGAGCGCGTTGGCCGCGGGCAGTTCGGAGGCGGGCACGAGGCGGGCGATGGACGCGCTGCGCGCCGGTGCGTTCATGCCGAACAGCGCCTGTTGCAGGGCGAGGAGGACCATCAGCAGCCAGACAGACTCCATGCCGAGCGCCGCCTGCACCCAGAACAGGAGCGAGGTGACGGCGATCCCCGCGTTCGTCACCAGCAGCAGCTTGCGCCGGTCGACGCTGTCCGCGACCGCGCCGCCCCACAGCGCGAAGACGACGAGCGGGACGAGCCCGGCGAAGCTGGCGTAGCCCACCCAGGCCGAGGAGCCCGTGATGTCGAAGACCTGCTTGGGCACCGCGACCGCGGTGAGCTGGCTGCCGACCGCGGTGATCGTGGTCGAGGTCCACAGGCGGCGGAAGGCGGGGTGCCGCAACGGCCGGGTGTCCATCGCCCAGCGCCGCCAGCCGCTCCGCTTCCGCTCGGGCTCCGGCCCCGTCTCGGGCTCTCGCGCCGGTATGTCGTCCGCCGCGTCATCTCCTGCGGCTCTTCTGGGGGTGTCCACGGCGGTCCTGGTCCTCTTTGTTTCGTCGTACATCCATATGGTCGGCATCCATTGTCGCCGCGCCGTCAACGGACCCACGGACCGGGCACGGGGACGCCACCGCGACGGCACAGGGACGGCACGGGGACGCGCCCCCTTCCGGCGTGATCTCATGGAGCCGCACGTCCGCAAGGGGGCGGTACGGCCTCCCCCGACTCATGAGGAGGGCGCGAGCATGGCGCAGGAAGTACGCGGAGTCATCGCTCCGGGCAAGGACGAACCGGTGCGGGTGGAGACGATCGTGATCCCGGATCCGGGCCCGGGAGAGGCCGTGGTGCGGGTGCAGGCGTGCGGCGTATGCCACACGGACCTGCACTACAAGCAGGGCGGCATCAACGACGACTTCCCCTTCCTCCTCGGACACGAGGCGGCCGGCGTCGTCGAGTCCGTGGGCGAGAACGTGGACGAGGTCGCGCCGGGCGACTTCGTGATCCTCAACTGGCGTGCCGTGTGCGGCCAGTGCCGCGCCTGTCTGCGCGGGCGGCCCCAGTACTGCTTCGACACGCACAACGCCGAGCAGAAGATGACGCTGACCGACGGCACCGAGCTGTCCCCCGCGCTGGGGATCGGCGCGTTCGCGGAGAAGACGCTCGTCGCTGCGGGCCAGTGCACGAAGGTGGACGCACAGGCCCCGGCCACCGTCGCCGGGCTCCTCGGGTGCGGGGTGATGGCCGGTATCGGCGCGGCCATCAACACCGGGCAGGTGGGGCGCGGCGACTCCGTCGCCGTCATCGGCTGCGGCGGTGTCGGTGACGCCGCCGTCGCGGGGGCGCGGCTGGCGGGCGCGGCGAAGATCATCGCGATCGACGTGGACGACCGCAAGCTGGAGACCGCCAAGTCGATGGGCGCCACGCACACCTTCAACTCGCGGGACGACGACCCCGTCGAGGCCGTGCGCGCGCTGACCGGCGGCTTCGGCGCCGACGTCGTGATCGAGGCGGTCGGCCGCCCCGAAACGTACAAGCAGGCGTTCTACGCCCGCGACCTGGCCGGGACCGTCGTCCTGGTCGGGGTGCCCACCCCCGACATGAAACTGGAGCTGCCGCTGCTGGACGTCTTCGGGCGCGGCGGCGCGCTCAAGTCGTCCTGGTACGGGGACTGTCTGCCCTCGCGGGACTTCCCGATGCTCATCGACCTCTACCTCCAGGGCCGCCTGGACCTCGCGGCCTTCGTCACCGAGACCGTCGAGCTTGACCAGGTCGAGCACGCCTTCGAGCGGATGCACGAGGGCGACGTGCTGCGTTCGGTGGTGGTGCTCTGATGGCGGCGCGCGTCGACCACCTCGTCACCTCCGGCCAGTTCTCGCTGGACGGCGGCTCCTGGGACGTGGACAACAACGTGTGGATCGTCGGCGACGACCGTGAGGCCGTCGTCATCGACGCGGCGCACGACGCGGACGCCATCGCCGAGGCCGTCGGAGAGCGCAAGCTGCGCGCGATCGTGTGCACGCACGGGCACAACGACCACATCGACGCGGCACCCGCGCTCGCCGACCGCACCGGGGCGCCCATCCTGCTGCACCCGGACGACCTCCCGCTGTGGCGGCAGACCCACCCGGACCGCTCCCCCGACGGGGAACTGCACGAGGGGCAGGCCATCGCGGTGGCCGGTGCCGTGCTGACGGTGCTGCACACCCCGGGGCACGCGCCCGGCGCTGTCTGTCTGCACTGCCCCGACCTGGACACCGTGTTCAGCGGAGACACCCTCTTCCAGGGCGGCCCCGGCGCCACCGGGCGGTCGTTCTCGCACTTCCCGACGATCATCGAGTCCATCCGTGAGCGGCTGCTGACGCTGCCGCCCGAGACCGTCGTGCGGACGGGGCACGGCGACTCCACGACGGTCGGCGCGGAGGCACCGCACCTCCAGGAGTGGGTCGACAGGGGGCACTGAGCGGACCCCTCCCGGGCCCGCCGCGCGCTACGGCTCCGCCACCGCTACCGCCACCGGCTACCGCTGCCGCGTCAGCGCCCTCGTACGCAGGGCGAGCAGCGCGCCGGTGCGGAAGGCGGGGTCGCCGAGCCGCTCCCCGTAGAGCTGGTCGAGCTGCCGCAGCCGCTTCCGTACGGTCTGCGGGTGCACCCCGAGCGCCTCGGCGACCTCGGGGGCCGTGCGTCCCCACGACGTGAGCAGTGCTTCGAGGGTGTCGGCCAGCCGGGCCGCCTTCCCCGGCGGGAGCGCGCGCAGCGCTTCGGTGAGCCGGTCGGCCATCAGCCGACCCATGTGCGCGCCGGACAGCAGGTGCAGGTCGAGGAGGTGCTCGGCGGCGACGAGGGGGACGTCGGCGGGCGCGCCCAGGTCGCTCCGGTGCCGGAGTGCCAGGCGGGCGCAGTACGCGGAGAGCCACGCCTCGTCCAGCGCGACGGTGGGGCCCAGCGCGGCGGCGTACTCCCGCACGGCGGCCCGCAGCCGGTCCAGCCGGCCGCCGTCCTCGGGGTCGGGGACCACGAGGAGCAGTTCGCCGCCCTGCGGCAGGACCAGGACGTCCTCGTCGAGCCCGGCGGCGGCGAGCACGTGCCCGCCGCCTCCGGCGCGGCCCATCACGAGGCAGGCCACCGACTCGGGAAGCGGCCACTTCGCCTGCTCGGCCAGCGCGGACAGCGGCTCGGTGCGCGGCATGGCCGACTGTTCCAGCAGGCGCGCCGCCAGTGCGCGGCGGCTGCGCTGCGTCTGCCCGGCGGCGTGGGCGCGGGCCGCGGCGTAGCCCCGTACGGCGAGGTCGGACAGCGCGCTGATGTGCGCGAGCACCGCCTCGGTGACCGGCAGGGCCGTCTCCGGGGGCAGCGAGGCGGCGTGCGCGAGGCGTACGTAGTGGCGGCAGGCGACGCGCGCGCCGACGCGGTAGGCGGCCTGGATACCGTCCGTCGTACGGCCGTTGAGGTACTCCAGCCGTCCCAGGCGCTGGAAGAACAGCTCGTGGTGGCCCTGCGGGCTGTCGGGGTTCTCGGTGAGTTCCACGAACTGGCGCAGCGCGCAGTGCACGGCGGCCGACACGTCCCGGCCCACCGCGGAGTGCTCCGGCTGCCGGTAGACACGTACCTCGTGCCGGATCGTCGCCTGCATCTCCGAGGCGATCTCCTCGACCCGGGGGCGCAGCACGTCGGCGAAGAGCACGGGCACCTCGCGCCAGGGCCAGCGGGCGAGCACGTCACCTGTGGGCTCCATGGGGGGCTCCGGGAAGGCTGAGGGGGCAGGCGAGGAGACGGGAGACAGTCAACAGCGCGGCCTCCCGCGCAGACAGGGGAATTCCGGTCCGAGTGGGCGACGGTGCGGGTGCGCGGCTACGGCGGGACGGGGCAGGGCTCACGCGGATGAGTGACGGGGCCGCGGATCTGTCACCGGAGTGCGGAATTCCGGGGCGGGGCGCGCCATGGCTCTGGTGTCCGCGGTGCGGCTGGTCCAGCGTATGGCGGGCCGAGCCTGCCGCCCGTTCCGTCCGCCGGTTCTCGTCGCAGGTGTCTCTCGCCGAGTGCGGGGAGTGTGCCCATGCCGTACCGAGTGCCGTACCGGGTCCGGGTCCCGGCCGAACTGCGCGACCATGTGCGGTTGCACGTCGCGGACATCGCCAAGGAGATCGTCACGGCGGTCCGCCGCAGGATCCCCGCCTACGCGCGCCCGCTGGACGCCACCTACACGCACGCGCTGCAACGCGGCGCCGAGCAGGCTCTCGACGGGCTCCTCGCCAGGATGGCCGCCACGGACGCCGACACGGGCCCTGTCATGACGACCTACCGGCGGCTCGGGCACGCCGAGGCCGACGAGGGGCGCGGCCTGGAATCCCTGCACGCGGCGATCCGGGTCGGTACCCAGGTGGTCTGGCGCCGGATGAACGCCCCCGAGATCATGGACCCGCTGCCGCGGGAGGCGGTCGCTGCCTTCGGCGAGCTGCTGTTCCTCCAGCTCGACGAGCTGAGCCGGGCCGCCACCACCGGCTACGAGGAGGTGCGGCTGCGCTCGGCAGGTGAACTGCGGCGGCGGCGCGCCCACCTGGTCACCCTGCTCACCTCCTCCCCGCCCGTCTCGCTCCGCGCCCTCGACGCACGGGCCCGCGCGGCGCAGTGGCGGCTGCCGCAGCGGCTGGCCGTCGTCGTCGCCGAACTCGACCACGAGCCGGAGGCGGGGCGCGAGACCGAAACGGGGACGGGGACGGGGACGGGGACAGGTGCCGGGGCCTGGCGGCGCGGGCCAATGGTGCCGCCCGGGTTCCTGACCCGCTTCGAGGGGCGGCGCGGCCTCATCGTCGTGCCCGACCCGGACAGCGCGGGCCGCCGACGCGATGTCGCCTCAGCGCTGCGCGGGACGCGTGCCGCGATGGGCCCCGCCGTGGCGCTCACCGAGGGCGCCCGCTCCCTGGGCTGGGCGGTGGACGCGCTGGACCTCGCCCGTCGCGGCGTGCTCCCGAGCGGCGGACTGCTGCGCTGCGCCGACCACTTGACGACGCTGCTCCTGCTGCGTGACGGCGCACTCGTGGACGCCCTCGCCGAGCGCTGTCTGCTGCCGCTGCGGGATGTCCGTTCACCGCAGCGGGAACGGCTCGCCGAGACGCTGCTGTGCTGGCTCCAGAGCGGCAACAGCACCACGGAGGTAGCCGAGCGCCTGGCCGTACACCCGCAAACGGTGCGCTACCGGATGCGTCAGCTCAAGGCGGCCTACGGCGACCGCCTCTCCTCGCACGAGGAACGGTTCGCGCTCCAACTGGCCCTCCAGGCCGTGCGGTTGCGCGGGCGGGCGCGCCCCGGGGGCCCGGCGCCCGCGCCCGTTACCGGCCCTGTGCCTCCCCGTCGGCCTCCCCGTCGCCCTGTCCCAGCACGTAGAGGTGCGGCAGGTTGACCACGATCGCCTCCTGGGTGCTGCGGGCGATGACCACGACCGCCTCGTCGTCGGGGTCGGGGTTCTCCTCGCGGTGGGGCACGTAGGGCGGGACGAAGATGTAGTCGCCGGGCGCCGTGCGCAGGCGGATCTCCTCCGCCGGGCCCGCGCCGCCGCCGTCGTCGAGGAACACGAACTCGGGGTGTCCCTTGACGACGAAGATGGCCGTCTCCGACTCCCCGTGGTGGTGGTTGGCCGAGGACGTGTCGGGGGCGACGTGGGTCTGGCCCATCCAGATCCGTTCGGAGCCGACGGTCTGTCCGCTGACGGCGGCGAAGCGCCGCATGCCGCCGGTCTGCGCCGTGTCGCCGTCGAGCCCGTCCGCGCGGATGTGGTGCAGGCGCCGGCGCAGCGGGGTGCCGTCGCCCGGGGCCGCCGTGTCGTGGAGGTGCGGGTGGAACGCGTCGTGCCCCTGCTCGGGCGGGGTCGTGGTCATGGCGTAGACCGTAAGAACCCGAAAAAAGGATGTCAATAAGTGTCCATTCTCTGACCAGCGATAACGTGCTCTTTCCGGAACCGGTCCGACTGCTGTTATCCGACGAGGCCCGCCCGCCGTGCCCGCGGCCGTGGCAATAATGGAGGGCATGCAGATCTCGGCGAAGGCGGACTACGCGGTCCGGGCACTGGCGGAGCTGGCCGCGGACGCCGCACGGCCGCTCACGTGCGAGGCGATAGCCACGTCCCAGGACATTCCCTTCCGGTTCCTCAAGTCGGTCTTCCGCGACCTCCGCGCGGCAGGTCTCGTGCGCAGCCAGCGCGGCTGCGAGGGCGGGTACTGGCTGGCCCGCGAGCCCGTCGCCATCAGCCTCGCCGAAGTGGTCACGGCCGTGGACGGCGAGCTGCTGACCCTGCGCGGACAGGCACCCGGCACCCTGGACTACCCCGGCGCGGCGGCCCGGCTGCCCGGCGTGTGGCGGGACGTGGAGACGTACGTGGGGGAGCTGCTCGGCAGGACCACGCTCAGGGATCTGGTGCGCGACGTGAGCGGTGACAAGGGCTGCGAAGATGGCGAAGGAGCGGCGGGGTCCCCCCGCCCTGTCGCCGTGGGGGCCGCCCCCGTCACGGCCGGGTGACCGGGCATGGATCCCGCGCACCCGGTGCCACACGCCCCCGACCCTTCGGCCCCGTCAGCCCCCTCACCCCCGTCGCTCCCCGGCGTACCCGCCCAGCGCGAAGGGGCCGGGGACGAAGCGGCCGGGGGCGGGCTCCGGGTGGAGATCACCGAGTACACCGACCCCGCCTGCCCCTGGGCCTGGGGCTGCGAGCCCACGTTCCGCCTCCTGCGGGAGCGGACGCGCGGACTGGCCACCTGGCGCCGCGTCTTCGGCATCCTCTTCGACGAGGATGACGACCCGCCGCCCGACCCGGCGGCCGAGGCGTCCTGGTACGCGGGCTTCATCGCCCGCACAGCGCGGCACACCCGCGCCCCCTTCACCTCCCGGCTCCAGTGGGTGGCCTCGTCGAGCTGGCCCGCCTCGCTCGCCGCGAAGGCCGCCGAGCAGCAGGGCCCCGAGGTCGCCGAGCGGGTGCTGCGACGGCTGCGCGAGTCCACGTTCGTACGGGGCACACCCGCCGACACCGTGGACCGCGTGCTGGAGGCGGTCGACGGCGTCAAGGGGCTCGACACCGCGCGGCTGCGCGCCGGCATGGCCGAGCCCGCGACGCTCGACGCCGTGCGCGACGACTGGCACGAGGCGCGCGACCCGCTGCCCGAGGCGCGGTCGCTGCGTGCCCCCGCCCGGCATCCGCACGGCGCGGGGGTCAAGGAGCTGGAGGTGGGCGTGCGGTACTCGCTGCCCACGCTCGTCGTGCGTGGTCCGTCCGGCACCGTGGTCGTGCCCGGCTGGCGCGCCCCCGAGGAGTACGTGGCCGCACTGGACGCCGTCGCTTCCGGCTCGGATTCCGGGTCCGGATCCGGGCACGGCTCCGCGACGCGGCCCGCGCGGCCGTGCGGCGCGCACGAGGCACTGGAGCGGTACCGCAGCATGACGGAGCCAGAGTGGGAGCTGCTGACCGACGGCTCCCCTCCCCCGGCCCACGCCGTGCGGTTCGAGACCGGCAACGGGGCACTGTGGCTGCACCCGGACGAAGCGATCACGTGAGGACGCCAACTCCCCCGCGATCCGCCCGACATGGGAAACCCGCAGGTCGTCCGCGTCTTAGCCAATGAGACATCAAAAGGTATCCATTGACGGCGACGTCGTCGCCGGGACAGTATGAGCGCATGATTCCGACGCACCCCGGTGTGGTGTGCCGCTATGTGGACCTCCGGCGCACCTGTAGCGCGCTCTGTCTCTGACCGCCGCCCTCTTCTGACGCGCAGGCCCCTCCGTTTCCGTTCCGGCCCCCGGCCGGAAACCGGTGACCGCCCCTTCGTCCGGGCACCGCGGCCGCGCGCGACGGCCAGAGATCCCTCTCCCCCCTTTCTTTCCTCCCCTTTCCTCTCGCCGCACGGCCGCGTCGAGCCCCGCCCCCTGGGCCGGGCCGTCGCGTCCTCGCGTACGTCCGTACAGCTCGAGCTCACAGCTCCCGTAGTGCCCTCGGTGCGCCGGGACGCGGCTGCGCGTACGGGCCCGCGACCACGCCGTGCCGTGCGCGGACACCACGAAAGGCGACGTTCACCCATGAGCGCCCCCGCGCCGCCCGACCCCTCGTCCCCGCCGTACCCACCACCCCCGCCACCGTCCCCCTCACCGCCCCCGCAGCCGCCGCGCGCCGCGCCGGGCCGTCGCGCCGCGCTGGGGCTCGGTCTCGGAGCCGGGGCCTCGCTGCTGCTGTCCGCATGCGGCGGGGTCGCCACCACCGCGGCTGCGGGCGGCTCGGCGACCACCCTGCGCTGGGGCTGGGACCTGCCCTCCTCCTGGGACCCGGTGTTCTCCTCCAAGGGCTGGGATGTGCATCTCCTCTCCCTCGTCTACTCGGGCCTCACCCAGCTCGACGCCGAAGGCAACGCCGTCCCCGCGCTCGCCCGCTCCTGGCACTACGCGCACGACGGCCGCACCCTCACCTTCGCCCTGCGCCACGGGCTGCGGTTCTCCGACGGGACGGACGTGGACGCGCGGGCCGTCAAGGCGAGCATCGAGCGCGGCAAGAACCACCCCAAGTCGCTGATCGCCTCCCAGCTCACCAGCATCGGCCGCGTCGAAGCGCCCGACCGGCACACCGTCGTCCTCGAACTCACCGAGACCGACTACCAGTTGCCGACGCTCCTCGCGGGCAAGACCGGCATGGTGGTCAGCCCGGCCGCCTTCCGCAAGGACGAGGCGGCGCTGGCCACCGCGCCCGTCGGACACGGCCCCTTCGAGCTGCTCTCCTACGCGCAGAACTCCATGGCGAGTCTGCGCCGCGACCCCGGCTACTGGAACGCGGACCGCATCACCGTCGACCGCTTCGAGGCGTACCCGGCGCCCGACGAGACGACCGCGCTCGCCTCCCTCCAGTCCGGGCGGCTCAACGTCGCGCAGATCCCGTTCAGCCAGGTATCGGCCGCGCGTGCGGCCGGTCTGAAGGTGCAGCTCATCCCGTCGATGGTGGTGCGCGTGCTGGACGTCAACACCTCGATGAAGCCCTTCGACGATCCCGACGTGGCGGAGGCGCTGAAGTACGCGGTGGACCGTCAGGCGCTGCTGGACGCCGAGCAGTTCGGGCACGGGACCGTCAACCTCCAGCCGTTCCCGCCCGGTTACGCGGGCCACGATCCGGGGCTCCAGGACGCGTACCGGCACGACCCCGAGCGGGCGCGGCGGCTGCTGAAGCGGGCCGGGCGCGGCAAGGGCGGCGTCGAGCTGACCCTCACCACCCAGCAGGCCCAGGGCATACCCGAGCAGCTCCAGGCCCAGTTGGAGGAGGTCGGCTTCCGCACCCGGATCGAGGTCATCCCGGAGTCGCGGGCCAGTGAACTCGTCTACGTGCAGCACTCGCGGGCGCTCTACATCGACCAGTTCGCGGGACGGGAGTCCGCCGTCCAGACGCTCCAGGTGCTGTTCGGCGAGGAGGGGCTGATGAACCCCTCCCGTCGCACCACACCGGAACTCGACGCGGCGACCCGCGCCGTGCGCAGGACCCCGGTGGACTCGCCCCGCTACGGGCAGGTCCTGCGCGAGGCGACGGGGGTGGCCGTGCGGAGCATGCCGAACGTCTTCCTCTACACCGTGCCGCGCGTCCTCGCCCGCCACCCCGGCGTCTCCGCGATACCCCGGCTGCCCGTGGTGCAGCGCTTCGAGGGGGTGAAGGCCGCGTGAGCGCGACCGCTACGGGCCTGCCGGAGAGGACCGGGCGTGCCGGGGGCGCCGGGCGTGCGGGAGGCGTCGCCGTGCGCGCCGCCGGGCGACGGTTCGCGCGGGCACCGCGCTCCCTCGTCCGTGTACTCCTCGTCTCGGGCACCGTCTTCCTGCTCTCCTCGGCGCTGACCTTCGGCCTCGGCGCGCTGTCCGGCGCGAACCCGGCCGCCGCCGTGCTCGGCGAGACCGCCACACCCGCCGACATCGCCCGCATGAACCACGAGTTCGGGCTCGACAGGCCCCTCGTCGTGCAGTACCTGTCGTGGCTGGGCAACGCCTTCACCGGGGATCTGGGCCGCTCCTGGTTCACCACCATCCCGGTCGCCGACAGCATCGCGCAGGCCCTCCCCGTCGACCTGTCCATCGCGGGGCTCGCGCTGCTCATCGCCGTGCTGCTCGGGGGCGGTGCCGGGATCGCGGCGGCGCTGCGGCCGGGCAGCAGGCTGGACCGCACGGTCACGGCGGCCTGCACCCTGCTCGGCACGCTGCCCGGCTTCGTCGTCGCCATCGTCCTGGTGACGGTGTTCTCGCTGAAGCTCGGGCTGCTCCCGGCGGGCGGCTACGTACCGCTGGACGTGGACCCCGTGCGGTGGCTCACGTTCACGATCATGCCTGCCGCTGCGCTCAGTCTGGAGGCCGCGGCTGCCATCGCGCGGCAACTGCGCACCTCGCTGGTGGGGACGCTCCAGGAGAACTTCGTGACCGGCGCCGTGATGCGAGGGCTCTCAGCGCGGCGTGTGCTGTTCGGGCACGCGTTGCGCAACGCCGCCGCGCCCGCTCTGACCGCGCTCGGGATGAGCGTGCCGATGCTGCTGGGCGGCGCCGTCGTCACCCAGCAGATCTTCGCCCTGCCAGGTCTCGCGCAGCTCGCCCTCCAGTCGGCGGAGCAGCACGACATCCCCGTCATCCAGGGGACGTTGCTCGTGACGATCGCCGTGGTGCTGGTCGTCAACATCGCCGTCAACGCCCTGCTCCTCGCCCTCAATCCGACGGCCAGGCGCCGCGGTGCGACCGCCAGGGCCAGCGACGCCGACGGTGCCACGGGCCGGGAGAACGGCCGGGGGGACGCCTCATGAGAGCGCTGCGACTGGCCTGGCGCACCCGCGCGGCGAAGGCCGCGCTGCTGGTCCTGCTGGCCGTGACCGCGCTGGCGGTGACGGGCGGCTGGCTGGCACCGTACGACCCGCTCGCCCAGCACCCCCACGACATGCTCCAGGGCCCCGGCGCCCAACACCCGCTGGGAACGGACTACTTGGGGCGCGACGTCCTCAGCCGTCTGCTGGAGGGCACGGGCCGCTCGGTGTTCGGCGCTGTGGAGGCGGTGGCCGCCGCCATGGCCGTCGGCGTGCTGCCGGGGCTGGCCTCGCTGTGGCTGGGGCCCGCCGTCGAGTGGCTGGCGCAGCGGGCCGCCGACGCGCTGATGACCCTGCCGTTCACGATCTTCGCCATCGCCGTGGTCGGCGCGCTCGGCAACGGCATGCACCAGGCGATGCTGGCGCTCGGCGTGCTGTACTCGCCGCTGTTCTTCCGGATGACCCGCGCCGCCGCGCTCGGGCTGCGCCAGGCGCAGTACGTGGAGTCGGCGGAGCTGTTCGGGGCCTCGGTGTGGCGCGTGCTGCGTACGCACATCGCGTCGAAGATCCTGCCGACCCTGGTGGTGACGGCGGCGCAGGCGCTGGCCACCTGCCTGCTGGTGGTCTCCTCGCTGACCTTCCTCGGCGTGGGCGTCCAGCCGCCCGCCGCGACCTGGGGCGGCATGCTCGCGACCGACCTGGGCTTCCTCGCCCTCCAGCCCTGGGCGCCCCTCTTCCCCGCCGCGCTGATCGTGCTGACCACGGGCGCGCTGAACCTCCTGGCTGACGCGGTGCGCGACGCGGGCTCCGCGACGGACACCGCCACTCCCGCCGCCGCCTCCGCGCCGGGCGCGCACGACGACACCGCCGACGACACCGACAAGGAGCGTGCAGCCGATGCCGCACTCCCCGTCCGCTGAGGCCCCGGCCGAGGCCCCTCCCCGTAGCGCGGCGCCCGTACGGGGCACGGAGCCCACGGAGCCCGAAGCACCCGGAACCCCCGAAGCACCCGTGCTCACTGTCGACGGTCTCGCCGTGACGATCTCCTCCGCGCGTGCCCGCGCCGTGCGGGACGTGAGCTTCCGCGTACGGCGCGGCGAGGCCGTCGGCCTCGTCGGCGAGTCGGGCAGCGGCAAGACCCTCATCTGCCGCTCCGTGCTCGGCCTGCTCCCGCCGGGCTGCGACGTGTCCGAGGGGCGGATAGCCCTGGGCGACGAGGAGTTGACGGGCCTCTCGCGCCGCGAGTGGGACCGGATACGCGGCACCCGCATCGGCGCCGTCTTCCAGGACCCGGCCTCCTACCTCAACCCGTCCCTCACCGTGGGCCGCCAGCTCGCCGAACCGCTGCGGCTCAAGCTCGGCCTCGGCCGGTCCGAGGCGGCCGAGCGCGCCGTCGCGCTCTTCGACGCCGTCGGCCTCCACGACCCCGCCGACGTCTACCACCGCTATCCCTTCGAGCTGTCCGGCGGCATGCTCCAGCGCGTCCTGATCGCCGTCGCCGCCGCCTGCGCGCCCGATCTGCTGGTCGCGGACGAGGCGACCACCGCGCTCGACGTCGTCGTCCAGGCCGAGGTCCTCGCCCTCCTCGCGCGCATGCGCCACGAGCACGACCTCGCGCTGCTCCTGGTCACGCACGACCTTGCCGTGGTCGCCGAGGTCTGCGACCGCATCCTGGTGTGCTACGCCGGAGAGCTGGTCGAGGACGGTCCCGCCGAGCAGGTGCTCACCCGGCCGCGGCACCCGTACACCGAGGCGCTGCTGCGTGTCGCGTCCGTCGGGGACTGGTCGCGCCGCGAACTCGACGTCATCCCCGGCGCCCCGCCCGAGGCGGGGGCCGAGCTGCCCGGTTGCCGGTTCGCCGACCGGTGCGCCTTCGCGGCGCCCGCGTGCACGGCGGGCCCCGTGCCGTGGCGCGAGGCCGTGCCGGGGCACCGGGTGCGGTGCGTGCGGGCCGGGGAGCTGGAGCTGTCCGGTTCCCCGGAGGGTGTCGCGGCGGGCTCCGGTGACGGTGCGCCGGAACGGCAGGCCGCCGTATGAGCACCGCAGCCCTGCTGGAACTGCGCGGCGTGACCGTCGCGTTCGGGCGCCGCACCTCCGGGGCAGCGCCGGTACTGGACGGCGTGGACCTCGACGTACGCGAGGGCGAGATCCTCGGCGTCATCGGCGAGACGGGCTCGGGCAAGACCACCCTCGCCCGTACCGCCGTCGGGCTCACCGCGCCCCGCTCGGGCCACGTCTCCTTCGAGGGGCGGCGGCTGACGGGGCTGCGGGGGCGCGGGCTGCGGGAGTTCCGGCGTACGGGGCGGCTCCAGTACGCCTTCCAGGACCCGTTGCGCGCCCTCGACCCCGACCTGACGATACGTCAGAGCGTGGCCGAGCCACTGGCGGTGGCGGGCGGGCTCGGCGAGGCGGAGCTGACGTCACGCGTCGACGAGGCGCTGCGCACGGTCGGCCTGGACCCGGCGCTCGCCGACCGGCTGCCCGGCGCGCTCTCCGGCGGCCAGCGGCAGCGGGCACTGCTGGCCCGCGCCGTCGTGACCGGGCCACGGCTGCTGATCGCCGACGAGCCCGTCAGCGCGCTCGACGCGTCGAACCGCAACCGTGTGCTGGCGCTGCTGGACCGGCTGCGGCGCGAGCAGGGCATGGCGATCGTGATCATCTCGCACGATCTCAGCTCCCTCGCGGGCATCGCGGACCGGGTCGCGGTGCTCTACCGGGGCCGCCTGGTGGAACAGGGGCCCGTGCGCGCCGTGTTCGAGCGTCCGCTGCACCCGTACACGGCGCTGCTCCTCGCCTCCGCGCCGAGCGTCCGTACCGAGCACGGGCCGCCCGTCGCACTGCTGCGGCCCTCGGGCCCGGCGCCGGAGTGGGCAGGGGCAGGGGCAGGGGCGGGGGCGGCGGGGTGCGGGTTCGCGGGGCGCTGCCCCTTCGTGACGGACGACTGCCGTACGGCGCCGCTCCCCCGTCAGGACACCGGGGGCCGCGAGGCCGCCTGCCACCACGCACCCTCGTGGCGCGAGCGCGTCGCCGCACGGGACGAGACACGGAACGGAGCACCCTCGTGAGCACCGTGCCGACCACCTCCCACTGGGGCGCCTTCGGCGTGCGCGTCCACGAGGACGGCCGCGTCGAGACCACCCCGCACCCCGGCGACCCGGCGCCCTCGCGCCTGCTGGGCAATGTCGCCGACGGGCTGACGCACCCCACCCGCGTGCGGCGGCCCGCGATCCGGCGCGGCTGGCTGGAGCACGGGCCAGGGCCCACGCGGGCACGGGGCGCGGAGCCGTTCGTCGAGGTCGGCTGGGACGAGGCGCTGGACCTGGTGGCGGGCGAACTGGCGCGGGTACGGGCACAGCACGGCATGCGGTCCGTGTTCGGCGGCTCGTACGGCTGGGGCGGCGCGGGTCGCTTCCACCACGCGCAGAGCCAGCTCCACCGCTTCCTCAACACGCTGGGCGGCTTCACCTCCTCGCGCGACTCCTACAGCCTCGGCGCCTCCCATGTGCTGCTCCCCCACGTGGTGGGCGACGCGGACGCGGTGCTGCGTGCCGCCTCGTCCTGGCCGACGGTCATCGAGAACACCGAGCTGATCGTGGCCTTCGGCGGCATCCCCGAGAAGAACGTGTACGTGACGCCCGGCGGCGTGACCCGGCACTCGGCGCCCGTGGCACTGCGCGCCCTCGCCGGGCGCGGGGTGCGGGCCGCGCTGGTCAGCCCGCTGCGCACCGACCTGCCCGAGGACATCCGGGCCCGCTGGTACCCCGTCGTCCCCGGCAGCGACACCGCGCTGATGCTGGCGCTGGCACACACCCTCCTCACCGAGGGCCTGCACGACCGTGCCTTCCTGGAACGTTGCACCAGCGGCTTCGGCACGTTCGCCGCGTATCTGCGGGGCGAGGCCGACGGTGCGGCCAAGGACGCCGAGTGGGCCGCGCCCCTGTGCGAGATCCCGGCCGCTGACATCCGCGCACTGGCCAGGGACATGGCACGCTCGCGCACGCTCGTCACCGTGACGTGGTCGCTCCAGCGCACCCCGTACGGCGAACAGCCGGTGTGGGCCGGGCTGGCCCTGGCCGCGATGCTCGGTCAGATCGGGCTCCCCGGGGGCGGGTTCGGGCACGGCTACGGGTCCATGGGCGACGTCGGGGACAACGGCCCGCGACTGCGGCTCCCGACGCTGCCCCAAGGCACCAACCCCGTACCGGACTTCATCCCCTGCGCCCGTATCGCCGACCTGCTGCTGCACCCCGGCGAGGAGTTCGACTACGACGGGGCCCGCTACACCTACCCCGACATCCGGCTGGTCCACTGGGCGGGCGGCAACCCGTTCCACCACCATCAGGACCTCGGGCGGCTGCGGCGCGCGTTCGGGCGGCCCGACACGGTGATCGTCCACGAGCCGCACTGGACGGCGACAGCGCGGCACGCCGACATCGTGCTGCCCGCCACCACCGGCCAGGAGCGCGAGGACATCGGTGGCGGGCGGCGCGACACCCATCTGATCGCGATGCGCCGCGCACTCGCCCCCGTCGGCGAGGCCCGCGACGACTACGCCGTCTTCTCCGCCCTCGCCGAACGACTGGCGACGGTACGGGAGTTCACGCGGGGACGTACCGCGCGCGAGTGGCTGCGGCACCTCTACGAGGAGTGGCGCGCGGACGGGCCGGCCGGGGCCGAGGGGGCGTCGCCCAGTGCGCGCTGTGTGCCGGACTTCGACGCGTTCTGGGCGGCCGGTGAGGTGCGGCTGCCGGAGGGCCCCACCCACTTCACGCTCTTCGACGCCTTCCGCGCCGACCCCGTCGCGCATCCGCTGCCGACACCGAGCGGTCGTATCGAGCTGGCCTCGGACACCGTCGCGGACTTCGGCTACGACGACTGCCCGGGGCACCCCGTATGGCGGGAGCCGGAGGAATGGCCGGGCGGCGAGGCGGCCGAGCGCCACCCGCTCCATCTGATCGCGAACCAGCCGGAGTCCCGGCTGCACAGCCAGCTCGACGTGGGCGCCGTCAGCCGCGCCGCCAAGGTGGCGGGGCGCGAGCCCGTGTGGCTGCATCCCGACGACGCCGCCGCGCGCGGCATCCGCGACGGGGACGTGGTGCGCCTCTTCAACGACCGTGGCGCGTGCCTGGCGGGCGCGGTGCTGACGGACGCCGTACGGCCGAGGGTGGTCAGACTGGCGACCGGCGCCTGGTTCGACCCGCTGCCGCCCGCCACCGCCGGTGCGCAGGCGCACGACGATCCCCCACTGTGCGTCCACGGCAACCCGAACGTCCTCACCGCCGACGTGCCCGCCTCCCGGCTCTCGCAGGGCTGCGCCGGACAGCACGCCCTCGTACAGGCGGAGCGCTGGAGCGGCGAGGCGCCGCCGGTCACCGTGCACGCGCCGCCGCGCATGGTGCGCGCGGAGCGGCGGGGGGACGGAGGCGGTCCGGCACCTCGCGGCTCCGAGGACCACGAACCCCGTCGGCCCGCCGCCCAGCACGTCCCGCGCCATCCGGCCAACTCCACGGAAGGAAGCCCCCGTTGACCCTCGCCGACGCCTCCCCCGGCACCCCGTCCACGACTGCGGCGGTGGCGGCCAGTCCCGGCACGCTCCAGCGCGTCACCGCCGAACTGTCCGCGCGGGCCGCCGAGCACGACCGTACGGGCACGTTCCCCGCCGAGGGCTTCGAGACCGTGCGGCGGGCCGGGCTGCTCACCGCGACCGTCGGACGAGCGCACGGCGGCCCCGGCGCCGGGCTCGCCGAAACCGTGCGCATCCTGCGCGCCCTGGGCGCGGGCGACCCGGCGGTGGCACTGGTGACCGCCATGACCCTCTTCACACACGCCGCGCAGGCCCGCCTCGGGCACTGGCCCGAGGACGTGTACGAGGAGGTGGTGGCGGAGTCGTCGCGGCGGCCCGTACTGCTCAACTCCCTGCGTGTCGAGCCCGAGTTGGGCTCACCAGCGCGCGGCGGCCTGCCCGCGACCACGGCCACCCATGTCCCCGGGGGCGGGTGGCGGCTCTCCGGCCGGAAGATCTTCTCGACCGGGGCCGTCGGACTGCGCTGGATGCTGGTGTGGGCGCGTACGGACGAGGACCCGGCGCGCGTGGGTGCCTTCCTCGTACGGGCCGACTCGCCCGGCATCACCGTCCATCCGACCTGGGACCACCTGGGACTGCGCGCCAGCCGCAGCGACGACGTCGAGTTCCACGACGTCCTGGTGCCTGAGGGACACACCACCGGCCTGCACACCCCGGAAGAGGCACCCTCGCGCGATCCGGTCACCGGCTCGTGGAACGCCCTCGGTCTCACCGCGCTCTACCTCGGTGTGGCCGGGGCGGCACGTGACTGGCTGACGGGCTTCCTGCACGAGCGCGTCCCCACCTCGCTCGGTGCCCCGCTGGCGACACTGCCCCGCTTCCAGGAGGCCGTCGGCGAGATCGAGGCGAGCCTGACGGGGGCCGAGGCGCTGGTGGACGGTCTCGCCGCGCGCGTCGACGCGGGCGACGAGGAGGCCGTGGCACGCGCTGGCCTCGCCAAGGTGGTGGGCACGCGTGCCGCGATCGGCGCCGTCGAGAAGGCGCTGTCCCTCACCGGCAACAGGGGCCTGGCCAGCGCCAGTCCACTGCAACGGCACTACCGCGACGTGCTGTGTTCCCGCGTCCACACGCCCCAGGACGACACCGTGCTCGTCGCCGCTGGCCGCGCGGCACTGTCCCGCGCGGCACCCCCATCCGCCACCCCACACCCGTAACCCGGTTCCTTCCCGTTCCAGAAAGGCTGACCATGCCCGTCGAGTTCATCGGAATGATCGGCACGCACGACGTGTCGGAGACACGCGCGGCACGCGGACCGCTCGTCGACCCCGCGTACACGCTCCGCTTCGCACGCGCCCACGAGGACGGCGGCTTCGACCGCGTCCTCATCGGCTACGGCTCCTCCACCCCCGACGGCACACAGGTGGCCGCGCATGTCGCCGCGCACACCGAACGGCTCGGGCTGCTCGTCGCACACCGCCCCGGCTTCGTCGCCCCGACGCTGGCGGCGCGCACCTTCGCGACCCTGGACCAGTTCTCCGGCGGACGCGTGGCCGTGCACATCATCAGCGGCGGCCGGGACGCGGAGCAGCGGCGCGACGGCGACTACCTGGACAAGGAGGACAGGTACGCGCGCACCGACGAGTACCTCGACGTGCTCAAGCGCGCCTGGACCGAGCGGGAGCCGTTCAGCCACGAGGGCCGCTTCTACCGCTTCGCCGACTTCCACTCCGAGGTGCGCCCGAACCAGCAGCCGCGCATCCCCCTCTACTTCGGCGGTTCCTCCGAGGCCGCCTACCGCGTCGGGGGCAAGCACGCGGACACCTTCGCGCTGTGGGGTGAGCCGCTGGCCGAGACGGCGGCGCAGATCGCCGCGATCCGGGATGCCGCGGCGGCGGCCGGGCGCACCGAACCGCCGGGCATCAGCGTCTCGTTCCGCCCGATCATCGCGCCCACCGAGGAGCTGGCCTGGGAGCGCGCGCACCGCGTGCTGGACACGATCCGCTCCGAGGGGCCCAAGGGCTCCTTCACCGCGCCCCGCCACGAGCGCGAGGCGCTGGGCAGCGCGCGTCCCGGCAGCACGGGCGACGCGGACGGCCAGCCGGAGAACATCGGTTCGCGACGGCTGCTGGCCGCGGCCGCCAAGGGCGAGCTGCACGACCGCGCCCTGTGGACGGCGACGGCAGCGGCGACGGGTGCGGCGGGCAACTCCACCGCGCTGGTCGGCACACCGGAGACCGTCGCACAGGCGCTTCTCGACTACGTCGACATCGGCGTGACGACCCTGCTCATCCGCGGCTACGACCCACTGGACGACGCCATCGACTACGGGCGCCACCTGCTGCCGCTCGTACGGCAGGAACTGGCACACCGCGCACGCACATCGACGGCACCCACGTCCGTGTCCGACCACACGCCGGACATGCCGTCCGCGCCCGTCGTCGCGGGGCGTGGTGCGTGATGGCCGCCGCAGCACACACAGCCGCGGAGCACACACCGTCCGACGTACGCGGCGCCGCCCGCACACCGCGCTCATGGCACCCCGCGCCCGGACTCACCCGGCGCGGCACACTCGTCGTCCTGCCGGGGCGGGGTGAACACGGCGGCGTGTACGAGCGGTTCGGCCGACGGCTCGCCGTGGACGCCTACACCGTGCACGCCGTGGACACCGCGCCGGAGGACGATGCCCCGGCGGTGGCGCGGGCGGTGCGCGAGGCGCTGCGGCCGGGGGATGCGGAGCCCGTGGCGCCCGTCGTGCTGGTGGGCTCGGACACGGGTGCGCTCCAGGCGCTGCTGGTGGCCGAGGCCGTCGGCGCGAGCGGTCTCGTACTGGCCGGACTGCCGGGACTGGCGGGGTTGCCGGGGGCCGACGGGCCGGAGGGCGGCTGGGAGGCGGAGCTGACGGCCCGCACCGCCTGCCCCGTCCACCGCGCACGTCTCGACGCCGACCCTGACATCGACCACGGCGCGCTCTTCCGCCCCGTACCGGAGGCGCTGCGGGCCGCCGCCGCTTCGGCCAACACACCATCTCCCGCACTGGTGCTGCACGGGGAAGCCGACCCGGTCAGCCCGGTGGCGGCCGCGCGTGCCGTCGCCGCCGCGCTGCCCGTCGCGGAGCTGGCGACGGTACGGGGCGGCGTGCACGACGTCCTCAACGACGCCGCGCACCGCACCGTCGCCGCGGCCGTCGTGCAGTGGCTGGAGCGCCTGAGGGCGGAGCCCGCCTCGCGCACCGGCCCTCCCGCGGCTCTGCTCACCACCGAGCCCGTACCTGCCTGACACCACCCGCCCCGCCCATCCGCATCCGCATCCGCATCCCGACGTTGGGAGACCCTCATGACGGCCCTCACCACCAATGCCACGCACGCACCCGCCCTCTCCGGCGCCGACATGCTGCGCCGCACCCTCCGACGGCTCGCCTCAGGGGTCACCGTGATCACGGTGCCGGGCCCGGCCGGGTTCACGGCCACCTCGTTCACCTCGGTGTCCGTGAACCCGCCCCTGGTCTCCTTCTACGTCTCCACCACCGCCTCCTCGGCCCCCGCCGTGCGCGCCTCAGCGCACTTCGCGGCACACATCCTCACCGGGGACCAGTCGGACGTGGCCGAGCGGTTCGCCCGTAGCGGCGTGGACCGCTTCGCGGGCGCCACATGGGAGCCGGACAGGCGCGGGGTACCGCTGCTCGACGGGGTGGACGCCTGGCTGGTCGCCCGTACCCACGAGATTCGTCCCATCGGCGACCACCTGCTCGTGGTGGGCGAGGTCATCGACAACGGCGGCCCCGCCAACGCCTCCCCCCTGATCCACCACGCGGGCGCCCTCACCCCCCTCCACTAACCCCCCACCCCGTCGCCTGTCGCCTGTCACCCTCACCGGTGGGGCACAACGGGCCTACACTGTGCGGCGGTTCGCACACACGCACGTCGACAGGAGGCAGGACATGGCACACGCATCATGGGAAGCCGACCCTTCCGCGTCCTTTGCACGACGGCTGGGGAAGTCGGCGCAGGAGCTGGGCCATTCCGACGGCAAGGACCAGTGCCCCGATATCTGGCAGCTCGACAACGGCGACGTCGCGGTCATCGGCAAGGACCTGACGGCCGCTTACGGGCCCCGTCTGCCGGAAGGGGTGTCCCTGGCGCCTGACGAACGGCTGGTCGTCATCCCCGGGAACATGCTCAGCGCGGCGCAGGAGGATGTCACCGGCAAGTGACCCCGCGTGTTCCTCGCCGCACACGGCCGGAAAGCACATTGCTGCGCCAGTTGACGGCGGCAAGGATGGCGCGCATGGGGAATACGGGGGACGCAGCGGCGCCGGAGGCGCGGGACTCCGCTGCTTTTGTCGCGGCCATGCGGCGGCTCAAGGAGCGGTCGGGGCTGACGTACCGGCAGTTGGAGGACCGGGCCGCCGAGCGGGGCGGGGTGCTGCCGCGCAGCACGCTGGCCGATGTGCTGCGCCAGGACACGCTGCCGCGCGCGGAGATCGTGTCGGCGCTTCTCCTCGCCTGCGGCGAGGAAGCGCACACCGACGCCTGGCTGGAGATCCGCGAGCGGATCGCGGCCGGGGGCGCTGTGTCGGGGCCTGCACCGACGGACGGTCCGGAGCCCGGCACCACCGGCACCGAGACGGTCGGGAGCGGCGACGGCCGCGCCGACCGGCCCGGCGCCTCCGACGCCCCCCGCTGGCCCCGCTCCCCGCTCGGCTCACGGGGCCGCTCCCTGACCACCGTGCTGTCGCTGGCCGCGCTGGTCGCAGGCGCGTACTTCGCGGTGGCCGAGCTGTCAGGGCGTGGCCCCGGGGCCGGGGACGGCAGGCTGGCCGAGTCCGCCGCCGACGCCTCGCGGGAGGGCTCGGAGGAGTCGGGCGGCGCCGCGTCGGAGACCACGGCCAAGAAGTCCCCCGCACAGGGCACGTACCGCATCCGGTCCGTCGCCTCGTCCCTGTGCCTCTCCGAGCGCGACGGGGAGGGCAGCGGCAACGTCTACCAGTCCGGCTGCGAGGGCGCCGTCCCCGTCTACGCGCTGGAGAAGGCGGAGAGCGGGGCCTACCGCATCCGTTCCCTCCACCCCACCTTCGGCAAGGGCTGTCTCGGCGTGGACGAGGGGAGCACCCATCCGGGCGCGAGGATGGTGGACGACTACTGCGGGCACCGTGGCGTGGCCGAGCGCTTCCGCCTCCAGCCGACCGCCGAACCGGCGCGCGGCTACCGCCTCAAGCCCCTGCACGCTGACACCTGCGTGACGGTGCCCGGCGGCTCGGCGAAGGAGGGGACGTCGGTGCTCCAGCTTCCCTGCGACTCCGGTCTGGAAGGCCAGATCTTCCGCTTTGACCCCGTCCCAGCGCCTCGCGGCATCCCCACCCCGAAGGGCTAGCGGGTCCGGAGCTGGTCGGTCCGGTCCACTGCCGGTGACCGGCACCGCCCCCTGTGCCGGTGCCGGCCGTCAGTTGTGGTCGTTCCCGCAGACGAACAGCTCCCGCAGATAGGGCCATGTGGCGGGGCCGATCTTGCCGTCCACGTCCAGGACCTCCTTCTGGCACAGTACGTTGACCCTGGCCTGGAACTTCTTCGCGGCCGTCTGCGAGTTGCTTCCGAAGACCCCGTCGACGGTTCCCGGGCTGAACCCCTTGTGCTTGAGGATGCACTGGGCTTCCTTGCCCGCCGCGGACACGGACGTGGTGGAGGGCTGGACGGTCACCCCGTTGTAGTACCCGGCGCGGTACTGGAAGCCGTCCCCGACCCTGACCGTCGTGATGTCGCACGAGTACGCCTGGACACTGACGTCCGCCCCCGCTGCCGGGGTGACCGAGACGCCGGTCAGTGCCAGAGCAGCCGCTCCGAGAACCATGCTGAGCTTCACCCGGGATCGCACGTCCTGCCTCCATGTTGTCGGCCCCAACGGTGGGGTGCGATCAGTGTCCAGGGAGGTGAGCCCGGTGCCCCAGCCTTTTCAGCCCTGCCGAAAAGGCCCAGGACAGATGGCGGAACGGCACGCTCCCTTCCCCCCTCTCCGCGCCATGGGCGCCGACAGCACGGCGTGGCCACTGGGCGCGGCGGGCCGCCGGGTGACGGCCCGCCGTGTCCGGTCCGGTGTACCGGCGTCGGTCAGCCGGTCAGCCGGCGGCCTGTCCGCCGGTGCCGGGCGCGGAGGCGGACGGGAAGACGACGCGTCCCTCCATCATCATCTGCTCGAACATCCGCCCCATCGACGCGGTGTCGTTGAGGCGGGGGAACTCCTCACCGGCGGGCGGCTCGACGCCGAGGAAGGCGCAGAGCGGGCCCCACCCCTCGCGCACGTCGAACACCAGCAGCCGCTCGGGGGCGATCTCCTCGCGGACCGCGGCGATGTGCCGGTGGTAGGCGGCGACGATGGCGTCCTCGTCGGACATGTCCTGGCCCATCCGCCAGTCCGGGCCGAAGATCTCCTTGCCCTTGCTGTCCAGCAGCGGGCGCAGCCGCTGCATTCCCTCCAGGAGCGGGCGTATCTCCGCGGGTGCCTGCTCGACCGCCTCCCGCATCGAGTCGGACCGCTCGGCCAGGGTGCGGAAGCTGGTGTACCAGCGGTGCGGGTCACGGACGGTGAGGATGACCTTCGCCTCCGGGTAGCTCTGTGCCAGCTCCCGCCAGAAAAGACCGGACGGCCAGTCCACGGCCGAGACGTACCCCTCCAGCACGTGGTCCCAGTCGACGGGGCCGTCCGACCCGGCCGACAGCCAGCGGTCCACCTGCTCGGGGTGGGTGAGGACCTCGGACATGTGGTGGCAGGGGCCGAGGCCGAGCAGTTCCAGCGCCGTCTGCGTCGACTTCGTACCCGTCCGCGGCAGCCCCGCTCCGATTATCCGCAGCACTCCCAATTCCTCCCTCTGCCATGCGCGGCCCGCCCCGGCGTGTCCGGCGGCGTGCCCGTCATGGCTCCAGGACGAACACTAGGCCGTTTCCGACGGCTCCCGTCAGGCCCGTCGCCTGGTGTTTTCCGTCCGCTCAGCGGGGTCACTCCTTCACCGCTCCGCTCAGCATCCCCTCGATGAAGCGCCGTTGCAGTGCCACATAGACGACGACCACCGGGAGCGCGATCAGGACGGAGGCCGCCGCGAGGAGCGCCGTGTCCGAGCTGTGCTGGCCCTGGAAGAAGGCGAGGCCGAGGGGGACGGTGCGGTGCGCTTCGTCGCTGACCATGACGAGGGCCAGCAGGAACTCGTTCCACGTCCACATGAAGACGATGACGACCATCGTGGAGATCGCCGGGCGCCCCATCGGCACCAGCACCCGCCACAGTGTGGTCCAGCTCGACGCGCCGTCGATACGTGCCGCCTCGACGACGGCACGGGGGCTGCCGCGGAAGTACGTGCGCATCCAGAAGACGCCGAAGGCGAGGGACTGCGCGGTCTGCGGGAGGATCAGCGCCCAGTAGGTGTCGGTCAGCCCCCAGTGGCGCAGGTCGAAGTAGAGGGGCACGACCAGCGCCTCCTGGGGCAGGGTCAGCCCGATGACGAACAGGTAGAAGAGCACCGTCGAGCCGGGGAAGCGCATCACGCCGAACGCGTAGGCCGCCAGCACGGCCAGGACCGAGGTGGCGGCGACGACGGCCACCGTGATCAGGGCCGAGTTGGCGAGGTAGGTGCCGAAGTGGCCGCGGGTCCAGGCGTCGGCGAAGTTGCCCCAGTTGAGCCCGTCGGGCAGCGAGAAGCCCGTGTCCAGGGAGGAGCGGCGGCCGAGTGCCGTCGAGAGTATGCCCAGCACCGGGGTGAGGGAGACGGCGGCGAAGAGGGCGAGCATGCCGTAGGTGACGGTGCGCTCAAGGCGCCCGGTGACCGCCCCGGAGCCGGATGCCGTGCCATGTGTACCGGTGCCGGTCATCGGTTCCGTCCCTCCACCAGCCGCGACACCGCGACCGTCAGCGCGAAGATCAGCACGGTCAGGCCGACGCCCATCGCCGCCGCCGCGCCGACCTCGTTGGTCTCGAAGGCGCGACGGTAGACCTCGTACGCCGGTACGGAGGTGGCGTTGCCGGGGCCGCCGCTGGTCGTGATGTAGATGAGGTCGAAGTTGCGGAGCCCGGCGACGATGGTGAGGGTGAGCGCGACGGCGATCTCGGCGCGCAGCCCTGGCAGGGTCACCGCGAAGAACTCCCGCACCGCACCCGCCCCGTCCAGCCGCGCGGCCTCGTACAGTTCGCGCGGGATCCGCTGCGCCCCGGCCAGGAACAGCACCAGGCACAGCCCGGTCTCCACCCAGGTGCCGACGGCGCCGACGGCCGGGAGCGCCCAGGTGTAGTCGCCCAGCCAGGAGCGGGTCAGCGCGTCGAGGCCGACGAGCCGGAGCGTGTCGTTCAGCAGCCCGTCGGGCGCGAGGATCGAGCGCCAGGCGACGCCGACGACCACCATCGCCAGCACCTGCGGCAGGAAGAGCACCGTGCGGAAGAAGGTCATCCCCCGCACCCGGAACCGCGAGAGCGCCGAGGCCAGCAGCAGCCCGATGGCCACGGGGAGCGCCGCGTAGAAGAGGAGCAGCACCGCGGCGTGTACGAAGGGGGCGCGCAGTCCGGGGTCGGTCAGCAGGTCGCGGTAGTTGTCGAACCCGGCCCAGGTGGCGACGGTCAGCCCGTCCCAGTGCAGCAGGGAGAGCCATACGGTCTGGCCGAAGGGGAAGAGCAGGAAGACGCCGTACACGGCGAGTGCGGGCAGGAGGTAGAGGTAGCCGATCGCGCGCGGCTGCCCTGGCGCGCCGCGCCGGTAGCGCGCGGCGAACGCGCCCGGCAGGCCCCGGCCCGCCCCGCGCGCACCGTCGCCCCGGCCCGCGACGGGCCGCCCCGCCGCGCTCATTCGCCGCCCTCCCCGCCACCGGAACCGCCGGAGCCCTCACCGGAACCCGGGCGCTCGGCGCGCTGCTTCGCGCGGAACTCCCCGTACTCCCGCTGCATCGTGTCCGCGAGCGCGTCCGGCGTGACGCTGCCGTCGATGACGCCCTGGAGCTGCGCCGAGAGGGTGTCGTAGAAGCCGGGGGTGGTGTAGTCGAGGTAGGGGACGAGGCCGTCGGCCGCGCTGAGCCTGCGCCAGCCCGCGATCATCTGCCCGTCGGCCGTGCCGGACGGCACCTCGCGCGCGGCGCGCCCCGGCACGGCGGGCAGCACGCCCTCCTCGGTCATCACGTCGGCCGCGTGGGTGCCGGTGAGGAAGTCGAGGTAGGCCGCCGCGACGTCCGGGTGCCGGGACTTGGACGTGACGGACCAGGCCAGGCCCTGGCCCCCGGTCGTCACGGGCGCTCCCCCGGCCTCGGCGGGCGGCGGGGGCATGAAGCCGAGCTTGTCGCCCATGGGCTTCTTGAGGTCGGCGAGCTGCCAGGTGCCGGTGATGAGGTAGGCGCCCTTGCCGTCGGCGAACTGCTTGGCCGCGTCGTCGTAGCCGGTCCCGTTCGCGCCCTTGGGGACGTAGCCCTGCTCGCGCCAGTCGGCGAGAGTGCGGGCCGCCTCGCGGGTGGGCGCGTTGTCGAATCCGTCGCCGCGGCCGAGGACGGTGTCGCGTATGGCCTCGGCACCGGCCGCGCCCTTCGCACCGCCCGCGCCTTCCGCGCCTTCCGTGCCTTCCGCTGCGCCCGCCTGGTTCTGGAGCACGCCGAAGGTGTGGATCGCCGGGTACTTGTCGAGGTTGCCGAACTGGACGGGCAGTTCCCCCTCCTTCTTGAGCCGGGGCAGCGAGTCCGTCAGCTCCTTCCACGTACGCGGCGGCTCGACCCCGGCCTTCTCCAGCACATCCTTGTTGTAGTAGACGCCGATGTACTCGCCGGTCTGGGAGATGCCGTACAGCCGCCCGGTGCCGAAGCTGTGGCCGTCGGCCGAGACGCGGTTGAGGTTGAGCAGCGTGTTCGGGTAGCGGGTGTTCCAGGCGTAGATGCCCGCGTAGTTGTCCAGCGGGGTGAGGAGGCCCGCGCGGACGAAGGCGACCATGTCGGAGTAGCCCTGGTTGGCCTGCACGACGTCGGGCGGGTTGTTGCCGGAGAGCGCCAGCTTGAGGGTGGTCTTGAGGTCGGAGAAGCTGCGCGAGACGCGCTGGACGCGCACGTTCGGGTAGCGCTTCTCGAACTCCGCGTTGAGCCGCTCGATCTCGGCGTTCGTGCCGCCCCGGGTCTCCTGGTCCCAGACCTTCAGGGTGACCTTGCCCGCCTTGCCGGGGTCGGGCACGGCGGTCGCGACGCCCGTACCGCCCCGTCCCGCCGCGCCCGAACCGTCCGTCCCCGGCACGCACCCCGTGGTGAGCAGCCCGAGCAGGGCGCCACCGGCGGCGAGCGCGACGGCGGGCGGCCGAGCGCGTCCGGTACGTGCGGCGCGTCCGGCGCGCACAGCACGTCCGGTACGTCCGTCGGCGCGCCCGCGACGGCGGCGGGCTCGGAGCGGTAGCAGCGTGGCCGGGAGCTGCATGGCGGGGCTCCTTCGGGAGGGCGGACGGGACAGCGGGCGCCGGCCTTACGGGAAGGCCGCGCCCGTCGTGCCGGGCCCCTCCGACAGGGGCCCTTCAAGCGGAAGCTCAGGTGGAGCGGAACCCGATGGTCGGCGTCGCACGCCGCAGCGCGGAGTCGCCCGCGCCCTTGGGCAGCAGGTCCTCCAGGAACCGGTAGCGCCGCAGCACCTCCTCGCCCTGCCCGCCGCACCGGGTGACGTACTGCCACCACGCCGCGACCTCCGTCCAGCCAGGCGCCGACAGGGACCCGCCGAAGTGCTGCACGGACAGCGCGGCCGTCAGGTTGGCGAAGGCGAGGCGGTCGGCGAGGGGCCAGCCCGCGAGGGTGCCGGCGGTGAACCCGGCGACGAAGACGTCGCCCGCGCCCGTCGGGTCCAGCGCGTTGACGTCCAGCGCGGGCACGTCGGCGCTCTCGCCGGAGAGGGAGTCGACGGCGACGGCCCCGCCCGCGCCCTTGGTCACCACCGCGATCGGCACCAGGTCGGCCAGCGCGCGCACGGCGGCCTCGGGCTCTTCGGTGCGGGTGTAGTGCTGTGCCTCGGTCGCGTTGGGCAGGAAGGCGTGGCAGTACGCGAGGTCGGCGAGGGTGTCGGGGTCCCAGGCGCCGGTCTCGTCCCAGCCGACGTCGGCGAAGACCTTGCTGCCCTCCTCGTACGCGTCCCGCACCCAGCGCTCCATCCTGCCGGGCGCCAGGGAGGTGAAGCAGGCGCGGGAGCGGGGCCGCTGGGCCACGCTGACGGAGGGCGGCGGGGCCTCGTGGCCGTGCGAGACCATGGTGCGCTCGCCCTCGTAGGCCATGGAGACGGTGACCGGCGAGTGCCAGCCGGGGGCGCGGTGCGAGGGCGTGAGGTCGATGCCCTCGTCGTCGGCGAGGGACTCCCAGCAGTAGTCGCCGTACACGTCGTCGCCGAAGGCGGCGGCCAGCGAGGTGCGCAGGCCGAGCCTGCGCAGCGCCGTCGCCATGTTGGCGACGCCGCCGGGGCTGGAGCCCATGCCGCGCGACCAGGACTCGGTGCCGCGCACGGGGGCGTGGTCGAGCCCGGTGAAGATGATGTCGAGGAAGACGGTGCCGGTCAGGAACACGTCCTGGTCCGGGCCTCCGTCGCCGCGCAGGGACGCCAGCGGGTCCAGGCCCGCCGAGGTCGGCGCGGGCCTGGCACTTCCGGTCGTACTCAATTCCTCGCCCCCTGGCCGAAACATGCCGTCGTGTGCCCGATACCTTGCACCGCGCCACCCCAGGAGTGCAATACCTCGGTCACACTCGCGCACAGTCGCTCAATCGCGCTACATTGCCGGGCATGTTGCGCGAGAGCCGCCATGAACAGTTGCTGCGGATCCTCCGCGAGGAAGGCGTGCTGCCGATCGGCGAGATAGCCAAGCGGCTCCACGTCAGCGAGGCCACCGCGCGACGCGATCTGGACGGCCTCGGCAAGGCGGGCAGGCTCACGCGCATCTACGGCGGCGCCGTCGCGCACGACGCCGTGGCACGCGGCCCCGCCGAGCGGCCCTTCGCCGACGAGGAGGGCGACGACCTCGCCGCCAAGGACGCGGTGGCACGGGGCGCGGCCCGCATGGTCCAGGACGGCGACACGGTGCTGCTCGACATCGGCACCACCACGCTGCGGCTCGCGCGCCTGCTGCACGGCCGCCGCGTCACGGTGGCCACCAGCAGCCTCGCGGTCTACGAGGAGCTGCGCGACGACCCCGAGGTGGACCTCGTCCTCCTCGGCGGCCAGGTGCGGCGCAACTACCGTTCCCTGGTGGGCCACTTGACGGAGACGAGCCTGTCGCAGCTCTACGCCGACCGGCTGTTCCTCGGCACGAGCGGCGTGCTGCCCGACGGCCGGGTGCTGGACAGCACGGACGTCGAGGTGCCCGTGAAGCGGGCGATGCTGTCCGCTGCGCGGCAGGTGGTGCTGCTGGCCGTGGCACGCAAGTTCCCCGGTACGGGGACGGCCCGCGTGTGCGGGCCCGGCGACATCGACGTCCTCGTCACCAACGGAACCAGCGGACCGGACCAGGCAGCCGGGCCGGAAGAGACCGGCGCACAGCGACATCGGACGCACGACCCGGCACGACTCGCGGCCTTCCGCGAGGCCGGAGTGGAGGTAGTTGAGGTATGAGGCTGACCGTGCTGGGTGGCGGCGGGTTCCGGGTGCCGCTGGTGTACCGCGCCCTGCTGGAGGACACCGGCGACACGGCGGGACGGTGCACCGAACTCGTCCTGTACGACACGGAGCGCTCCCGGCTGGACGCGATCGGCGCGGTGCTCGCGCGCCAGGCCGAACGCCACCGCGCGGACGGTGCAGCGCCGCACCCCGCACCCCGGGTGCGTACCACCACCGACCTGGACGAGGCGCTGCGCGGCGCCGACTTCGTCTTCTCCGCCATCCGCGTCGGCGGCCTGGAGGGCCGCACCCGCGACGAGCGCGTCCCGCTCGCCGAGGGCGTGCTCGGCCAGGAAACGGTCGGCGCGGGCGGCGTGCTCTACGGGCTGCGGACGCTCCCGGTGGCCGTGCGCATCGCCGAGCGGGTGGCCGAGATCGCGCCGGACGCCTGGGTCATCAACTTCACCAACCCCGCCGGCATGGTCACCGAGGCCATGGCCCGCGTCTTCCGCGAGCGGGGGCTCGGGGACCGGGTGATCGGGATCTGCGACTCCCCCGTCGGCCTGTGCCGCCGCGCGGCCCGCGCGGTGGGAGCCGACCCGGACCGCGCGGACTACGACTACGTCGGCCTCAACCATCTGGGCTGGCTGCGCCGGGTGACCGTCGACGGGCGCGACCTGCTGCCCGGACTGCTGGGGGACGCGGCGCGCCTGGAGTCCTTCGAGGAGGGCAAGCTCTTCGGCGCCGACTGGCTGCGCGCCCTGGGCGTGCTGCCCAACGAGTATCTGCACTACTACTACTTCAACCGCGAGTCCGTCAGCGCCGTGCGCGGCGCCGAGGCGACGCGCGGCGAGTTCCTGCACCAGCAGCAGGCCCGCTTCTACGAGGGGCTGCGCTCGGGCGACCCGGCGGAGGCGTTCGAGGCGTGGGACCGTACGCGCCTGGAGCGCGAGGAGACCTATATGGCCGAGAGCCGCGAGGCCACGGGCGGCTGGGAGCGGGACAGCTGCGATTTGGACGGCGGCGGCTACGACCGGGTGGCGCTCGCCCTGATGCGGGCCATCGCCCGCAACGAGCGCACGACGCTGATCCTCAACGTCCCCAACAGGAACGCCGTGCCGGGGCTCGACGCGGACGCGGTGGTCGAGGTGCCCTGCCTCGTCGACGCGGGAGGGGCCCGCCCGCTGGCCACCGGCGCCGTCGCGCCCGACCAGCTCGGCCTGATGCTCTCCCTCAAGGCGGTGGAGCGCTCCGCGATCGAGGCGGCGGAGAGCGGTTCGCGCGACGCGGCCCTGCGCGCCCTGGCTCTGCACCCCCTGGTGGACTCGGTACGGGTCGCCGGACGCATCCTCGACGCGACGCGCGTGCACTGAGCCGCGACGGGCGCGCGCTGAGCCCGGCCGGTTGCTGAGCCGCGACGTGCCGGACATGCCGTGCGGGACCTCCCTGCCGTGCGGCGGAACTATGCGAGGATTGTCCCGTCGTTCGTCGAATGGGCGTGCCAATGGGCAAGGGTTCCACCGGCTCTACCGGCCCGGCCGAAGCCGAGGCCGGTCCCGCCGAAAGAGTGTCACCGGCCCGGCGCCTGGTCGCCCGCGCCGGTGTCCTCGTCAGCACCGACTCCTTCGCCGCCACGCTGCTGCTGGCGGCGACGCTGCTCGCGCTGCTGTGGGCCAACTCGCCCTGGAGCGGGAGCTACGAGGCGTTCTGGCACAGCGAGTTCGCGCTGCGCTGGGGCGACACCGAGCTGGCCATGGACCTGCGGCACTGGGTGAACGACGGGCTCATGGCCGTCTTCTTCTTCGTCGTCGGCCTGGAGGTGCGGCGCGAGCTTGTCCTCGGCGATCTCACCGACCGCCGTCGCGCCCGCGTCCCGCTGGCGGCGGCCGTCGCCGGGCTGGCCCTGCCCGCGCTGATCTTCCTGCTCTTCAACCCCTCCGGCGACGCCTCCCGCGCCTGGGGCGTGGTCATCTCCACGGACACGGCGTTCCTGCTCGGCGTCCTCGCCCTGGTCATCCCGCGCGGCGCCGTGCAATTGCGCCCGTTCCTGCTGGCCCTGGCCGTCGCCGACGACATCGGCGCCCTGCTGATCATCGCCCTCTTCTACACGGAGCAGCTCGCCCTCGTCCCGCTGATCCCCGCCGTGTGCGGGCTGCTGGCGGTGGTGGTGCTGGCCAGGTTCGACCAGTGGCGGGGCCCGGCCTACTTTGTCGTCTCCCTGGTGGTCTGGCTCGGCGTCGAGGCGTCGGGGGTGCATCCGACGATCGCCGGGGTGGCCATCGCGCTGCTGATGCCCGTACACCCGCCGCGCCGTCAGGACGTCGAGGACGCGGCGCTCCTGGCCCGCCGCTTCCGGCAGTCGCCGTCCGCCGAGTACGCGCGCAGCGCCCGGCAGAGCGTCGATCGCGCCGTGTCCATCAACGAGCGCGCGCACCGGCTCTGGCAGCCCTGGAGCGCGCTGGTCATCGTCCCCGTCTTCGCGGTGGCCAACGCGGGCGTGCGGCTCGACGGGGAGACACTCTCCGCGGCGCTGCGTTCCCCGCTGACGTGGGGCGTCGTGGCGGGGCTCGTGGTGGGCAAGACCGTCGGCATCACGGGCGCCGCCGCCTGGGCCGTCCGCATGGGCATGGGCACCCTGCCCGGCGGGCTGCGGCTGCCCCGGCTGGCGGGCGGCGCCGCGCTCTCCGGCATCGGCTTCACGATCTCGCTGTTCATCATCGACCTGGCGCTGAAGGACCCGGCCCTCCAGGACCAGGCGCGGGTGGGCGTGCTGCTGGCCTCCGTGCTCGCCGTGCTGACGGGCTGGCTGATCACCCGCGGCTACGAACGGCTGCGCCCCGAGGAGGCGTCGAAGCCGCCCGACCGGCTCGTCGAGCCCGTCGACCCGGACCGCGACCACGTGCTCGGCCCGGACGACGCGCCGCTGACGCTGGTCGAGTACGCGGACTTCGAGTGCCCCTTCTGCGGCCGGGCGACGGGCTCCGTGGACGAGGTGCGCCGCCACTTCGGCGAGCGCCTGCGGTACGTCTACCGGCACTACCCCCTCGGCGACGTCCACCCGCACGCGGCCCTCGCCGCCGAGGCCAGCGAGGCCGCGGCGGCCCAGGGCGGCTTCTGGCCGATGCACGACCGGCTCTTCGCGCGCAGCCACGCCCTCACCTTCGACGACCTCGTCGCGCACGCCGACGCGCTCGGCCTCGACACCGACCGCTTCGCCCGTGAGCTGCGGCTGCGGCTCCACGAGCGGCGGGTGCGCGAGGACGTGCGGACGGGGCAGGTCAGCGGCGTCCGGGGCACCCCGACCTTCTTCATCGGCGACGAACTGCACCAGGGCCCCTTCGACGCGGTCACCCTCATCGAACGGCTCACGGCTGCCGATCCCGGAGACGGGGCGTCCAGGGCGCGTACCGGCAGTACATGAGGCGCCGGGCGCGCCGGGCCGACTTGTCGTGCACCTCACACATTCTTGTCGTGTCCCTCACACGGTGCGGGCCGGTTGGTGATCTCACAGGGCGGGCATCACCCGTGCACAGGACCGGTCGTGCGCGGCACGGCCCGACGGCTTGGGAGGGCGTCGAGTGTCCACGAAGGAGGGGGAGGACGTCATGCGTGCGTCCACATACGGCCGCTGGCCGACGGCACGGGCCGAGTACAGCCTGCCGCGGAGGGATTCCTCCGTACGCTGGGCACGGCGCCTGACCAGCGCTTTTCTCGCACATCCCGTCGATCCGGCGCTCACGGGGGATCAGTTGCTCCAGGACGCGACGCTCGTCGTCTCCGAACTGGTCACCAACGCCACCCGGCACGGTGACGGGGACTGCCGGCTGCGTCTCTACGCGGCGGCCGGGCTGCTCATCGTCGAGGTGCACGACAGCAATCCGTCGCGCCCGCGGGTGGGGCCCATGCCGGGGCTGACGGAGAGCGGGCGGGGCATAGCGATGGTCAGACACGTGGCGCGCAGCTTCTCGGTCACCAGTGACCGGGGCGGGGGCAAGACCGTGCGCGCGGTGCTCGGCCCGAGCTGAGCCCGGCGGGCCCCGCGAGGGCCCGCCGGTCATCGCCCGGTTCCGTTCCCCGGACCTGCGTCCGCGTCGCCGTCGGCGTGCGCGTCCGCTCCGGGACCGGAAACGGAACCCGAACCGGAACCTGAACCTGAACCGGGCCCCGCCCCCGCACGGGAGAAACCGGGGCCCTGAGCCGCACCGGCCCCACCGGCCCCACCGGCCTCATCGGCCGCACAGGTCAGGACGCGGTCGCGGCCGACGGTGAAGCCGATGACGGCGCCGCCGCCCTCGCGCTGCCGCGCGAACACGGTGCCGCCGTGCGCCGTCGCCACCTCGCGCACGATGGCGAGGCCCAGCCCGGAGCCGGGCAGGCTGCGTGTGTCGGCCGAGCGGTAGAAGCGGTCGAAGATGCGGTCGAGGTCCTCCTCCGCGATGCCGGGCCCCCGGTCGGCGACCTCGACACACCCCTGGTGCACGGTGATCTCCACAGGACCGCTGCCGCCCTCGTCGAACTTGGCCGCGTTCTCCAGGAGGTTGGCCATCGCCCGGTGCAGCGCCGAGCGACGGCCCTCGACCACCGTGCCGTCCGACCGCACCGAGACCGTACGCCCCGTGCGACGCCCGGCGATCGAGGCGGCGTCCTCGGCCACCTCGCCGAGCGGCACCTCGCCCGTGGGCTCGTCGTCCTGCTGGCCCGCCGCCAGGTCCACCAGTTCGTTGACGAGGTCGGCCAGTTCGCGGGACTCGTCGCCCAGGTCGGTGATCAGCTCCTCGCGGGCCTCCGGCGGGAGTTCGTCTATGCGGCGCAGCAGCGAGATGTTGGTCCGCAGCGAGGTCAGCGGGGTGCGCAGTTCATGGCTCGCGTCCTGGACGAGGCGGCGCTGGTCCTCCATGGAGCGTGCCAGCCGCCCCAGCATGCGGTCGAAGGACCAGCCGAGCCTGGCCACCTCGTCGCGCCCGCCGACGGGCACCTCGGCGTGCAGGTTCCCGGTGCCCGCGACGCCCTCGGCCACCGCGCTCAGCCGCACCAGCCGCCCGGTGATCCGGTGCGCCAGCCACCAGCCCGCGAGGCCCGCGGCGACGATGACGACGACCACGAACAGGGCCGTGCGCTGCTGGAGTTCGCTCAGCAGGTCCTCGGTGTCGCTGAACTGCTGGGCGACCTGGATGGCGCCCCTGCCGCCGCCGAGCGACACCGTCGTCAGCCGGTACTCCGCGTCCTCGACGTTCACCTCGCGGCGCACCGCCTTGCCCGCTTCGCTGTGGGTGGCCATGTCGCGGTCCGAGGCGTTCACCGGGAGCCGGGGGCTGCCCCTGTCCACGGTCCTGCCGCCCTCGCCGAGGACCTGGACGTCGGTACGGGTGGGGCGGATGAGGTCGTCGCGGGGGCCGTCGTGGTCCGGGTCCGAGGTGGCGTAGTCCCTGGGCGTCAGCTCCTGCTCCCGCACCTGGCTGCGCAGGTCGGCGACCACTTCCGCGTACACCGACTGCTCGTCCACGCGCACCAGCCGCGCCGCCGCGTCGTAGCTGAGGAGGCCGACGAGCACGGTGACCAGGACGGCCACGGCGGCGAAGGAGATGGCGAAGGTGGTGCGCAGGCTGGAGAGCGGGCGCACGGCCAGCCTGGGCAGCGGGCGCACGGCCAGCCTCGGCCGGAGGCGGCGCGGCGGCCTCATCTCAGTCCTCCCGCAGCACGTAGCCCACACCGCGCACCGTGTGGATCAGCGCGGGGCTGCCGGGCTCGTCGAGTTTGCGCCGCAGATAGCCGACGTAGACGGCGAGGTTCTTGGAGCCGGGGCCGAAGTCGTAGCCCCAGATGCGGTCGTAGATGGTGGCGTGGTCGAGCACGATGTCCGCGTTGCGTACGAGCAGTTCCAGCAGCTCGAACTCGGTACGGGTCAGGTCCAGTTCGCGCTCCCCGCGCCACGCCCGCCTGGCCTGGGAGTCGATGCGCAGGTCGGCGGCGGTCAGCGGGCCGCCCGCTCCTCCCAGCCCCGCCACCCCGTCCTGCCCGTGGCCGCCGTCCTGGTCCGGTGCGCCGTCCTGGCCCTGGGCCGCCTCGACGCCCACCCGGCGCAGCAGGGCCCGCAGCCGGGCGAAGACCTCCTCGACCTCGAACGGCTTGACCACGTAGTCGTCGGCGCCCGCGTCGAGACCGGCGATGCGGTCGGCGGTCTCGACGCGCGCGGTGAGGATGAGGATCGGCGTGCGGTCGCCCTCGGCACGCAGCACCCTGCACACCTGGAGGCCGTCGACCCCGGGCATCATCACATCCAGCACCAGGACGTCGGGGCGTCGCTGATGCGCTGCGGCGAGCGCCTGGACGCCGTCGGCGACCGCGATGACGTCGTATCCCTCCAGAGCGAGCGCACGCTCCAGCGCGTGGCGGATGGCACGGTCGTCCTCGGCGAGCAGCACGGTGTGGTTCACACCCCGCAGTGTGCCAAGGCCGAAGGGCCGCGAACCCCGCTCTGAGCTGCGCGATGCCGCCTTTCTTACTCTGCTCTCACCTTCCGCACGTGGCCGGCTTACCCGGTGGGGGCACGGTGTGAGGACCGTGCGGAACGTCCGGCGCCGCCGGGGAAAGGCTGACCGCATGAAGATCGTGTTCCTGCTGCACAACGTCTACGCGATCGGCGGCACCATCCGCACCACCCTGAACCTCGCGACAGCTCTCGCGGATCGCGGGCACGAGGTCGCGATCGCCTCGATGACCCGCCACCGCGACAAGCCGAGGTTCGCCATCGACCCGCGGATCACGGTGGTGCCCCTGGTGGACGACAGGCAGGGCAGCTCGGACACCCTCGACCCCCTGCACGGCGAGCCCGCGCGCGACTATCCGGCAGCCGACAAGCGGCGGCGCAGCTACAGCCGCCTCAGCGATGTGCGGGCCCGCGCGTACCTGGGCTCCTGCGAAGCGGACGTGATCATCGGGACGCGGCCTGGCCTCAACGTCTACCTCGCCCGGTTCGGCCCGCGCGGGGCCCTGCGCATCGCCCAGGAGCATCTGCGCCACGACGCGCACAGCAAGCGGCTGCGCCGGGTGCTGGCCAGGGAGTACCGCTCGCTGGACGCGCTGGTGACGACGACGGAGGCGGACGCGGAGGTCTACCGCACCCGCATGCGGCTGCCGGGGGTACGGGTGCTCGCGGTGCCCAACATCGTCCCCGAACCGGCCGAGGGGAACCTCGCTTCCGCGACGACGCCCGGCGGGGGCCCCGACGGCGATGGCGGCGACGGCGGCGACGGCGACGGCCCCAAGGTGGTCGCGGCGGCGGGACGGCTGGCCCCAGGCAAGCGCTTCGACCTGCTCATCGAGGCGTTCGCCACCGTCCGCGAGAAGCACCCCGACTGGACGCTGCGCATCTACGGAGGCGGCCGTCAGAAGCGGGCGCTGCGGGATCTGACGGGCAGGCTGGGACTGGAGGACAGCGTGTCGCTGATGGGGCCGCGCTCCCCCATCGAGAAGGAGTTCGCCAAGGCGTCCCTCGTCGCGTCGGCCTCGGACGCCGAGTCCTTCGGCATGACCCTGGTGGAGGCCATGCGCTGCGGGCTCCCCGTCGTCAGCACGGACTGCCCGCTCGGGCCCGGCGAGATCATCCAGGACGGCATGAACGGCAGGCTGGTGCCCACGGGCGACGCGGACGCGCTCGCGTCCGCCATGATCGAGCTGATCGAGAACGGCGAGCGCCGCCGGGGCATGGGCACCGCGGCCCGCCTCAGCGCGCACCGCTTCGACCCCGCGCCGATCCTGCGCCGCTATGAGCTGCTCTTCTCCGAGCTGCACGCCACCCGCCACCAGCGCGCCCGGCAGCGCGCCATGGCGCGACTGGACGAACGGGTCAGGGCCCTGGTCCGCAGGGTCCGCGCGGCGCTGCGGCGGGGGCCGCCCGTACGGCCCCGGCGGCGCACGCGGGGCAGCCGGGGAAGCGGAGCGCCGGTCACGGGCTGAGCGGGAGCGCGAAACCTTGACGAAGGATTGGTCCAGTCCTACGTTCTGCGCATCGCTCGTTCATGTCGCGAGCCACTGTTCGCCAACATGAACCGGCGCCTGTCGTCTCCTCCACCGGAAGGCGCACCATGCCCCCCACTTCCGCACGTCGTCCCACGCGCCGTCGCACCCTGTTACGGCGCGGAAGACTCCTCGCCGTCGCCGGGACCCTGATCGCCGCCTCCGCGGTCCTCGTCCCCCACGGCCTCGCCGCCCCGGCACCCACGTCCACAACCGCGTCCGCGCCCGCGCCCGCCGCACCCGCCGCACCCGACCGGTTCACCCACCCCGGCGTCCTCGTCAGCGCCTCCCAACTGGACTTCGTCCGCGGGAAGGTGCAGGCGGGCGCGCAGCCGTGGAAGGGGGCCTTCGACCAGATGATGGCCTCGAAGTACGCGTCGGCCTCGCGCACGCCCAAGCCACGCGCCGTCGTGGAGTGCGGCTCCTACTCGAACCCGAACTACGGCTGCACCGACGAGCGCGAGGACGCCATCGCGGCGTACACCAACGCGCTGGCCTGGTACCTCACCCGCGAGGACACGTACGCCAAGAAGGCGATCGAGCTGATGGACGCCTGGTCGGCGGTCATCCGCGACCACACGAACAGCAACGCGCCGCTCCAGACCGGCTGGGCCGGTTCCGTGTGGCCGCGCGCCGCGGAGATCATCCGCTACACCTACGACGGCTGGTCCCAGGCGGACCGCTTCCGCACCATGCTGCGCGAGGTGTACCTGCCCGAGGTCGTCAACGGCTCGCACAGCAACGGCAACTGGGAACTGAGCATGATGGAGGCCGCCGTCGGCATCTCCGTCCACCTGGAGGACAGGGCCGCCTACGACAAGGCCGTCGCCCGCTTCCTGAACCGCGTCCCCGCCTACGTCTATCTGACGTCCGACGGCGCCCTGCCCAGGACGGTGCCGGGCAGCGGGCTCGACACCCGGGACGAGATCGTGAAGTACTGGCAGGGCCAGTCCACGTTCGCCGACGGGCTCACCCAGGAGACGTGCCGGGACCTCACCCACACCGGGTACGGGCTCTCCGCCGTCTCCCATGTGGCCGAGACCAGCCGCATCCAGGGCGCGAGCCTCTACCCGCAGGTCGGGGAGCGGCTGCGGCACGGGCTCGGCTTCCAGTCCACGTACGAGGTGGGCACCCCGGTCCCGTCCTGGCTGTGCGGCGGCAGTCTCGACCTCGGCCTCGGGCCCGTCACCGAGGTCGGCTTCAACGCGCTGCACCACCGCGAGGGCCACGCGATGACCAACACCCAGAAGCTGACGGAGCGCCAGCGCCCGGCGGGCAGCAACAACCTCTTCGTCGCCTGGGAGACGCTCACCCACGCCGAGAACCCCAACTGACGGACCTGTCCGGGCCCCGAAAATCACTCTACACAACCTTGACGCAACCACGGACAGTTGTAGACGATTGCGGTGTCGGACTCGTCCAGCGCGAGGAGGCACGCGAATGGACCCGGACGGGGGGCGGCCTCCCGAGGTCACCTTCCAGCGGAGCCCGGACAGCTATCGGCACTGGACACTGCGCGTCGAAGACCCCGTCGCACGGCTGGAGTTGGACGTGGCCGAGGACGGCGGCCTGGTTCCCGGCTACGAGCTGAAGCTCAACTCCTACGACCTGGGCGTGGACATCGAGCTGTACGACGCGCTCCAGCGGCTGCGGTTCGAGCACCCGGGCGTACGGTCCGTCGTGCTGACCAGCGCCAGGGACGGGGTCTTCTGCGCCGGTGCCAACATCCGGATGCTGGCCGCCTCCTCGCACGCGTGGAAGGTGAACTTCTGCAAGTTCACCAACGAGACCCGCAACGGCATGGAGGACGCCTCGGCGCACTCGGGGCTGGCCTTCCTCGCCGCCGTCAACGGCACCTGCGCGGGTGGCGGTTACGAACTCGCCCTGGCCTGCGACCACATCGTCCTCGTGGACGACAACGCCTCCACGGTGGCACTGCCCGAGGTGTCCCTGCTGGGGGTACTGCCGGGGACCGGCGGGCTGACGCGGCTCGTGGACAAGCGCCGGGTGCGCAGGGACCTGGCCGACGTCTTCGCCACGCGCAGCGACGGGGTCAAGGGCAGGACGGCGGTCGAGTGGCGGCTCGTCGACGAGACCGTGCCGCGACGTGACTTCGCCGCCACGGTCGAGCGGCGCGCGCGGGAGGCGGCGGCACGCGGCACCCCGCGCGCGGGAGCGGGCGCCCGGGGCATCGCGCTGACCCCGCTGCGCTGCGAGGCCACGGACGCGTCCCTGACGTACCGCTATGTGCGCGCCGCGCTCGACCGGCCGCGCGGCCTGGTCGCCCTCACCGTCCACGGGCCCGACGACGAGGCACCGTCGGGGCCCGCCGACGTACACGCGCGGGGCGATGCCACCTGGCTGCTCGCCGTCACCCGCGAGCTGGACGACTGCGTCCTGCGCCTGCGCACCAACGAACCGGAGCTGGGCACGTGGGTGGTGCGTACCGAGGGGGAGGCGGAACACGTCCTGGCGCACGAGCGCGCCGTGCTCGAGGCCGCCCGCACGGACACCGACACCGATCCCGACACCGCCTGGCTGTGCCGTGAGATCGCGCACTACTACAAGCGCACCCTGAAACGCCTCGACGTGACCAGCCGCAGCCTCGTCGCCCTCGTCGAGCCGGGCAGTTGCTTCGCGGGCGTGCTGCTGGAACTCGCCCTGGCCTGCGATGTGCAGTACATGCTCGACGGCCCGCCCGTCGCGGACCCGGACAGCCCGGAGCGGGCGCTGCTGACCCTGTCCGGGGCCAACTTCGGCGCCCTCCCGATGGGCAACGGGCTCTCCCGCCTGGAGTCCCGCTTCTATCGCGACCCGGAGCGCCTGGAGCGGCTGCGCGGCGCACGAGGAGAGCCCCTGACCGCCGCCGTGGCACGGGACCTCGGGCTGGTGACGGACGCGCCCGACGACCTCGACTGGGAGGACGAGGTGCGGATCGCCCTGGAGGCCCGCGCCGCGCTGAGCCCCGACGCGCTCACCGGGATGGAGGCGAACCACCGGTTCGTCGGCCCGGAGACCATCGAGACCAAGATCTTCGGGCGGCTCTCCGCCTGGCAGAACTGGATCTTCGACCGCCCCAACGCCTCCGGCCCCGAGGGCGCGCTGCGCCGCTACGGCACCGGCCGGAAGGCGGCCTTCGACAGGAAGCGGGTGTGACGCGGTGACGGCGACGGCCACGGCGATCGACTACGACTCCACGATCCCCAACAACGTCGGCCTGTCGGACGACCGGCGGCTGCGGCGCGCGCTGGAGGGCTGGCAGCCCAAGTTCCTCGACTGGTGGGGCGAGATGGGCCCCGCGCTGGAAAACGAGGGTGTCTATCTGCGTACCGCCGTGGCCGTCGGCCGGGAGGGCTGGGCGCACTTCGGCCATGTGCGCGTCCCGGAGTACCGCTGGGGCATCTTCCTCGCGGAGCGCGAGGCGGAGCGCCGCATCGCCTTCGGCGAGCACAAGGGGGAGCCCGTCTGGCAGCAGGTGCCCGGCGAGTACCGCGCCGACCTCCAGCGGCTGATCGTCGTCCAGGGCGACACCGAACCCGCCTCCGTCGAGCAGCAGCGGCTGCTGGGCCTGACCGCGCCGAGCCTCTACGACCTGCGCAACCTCTTCCAGGTCAACGTGGAGGAGGGGCGGCACCTGTGGGCGATGGTCTATCTGCTGCACGCCTACTTCGGGCGCGAGGGCCGCGAGGAGGCCGAGGGCCTGCTGCACCGCAACTCCGGCAGCCCCGACTCCCCGCGCATCCTGGGCGCGTTCAACGAGGAGACGGCCGACTGGCTGGCGTTCTTCATGTTCACGTACTTCACCGACCGGGACGGCAAGTACCAGCTCGGCACGCTCAAGGAGAGCGCCTTCGACCCGCTCTCGCGCACCTGCGAGTTCATGCTCAAGGAAGAGGCGCACCACATGTTCGTCGGCACAACGGGCATCGACCGCGTGGTGACACGCAGCGCCCAGTTGATCCGCGAGCACGGCACGGAGGACATCGCGGCCTGCGGCGGCATCCCGCTCGACGTCATCCAGAAGTACCTCAACTTCCACTACACCGTCTCGCTCGACCTCTTCGGCGGCGAGACCTCGACCAACGCGGCCAACTACTACACGGCGGGCCTCAAGGGCCGCTGGCAGGAGACCCGCCGCGAGGACGACCATCTGCTCGCGGACGACGCGGCCGTCCTGGAGACGCCGGGCGAGGACGGCGGCTGGGAGCGGACGGAGGTCCCGGCGCTGCTGGCGCTCAACCTGGACCTGCGCGACGCGTACACGGCCGACTGCCGCAGCGGTGTCACCCGCTGGAACCGCGTCCTCGACGACCACGGCATCGGATTCCGCTTCGCGCTCCCCCACCCCTGCTTCAACCGGCGCGTGGGCCTGGCGGCGGGCCGTCATGTCACACCGGACGGCAGGATCGTGGACGAGGCGGAGTGGGAGCGGAACCGTCGGGCCTGGCTGCCCACGCCGGAGGACCTGGCCTTCGTGAAGTCGCTGATGCAGCCGGTGCGCGAGCCCGGCAGGATCGCGGGCTGGATCGCGCCGCCGAGCCGCGGCATCAACGGCCGCCCGCTCGACTACGCGTACGTCCACCTGCCCTGAGCCGCCCCGTGGCGCGGTGACCGGGAAGCGGCTCAGGCCGGGAAGCGGCTCAGGTGCCGCCTTCGCCCGACAGCAGCTCCGCCCAGCGCCGCCGCGCCACGGGCCGCCACTCGACGTGACGGCGGTGAAACAGCTCGGCGGCCTGTGCCCCGCTCCAGTTCGCGGGAAGCAGCTCGCGCGGCAGCCGGGGATCGAGGAAGGGGAAGCGGCGCCACTCGTGCACCAGCCGGGTCTGGGCCTGGAGCACGGCGTCCCCGCCCCGGGGGTCGAGCCCGGCGAACTCGTCGATGAACGCCTCGTAGCGCTCCTCCAGTTCGCGCAGGTCCCACGCCCGCGCCACCATCGCCTCCGCGCTGCCCACCGCGCCGTAGGAGGCGGTGAAGGACATGGCGTCGGCGGCGAGTTCGAGGTCCTTCAGCACCTCCAGTGCCTCGGTCTCGCGGTCCGGGTGCGGGGTGATCCAGACACCCGCCTCGGGCGACCCGAAGCCCGCCCAGCTCAGCCGCGTGCGCAGCCGGTGCCGCAGATCGCGCTTGGCCTCGGGGACGGAGACGAGGATCAGCAGCCAGTTCCCCTCCCAGGGGCGCTCGTCGCTGCCGAAGCCGTAGATCCGCTCGGCGCCCTCGGTCAGCAGCCGCCGCCCCGGCCGCGTCAGGTCCCAGCGCACCCGCCGCCCCACCCGCTCCGAGACGAGCCAGCCCTCGGCGCCGACGCGGGCGAGCGCCTGCCTGGCCGACTTCTCCTCGACGCCGAACTGGGCCAGCGCCTCCACGAGTACGGAGGTCCACACCGGCTCACCGCGCGGGCGGACGTACTCTCCCAGCAGGGTCGTCAGCAGGGAGCGCGCGCTCGTGTGGCTGACCTCCCGGCGTCGGCTGACCACGGGGCGTGCCCCCTCACCGGTGGCCGCGTCCGCCATCGCTCACCCCTCAACGTTCCCGCACGCCCGCTTTTTTCCTACGCTAACGCAGCGGAACGGCAGTTTTACGTCGAATCCCGCATGACGTGACCTGGCGTCAGGAAGCATGTGCCGTACGGGTGTCGGGGCGCTCAGTCGAGGCAGAACTCGTTGCCCTCGATGTCCTGCATGACGATGCACGAATCCGTGTCGTCGGCCAGCAGCCGCACGCGTACCGCGCCGAGCGGGAGCAGCCGCGCGCATTCGGCCTCCAGTGCGGCCAGGCGCTCCTCGCCCACGAGCCCGGTGCCGACCCGCACATCGAGGTGCACCCGGTTCTTGACGACCTTGCCCTCGGGAACGCGCTGGAAGAACAGCCGAGGACCCACGCCCGAGGGATCGACGCACGCGAACCACTCTTCCTCGCCCTCGGGCGACCGGGAGCGGTTGAACTCGCCCCACGTGGCGAACCCCTGCGGCGTCGGCGCCACGTCGTACCCCAGCACCTCGCACCAGAAGCGGGCGACGCGCTCGGGCTCCGCGCAGTCGAAGGTGACCTGGAACTGCCTGATCGTCGACATCGGCGCACCATAGCAGGGGGTTCCCGGCAGGGCCCCGCATTTTGCCGGGGCGGGTCCCTGCGGGAAGGGGCCCGGACCGACGGGCCGTCACTCGATGACGAGCTCCACCGGGATGTTGCCGCGCGTCGCGCGGGAGTAGGGGCACACCTCGTGGGCCTCCCGCACCAGCCGCTCGCCGGTCTCGCCCTCCAGGGAGTCCGGCAGCTCGACGCGGAGGGTCACGCTCAGCGCGAAGCCGCCGTCGTCCTTGCCGATGCCGACCTCGGCCGTGACGGACACCTCCGAGGTGTCGGCCTTCGCCTGCCGGCCCACCAGGCCCAGGGCGCTGGCGAAGCAGGCGGCGTAACCGGCGGCGAAGAGCTGCTCCGGGTTGGTGCCCTGACCGTCGCCGCCCAGCGCGGGCGGCGGGGCCAGGGGCAGGTCGATGTGACCGTCGGAGCTGACGGCCCGGCCCTCGCGGCCGTTGGCGGTGGCGACAGCGGTGTAGAGCGCGGCCATGGTGACCACTCCCTCTCGTCTCGGTGCTCGTTGACTGACACCGACAACTACAGCACACAATTAAGTTGTGCGCAATTAAAACGCCTCCTACTGAACTGCCCGCGCCGCGTTACCGTGGAGGCATGAAGCCGCTTTCCGCCGACGGGGCCGCCACCGCGGACGAGGAGTACCTCCGCCTCGGCCACCAGATCTGTTTCGCCACCCACGCCGCGTCCCGCGCCTTCGGCGACGTCTACCGCGTCGCGCTCAAGGACCTCGGTCTGACGTACTCGCAGTACCTCGTCATGCTGGTCCTGTGGGAGCGCGGCGGCCTGCCGGTGAAGGAGATCGGCAAGCACCTGCGCCTCGACTCCGGAACCCTCTCCCCCCTGCTGAAGCGGCTCGAAGCGGCGGGGCTCGTGGTGCGGGAGCGCAGCCGCGAGGACGAGCGCTCCGTCTCCGTACGCCCGACGGCCGAGGGCAGCGCCCTGCGTGAGCGCGCCACGCTGGTGCCGCGCCGCATCGCCGCGGCCACGGGGCTGTCCCTCGCGGAGATCACCGAACTGCGCGACCGGCTCGCCTCGCTCACCGCCTCGCTCGACGCGGCCGACCCCGAAGCCCTCGCCCCCGACGCGCCGTTGACGGAGTGCGGCGGCTGACGGGGTGCGGCGACCGAGCCCCCGCACCGGACGCCCGGCCCGTTCCGGCCGCTGAGGGGGAAGCGGATTCGGCGCGACCGGGGAGCCAGTAGAGTGACGGCTCGTGGCTGCACGACCGTTGAACGAAATCGTCGAACCGGGCTGGGCCAAGGCCCTGGAACCGGTCGCTGAACGCGTCGCCGCGATGGGCGACTTCCTGCGCGCGGAGATCGCCGCGGGAAGAACGTACGTACCCTCGGGGGCGAATGTGCTGCGTGCCTTCCAGCAGCCTTTCGACGACGTACGCGTCCTCATCGTGGGACAGGACCCCTATCCGACGCCCGGCCATGCCGTGGGGCTGTCCTTCTCCGTCGCGCCCGAGGTGCAACCCGTGCCCGGCAGCCTGGAGAACATCTTCCGCGAGATGCACAGCGATCTGGGCCTCCCCCGCCCCTCCAACGGCGATCTGACGCCCTGGACCCGGCAGGGCGTCCTCCTCCTCAACAGGGCGCTGACCACGGCGCCCCGCAAGCCCGCCGCACACCGCGGCAAGGGCTGGGAAGAGGTGACCGAGCAGGCCATCCGGGCGCTCGTCGCACGCGGCAAGCCGATGGTGTCCGTGCTGTGGGGCCGCGACGCGCGCAACCTGCGGCCCCTCCTCGGCCCCCTCCCCTCCGTCGAGTCCTCGCACCCCTCGCCCATGTCGGCCGACCGCGGCTTCTTCGGCTCGCGGCCCTTCAGCCGCGTCAACGATCTGCTGGCCCAGCAGGGCGCGCCGCCCGTGGACTGGCGCCTGCCGTGACCGGGGGCGCCGCACGGGCCGACGGCGGCGGCGCACCGGCCGAGTGGATCATCGGGGTCGACTCCGGCGGCTCGGGGCTGCGGATCGCCCTGGCCGGGGCGGCCCTGCGCACGCACGGCGACGGCGGCGGCGCGCGCGATGAGCAAGGCTCCGCGCGCCCACGGGCCGTCGGCACCTTCGCCTCGCCCGAGCCCGTCCGTACGGACGCGTCGGGCATCGACGCCGGGCACATGCTGGAGCTGCTGGTGCCCGCGGCGCGCGCTCTCCTGGCGGAGGCGGGCGCCGGGCCCGAGCCCGCCGTCGGCGCCGTGTGCGTCGGCGCCGCGGGCATGGCCTCGCTCGGGGACGGGCTGCGCGCGCGGCTGCCCGGCGCCCTCGCGGAGACCTTCGGCGCGCGGCGCATCGCGCTGGCCGCCGACGCGGTGACCGCGTACGCGGGCGCACTCGGCGAGCGGCCCGGCGCGGTCGTCGCGGCGGGCACGGGCCTGATCGCCATGGGCACGGACCTGCGGTCCTGGCGGCGCGCCGACGGCTGGGGCCATCTGCTGGGCGACTGCGGCGGCGGCGCGTGGATCGGGCGCGCGGGCCTTGAGGCCGCGATGCGCGCGTACGACGGGCGCGAGGGCGGCTCGCCCGCGCTGCGCGACCGCGCCGAGGCCGTCTTCGGCGCCCCGCTGAGCGGCCTGCCGGGCCGCCTGTACCCGCGCACGGACCGGCCCGCCGTGCTCGCCTCCTTCGCGCCCGAGGTCGCCCGGTGCGCGGCGGCCGACCCCGCCGACCCCGCCGCCGAGCGCGTCATGCGGGAGGCGGCCCGCGAGATCGCGGTGTGCGCCGGGGCCGTCTGTCCCTCGGGGAAGGCGGCGGACATCGCACTGACCGGGGGCCTCTTCCGCGTCGGGGAACCGCTGCTCGGGCCCCTGGCTGAGGAGCTGGCAGTGCGGCTGCCGCACGCGCGGACGGTCGAGGCCGCGGGGGACCCGCTCGACGGGGCGCTGCTGATCGCGGAACGGCTGGCGCGCGGTGCGCTGGAACTGCCAAATGATCCGACGTTGCTGTATATCGGTTGACAGAACCGTCCAAAATTTGTCACACGACGCGCGGTGCGAACCGGCACATAAACGGACTCCTCTCCCCCGCCCGAACAGTCAAGCCCATCAAGGCATTAACATGCGGGCGCATGAGCTCCCCCACTGGGCCGGACAATGGCCTGCCCGTACGAATGCCGCGTCCACGCCAGCCCGGAAGGCACCGCCGACCGGAGCCCGTCGTTGCCCCCGAGAACGCGCCCGCGCTGGTGCTGGCCGTTCCTGGCACGCCGTCGAGCACGACGCGCGGCCTCGCCGAGGAGATCCTGAGCATCGCCCGCTCGGAGCTGCCCGGCCTGGACGCGCGCATCGGCTTCATCGACGGCGGCGACGAGGAGTTCCCCGGACTGGAGTCCGTGGTCGCCCGAGCCGCCGCCGAGCGCGTCGGCCCCCCCGCCCACGAGGGCGGATCCCCTGAGCAGCAGGAGCCGGACGGCCCGACGGCCGTCGTCGTCCCGCTGCTCGCCGGCCCCGACTCAGCCCGCATGCGGCAGATACGGCAGACGGTGCTGGGAAGCGGCCCCGGTGCCGAGGTGACCGACGTCCTCGGCCCGCACCCCCTGCTCGCCGAAGGGGTACACGTCAAGCTCTCCGAGGCGGGCCTCGCGCGCGCCGACCGGGCCCGGCTCTTCACTGTCGCAACCGCCGCGGACGGCATCGTCCTGGCGGCTGTCGGCGGCGAGGAGGCCGTCCAGGCCGCCGGTATCACCGGGATGCTGCTGGCCGCGCGGCTCGCCGTTCCGGTACTCGCTGCCGGGCTCGACGAGGAGGGCGCGATCGCGCGTACCGCCGAGCAGCTCCGCAGCTCCGGCTCCCAGCAGCTGGCCGTGGCCCCCTGCCTCATCGGCCCCGAGGTCCCCGAGGGGCTGCTGGAAGCCGCGGCGCAGGAGGCGGGCTGTTCCGCCGCAGACCCGCTGGGCGCCTACCCGGCGATCGGCAAGCTGGTGGCGTCCACGTACGCGGCCAAGCTGGGCATCAACCAGCAGCAGCCGCAGGGGATGCCCGCGCGCTGACCGTCACCGGTCCTGGCTCCGGCCCGGTGCCGTCCCCGGCTCCGGTACCGGTTCCGCTCGCTGTTCCACCGCACCATGGCGCCGTCCCGCGCCGCACCGACGAAGGCCGCACGGAGAGGCGGCGGCCCGCCACGCAGGCGGGCCGCCGCCTCTTCGCGGTTCCGGGGCTCCGGGCCGGGGTGGCTCAGCTTCCTTCGGGGGCGCCGGGCGCGAAGACGACGCAGGAGGCGGCGGGGGCCGGGAACGAGCCCGCGTAGGCCGGTACTCCGGAGGCGGGGTCGAGGGTGAACCTGGCGATGTCGCCGGAGCGCTCGTTGGCCACGTACAGCCAGCGGCCCGACGGGTGCAGCGCCAGGTCACGCGGCCAGTGCCCGCCGCACGGCACGGCGGTGACCAGCTCCATGCCGTCGCCGTCCGCGCCGAGCGCCAGCACCGCGATGTGGTCACGCCCACGGACCGCTGCCCAGGCGAAGCGGCCGTCCGCCGAGAGCACGAGCGCCGAGGGATAGGCCGGGGCGTCCCCCGTCGGCTCGGTGGGCAGGAGCGCGGTCTCGCGCAGGGATTCCAGTGAGCCGTCGGCCGCGTTCCAGCGGCAGGTGGTCACGGTCGGTGCCAGCTCGTTGATGACGTAGGCGCGGGCGCCGCCGGGGTGGAACACCAGGTGGCGCGGCCCGGTGCCCGCGCGCAGCGGGACCTCGCGGTGCGGGAGCGGCCCTTCACCGTCCGGGCCCTGGTCCGGGCCCTGGCTCCCGTCCCGGAGGTCGTAGACGTGTACGGAGTCGGTGCCCAGGTCCACCGCGAGCAGCCAGCGCCCCGACGGGTCGGGCGCGACCGCGTGCGCGTGCGGGCCCTCCTGCCGCTCCGCGACCGGCCCCCGCCCCTCGTGCCGCCGCACGCGCGCTTGGCCGCCGAGGCTGCCGTCCGCGCGTAGGGGCAGCGCGCTGACGCTGCCCGAGGTGTAGTTGGCGGTGAAGAGCCGCCCGCCGGCCGACGCGAGGTGCGTGGGGCCCGCGCCCCGTACGGGCACGGGCCCGCCGAGCGGTGCGGGCCGCTCCGGCCGCGCGAGGGAGAACGCCGCCGCGGCGCCCTCCGTCGTCTCGCTGACCGCGTACAGGACACCGGCGCCGAGCGCGAGGTACGAGGGGTCGGCGACCGCGGAACCGGTGTGGTGCAGCGCGGTCAGCTCGCCGGTGACGGGGTCGGCGGAGGCGGTCGTGATGCCGTGGCCGCCCGCTGAGGTGAACGAGCCGAGGTACGCGTGCGCGGTGCGCGCGTCCCCGCGTCGCGCTGTCCGGGCTCCGACGGGCGGTCCAGCCGCCGCCTCCCCGTCCCCCACGTCCCGCGCGCCGTCCACGTCACTCGCGCCGCTCGTGTCGCTCACCGCTGTGCGTCCTCTCGCCCGGAGTGTGATCCCGGCACGCTAGCAGCGCCCCGCACGCGGCGATCTTCGCCCCTGGGCCCGGGCTCAGGGCTCAGGGACCGACCAGCCCCGAGCGCGAGGAGGTCCCGAGCGGCGCCGCCAGCTCGGACAGGGTCTTCTCCAGTCCGCGCAGGTGCAGGAGGGCCGGGGACTCGGCCTCCTCCCTGTGGGGCGCCTGGTGTGCCGCCGTCGCCGGCAGGGCGTGCGCGGCCCTGCTGACGGTGAGCGTCTCCACCGCGGCCTCGACGCGGCGGCACGCGGCCATCAGACGGGCGTCGTGCGACGCGACCGGATCCGCGGCGGCCGACACCAGCCCCCGCACCTCCCGCGCGCAGTCGTCGAGCAGCCCGATCACCTGCCGGGCCCGTGCCTTGCGGGACGGGAAGGGCGCCAGCGGGTGCACCAGCGGCGCGAGGGCCATCCGTACCCGGCCGAGAAGGATCTCCAGTTCGGCGGCGTGCGGGGTCGGGTCGCCCTGGGGGTCACCGGCGAGCCGCGACGTCGCCTGGGCGGTGGCGGCGTGCACGCAGTGCAGCGCCCGCTGGATCCAGGCGTCGTTCGTGGCGTGCGTGGTGACCGGCAGGACGAGGACAACGGCCAGTGCCGCACCCACAGCGCCGACGCCCGTCTCCGCGAGCCTGAGCACCAGGAGACCGGGGTCCAGCACGCCCAGCAGGCCGTACAGCGAGCTGGCCAGCACCGTCACCGACAGCGTCATCCAGGAGTACGAGACGGCGGCGGTGTAGAAGATCCCGAAGACGCACACCGCGACCAGGGCCGCCGTCGGCGCGGGCGCGCCGTGCAGCGGGACGGCGACGAGCGCGCCGAGGGCGACACCGACCAGCGTGCCCAGGACGCGTCGGAAGCCGCGAACCAGGGTCTCGCCGCGCGAGGCGGTGTTGACGAAGATCCACCAGACGGTGCCGACGGCCCAGTACCAGCGGTCCTCGGAGAGCACCTGCCCGACGACGAGCGCGAGCGCGCAGGCGGCGGTGGCCTGGAACGCCTGCCGGGTGGTGGGCCGCGCCAACGCGGTGCCGGGGAGCATGGGCGGCGCCGCGGCGGGCGGGGTGCGGCGCTCGATGGGCCACAGCACGAAGCGCGTCGTACCGGCCACGAGGAGGGACACGCCGACGGCGGCGTACAGCTCGGGCAACTGCGCGGGGAGCGCGTGCAGGAACTGCGTGGCGAAGAAGCTCATGAACCCGAAGATCCCGAGCGCGTGCCCGCGCGGGCCCCAGCGGCGTGCGTAGACCCCGGCGAAGACGACGGCCAGGAAGGCGAGGTCGCGGGCCGGGAGTGTGCCGTGCAGGGCGGTGGCGAGCGCCAGTACGGGGAATCCCGCGACGGGCAGCAGCGCCGTGGTGATCCGCTGGTCACGGACGGTCGCGTCGGTGACGGTGAAGAGCGCGAGCAGTGCCGCGAGCCCTCCGGTGATCGACGCGGTGAGCGAGAGCCCGCACAGTTCGGACACGGCGACGGCGGCGGCGATGCCGATGACCGCGCGGAGCGAGTTCCGCAGTCTCACGAGCCCCGGGTCCGGAGCCACGAACGTTCTCTTCACGCTCTTGACGCTCTTGACGCTCTTGACGCTCTTCACGGCGGGTTGCCGCCCCCTTGCGATGGCACGCGGCGTCCCATGACCGTCCGGGGGTGGTGGCCGGCGCGGAGACACAGCGAAGGCACCGCGGACCGTACGGCTTCGTCGCCGTCCGGCGCTGCGGCGCCACAACTGGATGGATACAACAAAGTTGACGCTCTCCCTCGTAAACGGGGGAGACTCTTACGGCTCGCGCCGTGAGACTTCCTGTTTCATCGCTGACTGCCCGCCCGGAGAACTCCGTTGAGGTCTTACACCAGCTCCGCAGGCTTGGACCGCCCGTCCGGCGGCAAGCAGGTTCTTCGCCGCGTTCACGTCCCTGCCGTGGGTCGTGCCGCAGCCCTGGCACGTCCAGGTACGGATCTTCAGCGGCATCTTCTCCTGGAGGGTGCCGCAGGTGGAGCACAGCTTGGACGAGGGGAAGAAGCGGTCCACGACCACCACATCCCGCCCGTACCACTGGGCTTTGTACTCCAGCATGCTCCGGAACTGCGACCACGCCGCGTCACTGATGGCGCGGGCCAGGCTCCGGTTCTTGACCATGTTGCGCACGGTCAGGTCCTCGATCACGAGCGTTTGGTTCTCACGCACGAGACGGGTGGTGATCTTGTGGAGGTGGTCCCGCCTGCGGTCGGTGATGCGGGCATGGACCCTGGCGGCCTTCCGCTGGGCCTTGGCCCGGTTCGCCGAACCCTTCGCTTTCTTGGCGAGATTGCGCTGGGCCTTCGCCAGCCGGGCGCGGTCCTTGCGCTCACTCCTCGGGTTGGCGATCTTCTCGCCCGTCGAGAGGGTCAGCAGGTGCTCCAGACCCGCGTCCACACCCACTGCCGCCTCAGTGGCGGGCAGCGGCCGCACGCCCGGGTCGTCGCACAGGATCGCCACGAACCAGCGTCCCGCGCCGTCCTGGGAAACGGTCACCGTCGAGGGGTCCACGCCCTCGGGCAGGGGGCGCGACCACACGATCTCCAGTGGGTCCCTCATCTTGGCGAGCGTCAGGCGGCCGTCGCGGTAGCGGAACGCCGAGCTGGTGTACTCCGCCGAGCGGCGCGACTTCTTGCGGGACTTGAAGCGCGGATACCTCCCCCGCTTCTCCCAGAAGTTCACGAACGCGCCTTGCAGATGACGAAGGCACTGCTGGAGCGGCACCGAGGAGACCTCGGAGAGGTAGGCCATCTCCTCGGTCTTCTTCCACGCGGTCAGCATGGCCGAGGTGGCGTTGTAGTTGACCCGCTCGCCCTGCTGCCAGGCCCGCGTACGGGCCTCCAGTGCCATGTTGTAGACCTTGCGCACGCATCCGAACGTGCGCGACAGCTCGGCCGCCTGCGCATCGGTCGGATAGAAGCGGTACTTGAACGCCCGCTTCACATGGCCTGTGGTCATGCTCACAAACTAGCCGGGCCACAGGCAAAGACCAAACCTGCTGGTCAGAGTACTGCGATCCGCCCTGGCGGCGAATACGGCCTCCACAAGCTCCACGGGCTCACCGTGTCCCGGAAGACACGGTGAGCCCAGGCTGCGACGTGGCGGAAAAGTGGGCCGGTCAGCCCGCGTCGCGGTAGATCTTGCCGCTCTCGTTCACAGTGGCACCGTCGTAGAGACCGGTCGGGCTGGTCTGCTTGGAGAGCGCCGACCACGCGTAGCGCTCCACGAAGTCCAGGTCCCCGAGCATCTTCGTCGACGAGGTGAGGAAGGCGGTCTGCTCCTTCTCACTGGGGTAGCGGGGCTTGTCCTTGGTGAAGTCGGTGAGGGCGTACTCGGTCAGCCAGACCGGCTTCTTGTACTTCTCGTGGACCCGCTTCAGATAGCCCGCGAGGTGGTCGGTGGCCTCGGGGCCGAAGTCGGACCCGTACCAGTGCACGGGGATGAAGTCGACGCGCAGTCCGCGCTCCTCGGCGCCCTTCATGAAGCGGTCCAGCCAGCCGCCCGCCTTGTCGGCGTCACCGGACACGGCGGGGGCGCCCAGCTTCAGGCCGGTCTTCTCCAGCTTGGGCCACAGGTCCAGGGCCTCTTCGGGCGAGATGTTGGACTGGGTGGGCTGGTCGGGCTCGTTGAAGGAGAGCAGGTGCTTGCCCTCCTGCTTGGCCTTGGTCAGCTCGTCCTCGGTGACAGAGCCCGGACCCCAGATGGTGGGCACGTACTCGACGCCCTCCGGCGGGGTGAGGCCGCCGCTGGTGGAGGTCCAGTTGTGGTACCAGGTGGCGCCGGAGTCCTTCAGCGCCTCCGCTGCGCCTTCGACGGGGTTGAGGGCCACGCCCCTGGCCTGCGCAGGCGCGGGCTGGTCGTCGCCGGAGCCGGGCTGGTCGTCGTCACCGGGAGCCGGCTCGGACGTCGGCTCCGGCTTGGGGTCGGGCTCCTCGGAGGAGCCGCCGGTGCCGTGGAAGGTGACGGTCAGGCTCTTGCAGGTGCTGCACTGACGCATCACCTGGTTGCCCGCCTCGGCGTCGTGCTTGGACCACGAGTAGGCGGTGGGGCACTGCTTGGTCAGCGCCTCGCTGTAGGCGGTCTTCGCGTCCCGGTTCGGGTTGACGCACACCACCGGCTTGCCCGAACTCTTCGACTTGGTGAGGTTCTCCGGCGGGCAGGCCGACAGCAGGTCCGTGGGGCAGCCCACCGACGCGCACTCCCCGCCGTTCTCCGGCGGCTTCACCCCGTCGGGAGTGATGGTGACCGGCGTCGAGACCGCGTTCACGTAGCTGATGTTGTACCAGGGCGCCGAGGAGTCCTTCGGGTCGAAGTTGAACTCGGCGAGGCTGACGGGCTGTTCGCCCGTGGTGCAGTGGTCCGCGTACGGGCCGCAGTCACCCACCTCGCAGTAGAACGTGCTGCCCTCCTCCCCGCCGCACCCCTGGCGGGCGAAGAACTTGCCGCGCCAGTGTCCCGCGTCCGAGTGCTCGGGGATGGTGACGGTGGCCGACTTGCCCGGGTCCAGCACCGGCAGCCCCGTCAGCTCCTGCGAGCCGTCGGCGTTGACCCCGGAGCCGACCCAGAGCCGCTCCTGGGTCTCGTTGCGGAAGGTGACGGTGTGCTCGCCGTTCTCGGCCGCTGCCGAGGCGGAGGCCATCTGTTCGGTCCCCTTGTCGGAGCCCCAGAACTGCGTCGTGGCCACGGCGGACACACCGGCGACGACGAGGACGAAAGCGAGCAGGAGGGGTCGGAACAGCCGCATCGATCTCAGTGAGCTAAGTGATGGAATAGGTCTCACACGCACAGAAACACGCCTCTCGGGTGAAGAATCGTCTGCGCACGCACGACGGATGCGCACAGCCAACGGTTCACACCAACAACCACCAACCTCGACCACCACCCCTGCCCTCCCCGCCACCACACCCGCCCCTGCTGCCACCTCTCCCCGTCCCCTTGGCACCCTGGACACCATGAACCACTCCCCCTCCCGCACGGTCCTCCCCGCGGTCATCTTCGATCTCGACGGCACACTGGTCGACAGCGAGCCCAACTACTACGAGGCCGGGCGCCGCGTCCTCGCGCGGCACGGTGTCAACGGCTTCACCTGGGAGGACCACACCCGCTTCATCGGGATCGGCACCCGGGAGACCCTGGCCACGCTGCGCGAGGAGCACGGCATCGACGCGCCGGTGGACACCCTCCTCGCCGAGAAGAACCACGCGTATCTGGAGCTGGCCCGCGCGGGCACCGAGGTCTTCCCGGGGATGCGCGAACTCGTCGGCCTGCTGCACACGGCCGGACATCCGATGGCCGTCGCCTCGGGCTCCTCGCGCGCGGCCATCGAGGCGGTGCTGGCAGGTACGGGGCTCGACGCGCTGCTCACCGTCCATGTCTCGGCCGAGGAGGTGGGCCGCGGCAAGCCGGAGCCTGACGTCTTCCTGGAGGCGGCGCGGCGCCTCGGCGCGCGGCCCGCGGACTGCGTGACCCTGGAGGACGCCCCGCCCGGAGCCGAGGCGGCACGGCGCGCGGGGATGCGGTGCGTCGCCGTCCCCTATGTGCGGGACACGGTGGACGACCCCGCGTTCGCGTCGGCGGGGCTGCTGTTCCCCGGCGGGCAGGGCGAGTTCGACGCACGACGGGCGTACGACTGGATCACGGGCACAGGCACAGGCACACGCACGTCGGCCGCCGGGGTGTAGGGCGTGTTCCGGACGCGGGGCCCGAGCGGGCCCCGCGTCCTACCCGCTGCTCCCCTACTCCTGGGCCGACGTCGCCTTCGGCCTCAGCAACGTGATCCTGGAGGCGCCCAGTTCGGTGACGTACAGGTTGCCCTTCGCGGTGTCCTCCGTGACGTCGAGTGGCTGCTGGAAGCCGGTGAGGCCGGTGGTGCCCACCGTCGGAGGCGAGAGTCTGCCCTGTGTGTCGACGCCGAAGATCTCGATGTCCTGGCCGCTGCTGTAGCGGACGACGAGCAGCTTGCCCTTGAGCGCGCCGCCGAAGGCGTCGCCCCGGTACTCGATGACGCCGTCCGCCGAGGCGTGCAGCCCCGCGTCGTACATGCCGCTCAGGTCCAGGTTGCGGTCGGCCCGTGTACCCGACGGGTAGCCGGTGACCTCGAACGGGTCGGCGCCCGCCGTCGGGTTGCCCCCGGCCAGCACCCACTCGCAGCGGGACGGGTTGGGGTGCCCGTAGTAGCGGTTCTTCTTGACGTCGAAGACATAGTCGGTCTCCGCCGTGCCGACACCGGTGAGCGCGGGCACGCTCGGCCCCGTGTAGGCGCCGCTGGCCCCCACGTCCGTCCTGCGTGTGCAGGAGGCGGGCAGTGGTGAGGGCGTCGCGGGTGTGTTGCCCCCGGCGGCCGAGCCGTTGGTGGGCGTGTAGAGGTGCCCGTTGCTGTGCCACACGAGGTCGAAGGCGTTGCGGACCCCGGTGGCGTACAGGGTCAGCGGGGCGTTCGCCGCGAAGGGGTCGTAGCTGCCGGGGCTCTCGGTGCGCACGTCCAGTGGGCCCGAGGCGGGCAGCTTGGCCGGGTCCAGCCGCAGGACGGCCGCGCTGAGCAGCCGCTCCGGCCTGTTGCCCCACACGGGGTCGGCGGCGCCCATGGCGTTGTTGGCGCCCTGGCTGACGTAGAGGGCACCGTCGGGCCCGAAGGCGAGGGAGTTGGTCTCGTGGTCCTTCACGGAGCGCGGCAGGTGGCTGACGACCTCGGTGTACGTACCCAGGTCAGGGCCGCTCAACTTGGCGATGCTGCTGGACCAGTCCGGCTCGTTCGGTGTGCCGCCGGGATACATCGTGTTGGAGGTGATCCACAGCACCGGCGCTGACGCCGTCGAAGCGGGGTCGAAGGCCATGCCGATGATCGTGCGGTTCGGGGCGCCGGGCAGGTTCCGCGCCGTGGCGTCGGTGCGGACGGTGGAGATCGTCTGCGCGTTGCCGAGGGTGCCGTCGGAGGCGATGGTCCAGCGCATGACGTAGCCGTCGAGCGTGGCCGCGTACAGCCTGCCGTCCGGGCCCTTCAGCACGGACGTGAAGCTCCTGCCGGTGGCTCCGCTGGCCACCTTCTCGAACGCGACGGAACCCCCGCCCCCGGCCGACCCGGTGGTGAACACCGAACTCCAGGAGAGGAACGCCTTGCCGTCCAGGTCCTTGACTCCGCTCGTCACGGAGAGCCGGTAGCGGGTGCCGGGTTGCAGCCCGGCGGTCGGCGACACATTGATGACGTCGCCGCCGCCGCTGGTGACCACGTGCGCTGCGACGGTGGTCCCGGTCGCCGACTCCTTCAGGGTGACGGTGCCACCGGACAGGGTCGCCGCGTCGACCCCGGCGCCGGTCAGCCGCAGGTCCGCGACGACACTGCCCGTGGGTGACACCCCGGACGCGGTGTTGGCGGGGGTCACGGCGCGCACGGCGGGGCGCGTGTCGGCGCCCGTCACGGGCGCGATGGAGACATGGGCGAGCTTCGTGTTGGTACCGCCGCGCGGGCTGAGGGTGAGCCTGCCGTCGGACACCGTCGGCTCGACGGTCCGGGTCTGGTACCTGCCGCTGTCCGTCGGGACGAACCCGTCGACCGCGTTCTGGTCCTCGACCTGGATCGCGTGCGCGCTGTCCAGGCTCGTACGGTCGCCGACGGCGACGGTGACCGCGTAGGTGCCGTCGGGCACGGCGATCTCCCAGCGGCCCGGCGTCTTGACGCCCGGGGAGGACGCGGGGAGCTGCATGTGCAGGAAGGTGGCCAGCAGCCGGTCGGGTTCCGCGCTGCCGCGGTCGCGGCCGTTGCCCGTCAGGTCCAGCGGCGTGGCGCTGTCCATGCCCACCCAGCCGTACGTCAGCCCGCTGCCCTGGTGGGGACCGGTGCGGGCCGCGTACGGCTGACCGTAGTCGAGGGTGTGGCCGGTCACGGGCACGGTGGTGGCCGTGCCGAAGTCGATCTTCGCGGAGAACGTCGTGTCGGCCTGTGCGGGGCCCGGCACCCCCAGCGCGAACCCGGTCATCGCACACACCGCGAGGGCGGCGGTGAGGGGTCTTCGGAGCGAGCGGAAGGGGGCTAATCCCCGCAGGAATGAACCAGTCACTGTTCTTTCTCCCATCGGCGCAGGAACAAGGCGATTTCCTGACATTGGCAGCCGGAGGATGGGAGCGGAAGCGGTGCGCGGGGAGGACTACGGACCGGGGCCGGGGCCGGGGCCGAGGCCCGGGGGGGTGCTAGGAGCGGCGGCGGGGCTTGCGGCCCTTGCCGCCCTGCGCGCCGCCGGAGCCGCGCCGCGCGCCCGGCCTGCCCGCCGACGGCTTCGTCTGCTTCACCGGCTTCCCCGCCGAGGACGTACGCCGTGCGCCGCCGCCCTTCTCGGCACCCTTGCCCTTGGCCTTGTCCTTGCTCTTGGCCTTGTCCTGCGGCTGCGGCTGCGGCTGGGCGCGGCCACGTGTGCTGTTGACGGTCCGCCCGCGCACGATCCCGATGAAGTCCTCGACCTGGTCGGTGGTCGCCTCCTCCGGCCACGAGAGGGCGACGCGCGAGGTGGGCGCGTCAGAGACCGTCCGGTAGGTGAGGTCCTTGCGGTGGTGGAGCCGGGCGAGCGACTGCGGGACGACGAGGACGCCCACCCCCGCGGCCACCAGCTCGATGGCGTCCGCCGTCGTGGCGGGACGCTCGATCGCGGGCCGCCCGGGCAGCCGCTCCCAGTCGAGGACGTCGTCGAGGGGGTGCAGCACGATCTCGTCGGCCAGCTCCTCCGTGGACACCTCGTCGGCCGCCGTCACGAGGTGATCCTTCGGGACGACGACCACCGTCGTCTCGGTGTAGAGGGGGATCGCGCTGAGGTCCGTCCTGTCGGCGGGGAGCCGTACGAAGCCCGCGTCCGCGCCGCGGGACCGCAGCAGATCGCACGCGTCGGCCGCGGGCACGGGAACGAGGGTCAGCGGGACGTCGGGGATGCGCTCGTTCCAGATCCGCACCCACTTGGTGGGTGTCACCCCCGGAACGTAGGCGAGCCGGAACGAGGGGGAGGCGTCGGAGTCTGTCACTCCGCCAGGTTACCGGCCGTGGTCGGAGACACCTCACACGATCGATACCCTTGCCCTATGACGTCGCACAAGACCACCCAGACCATGAAGCCCGCGACCGCGGCGAAGAAGCTGGGTGTGTACCTCGAAGCCACCCCCGCCGAGTTCCAGGAGGGTGTCGTCTCGCGCGACGAGCTGAACGCACTCCAGTCCGACCCGCCCGAGTGGCTGCGTGACCTGCGCCGCGACGGCCCGCACCCGCGCCCCGTCGTCGCGTCGAAGCTGGGCGTCTCCATCGCGGGCCTCGCGCGCGGCGGAGTCACCGAGCCGCTCACCACGGAGCAGATCGACGTGCTGAAGGCGGATCCGCCGGAGTGGCTGGAGAAGGAGCGCGCCACCCAGGCCGAGGTCAAGAAGGAAGGGGCGCGCCTCAAGCAGCTCAAAGAGAAGAAGGCGAAGGAGCAGCAGGAGGAGAAGGAGGCGGAGCAGACCGGAGCGGCACGGAAGCCCCGCCGCCCGCGTTCCTGACCTTCACTATCGCCTCACGTCGGACATCGCACGTCAGGACGCCGCACGTCGGGACGCCGGACGAAATGCGGTTGGCGGCCGTCGCGGCACCGCACTACGTTGCCGGGGTGGATCTCTTCTCGCACTCCTGGGCGGCGTTGCGCGCGGCGGTCGCCGCGCTCACGGACGAGGACTTCGCACGCCCCTCCGGCTGTGCGGGCTGGCTCGTGCGCGATCTGGTCTGCCATCTGGTCATCGACGCGCAGGACGTCCTGATCACGCTGGCGACCCCCGCCGATACGGCGCCGACCCGCGACGCGCTCACCTACTGGGACGTCACCGGCACACCACCGACCGGTGACGACCCGCTCGACGCACTGACCGTCCGGCTGGCCGCCGCGTACGAGGACCCCCGGCTGCTCACCTTCCACCTCGACGACGTCGGCTCCGCCGCGGGCCGCGCCGCCGCGCTCGCCGACCCCGCGCAGTGGGTCGGCACCCGCGACGAGGTGCTATCCGTGGGCGACTACCTCTCCACGTACGTCATGGAGTGGACGCTGCACCACCTCGACCTGATCGCGCATCTCCCGCACATCGCACCACCGCCAGCGGAGGGGCTCGCCCGCTCCCGCGAGATGCTGGAGGGGATCGCGGGAGCCGGGTTCCCCGCGTCGTTCTCCGACGCGGACGTCCTGCTGACCAGCACCGGACGGCGCGCTCCCGCCGACGCGGAGCGTGCCGAGCTGGGCGGACTGGCCGCGCGGCTCCCCTTCGTCCTCGGCTGACGAGCCCGTACCCGGAAGACGGAAGGGCCGGTGCCGTCGCCCAAGCCCAGGGGACGGCACCGGCCCTTCCGGTCGGTCAGTGCGGTGTCACTCGGTCACACGGGTCACGTGGTCACGTGGTCACACGCGGTCGGCCGCGATCAGGACGTACTGGAAAGAGCCGTCCTTGTAGGAGTTGATGAACGCCTCCTCGATGCCGGTGACCAGCGAGGACGTGGCCCGCAGCTCCCAGTACGGGAGGGTGGCGGGGGTGAGGTCGACGACGGCCTGCGGTACGAGACGGTTGTCGGCCATGGCCCGCAGATACTCGCGGCGGGAGTGGATGTTGCACTCGAAGTGCGCGTTGATCTGGGAGACCCACTTCGAGGGCTGCCCGTACCGGGGGTTCCAGCAGCCGGTGATGGTCACATAACGGCCGCCCACCGCGAGGACGCGGGAGTGCTCGGCGAAGAGGTCGTGCAGATCGACGTACATGGTCGACTCGTTGTTCCACGAGGCCGTCGCCTGGCCCGTCGCGAAGGGGGTGTTGAGCATGTTGCAGACGCGGGCGCGGACATGGCTCTCGATGCCCAGTTCACGGGCGCGCCGGTTGGCGAAATCGGCCTGCTTGGCCGAGAGGGTGACACCCTGCACATGGCATCCGAACCGCTGATGGGCCATGACCATCGAGCCGCCGCGGCCGCAGCCCGCGTCGACGAGTGTGTCATCGCGCCCGACCGGGCCGAGGTGGTCGAGGAGCAGTTCGGCCTGCGCCGACTCCAGACGGTGCAGCTCGGCGATGAGCCGCTTCTCGTACGTTTCGTCATCGGGGTTGCCGAGGGCGGCGTGGTCGACGTCGCCGATGCCGTAGTGGTGGTGGTAGAGCCCGTCGACGTCGCCGAGGCGCAGGTTCACGGGCCTGGCTTCCTGGTCCCAGTAACGGGCGATGTCACCTTGGTAGGGCGACTCGGGAGCGGAGGCGGACGCGGGCGTGGGGCCGGGGGTGTGATCCGGTGCGGAAGCGGGGGCGGGGACGAACGCGGAGGAGCCGTTCATGGGGGTGAGCTCGGTGCTGGTCACAGATAAGTCCGTCCTTACCAGAAATCGGGCAGGCTGTATCGATAGGTGTTGGTCTGGTGCCAGTAGTGGTTGCCGTCGACCCATACGGCCACTCCCCGCAGGAAGCGCAGCACGTTCGGGACGGGGCAGGAGGTGGCCAGCGCTGCGGCTTCGGCCTCGAAAGCGTGCATGAGGTCGTTGTGGACCTCGATCGCCTTGAGATAGCCCTCCCGTTCGGAGAGGCCCTCACGTTCGGAGAGCACCACGGGCAGGTTCAGATGCCGGCCGGGGCTCTTTAGTTCCTTCGTGTACGAGTACAGGTCGTTGACGATGGTGGTCGCGTTGCAGGCCAGTGCGATGACCCGCTGCATGGCGGGCCGTGCGTGCAGGTCGGCGGGGAGTTCGTAGCCGTCGACGGTGTCGGTGATGGTGGGACACGGGCGGAAGTTGTTGAACTGACGCATCGCCAGGTACTCCCACACCTCCGGCATGTGCTCCGTCTGGGCCCACGCGGCCTCCGCGAGGTATCCCAGGTGCAGCCGGGCCATGTCGTGCCGGAAGCGGTCGGCCTGGGAGGGTGTGGCCTCCTGGAGGAAGTACTCCATGGCGGAGCGGTAGGCACGCCGGGGCGCGTCCGACTGGAGCGACTCCTGCCACTCCGGCTCGTACTCCTTCGTCGTGTGCAGCGGATCGAGAGCCGTGTGCGCCAGCAGCAGGCGGCTGCCGAGCCCGATGGGTGACCCGCCGTGGTCCTCGCAGTAGCAGTCGTCGACCGCGTTCTCGGCGACCATCATCCGCGTGGCGATCATCAGGTGGTCGACGGTGGGTGCTTCCGGGTGGCAGGCGACCATGTAGCGGCCGACGGAGAAGCCGTCGAACTGGTCCTCCCACTCGGGAGGGAACGCCTGGACCTCGTCGACGGCCCATGCCTTGATCCTGCGGCTCACCTCCTCCACGCGCACGGGGTCGGGCTCGGCCACCGGGTGGTAGTAGAGGCCCGGGATCGGGTCGCCCACGCCAGGCGGCCCGGAGCCCGACGCCTCCGCACACTCCTCCTCCGAGTCCGGGGAGTCCGACGTGTCCGGGGAGACGGGAAGCTCTTCGCGCCGGGACGGGTGCAGGCTCGCCGTACCCAGGCCGCTGGGACCCCGCAGGATCCGGTCCAGCGCGTGGCTGGTTCGCGCCGCCTCGGCACCGGGGCGTGGGGCGGAAGGGGAGGGCGGGTCGGGAACGGGCGGGGAATCGGGGACGGGCGGTGGGTCGGGTACGGAAGGCGGACCAGGGACGGCGGGCAGGCCGGGAACAGGGGGCGGGCCGGGCAGGGTGCCACCTGCCGCCGGTGCGACGGCGGGGGCCCTGGCCTCGGCGACGGGCAGGCTCGACGGCGGCGGGGAAGACCCGGGCTCGGGCATCCGTGACTCCTTGGTGAGGTGGGCCGGGTGTCCCGGATCCTGGGCGTGCTCGTCCGGGATCCGGGCAGGTCCGGGCCGTCGTGGCAGGGGTGAACATCGGGAAATCCGCTCGGATCCCGGAAACCAGTAAACGGCCGGTGCGCCCGGTGCGTCCGCAGAGGCCGCCCCAGTTACTCCGATGCGGTGGTCTCGCGTCCCGACGTGTTTATCCAGGTACCCGACGACATTCGGACGACCTGCCCCCGCCATGTTTGGCGCCCGGGCACGCCCGGCATGCCCGCCCGAAGCGCCGTCACCTCGCGCCCACTCCCCCTGGAGTCCGGAACAGACACGGGGCCGGCGCCGGATTCGCGACGCGCCACGCTTCACCTCATTCAACAGGCCCTGCCCCTTTGGGCGACCCGCGGCGGCACCGTCCACCCGTTAACTGGGAGGCGGCCCTCTTGACCGAGAGGCGGACCTCGGCGGCGCGGAGAAACGAGGCGCGGCAGCCGATGGCAGCACCTTCGCCCGAGATCCGCGCCCTCGCACCACAGCAGCAGCCGCGGTGACGGCGGTGACCGCAGTGACAGCGACCGCGGTGACCGCGTCAGTGGTGACCGCGTCAGTGGTGCGCTGATACCGGAAGGAGCCCGAGTGCACACCGCGACGTCAGCACCGTCGGAGCACATGCCGTGCGGGACACGGCAGATCGTCCACACCTTTCCCGGCCAGGGGGACTTCGCCGTGAGCCCCTTGGTGCGCGCCGTACGGGAACATGTCCCCGTGCGCACGGCCGTCGCCGCGACGTTCGCGGAGGTGGACAGGGCGGGGGCCGAGTTCGAGATCCCGCCGTTAGGGCCCGCGCTGCTGAGCGAGCGGCCGCCCACCGGGCGCGACCTCGCCCATGGCCCCGTCGGGTCCTCCCAACTCGCCCTGTTCGGCGCGTCGATGGCCGTGCACCGCGCCCTGTGCGGCGTCGGGCTGCGCGCGGACCGTCTGGTGGCCGTGAGCTTCGGCGAGATCGCCGCGCTCACCGCCGCCGGGGTCTTCGAGGTGGCCGACGGTGCCAGGATCGCCTGTCGGCTGGCCCAGTGCCTCTCGTCCTGCGAGGGGGGCATGACGCTGCTGGCCGGAGGAGAGAGCAGCGCGCGGTCGCTGCTGCGGGAGGTCGGTTCACCGCATCTGGTGATCGCCTGCGTCAACGACCCCGAGGAGACGGTCCTGAGCGGGCCCGTACCGCTGCTGGAGCGCGTGGAGCAGGCCGCCGCCGACGCCGGTGTGCAGACCGCCCGGCTGAAGCTGCCGTTCCTCTCCCATCACCCGTCGCTGTCGCAGGCCGCGGACACCTTCGCCGCCGCCGTGCGGGAGGTGCCGCACCATCCCGCGCGCCTTCCCGTCCACTCCGCCGTCCTGGGGCGCGCCTACACCGCCTCGGACGACTTCGCCGCCGGGCTCTCCGCGTGCCTCACCGACCCCGTGCGGCTGCCGGACGTGCTCGACGGCGCGGCCGTCTCCGCCTCCCCCCTGTTTCTGGAGGCGGGCACCGGCTCGGCGCTCACCCACAGCACACGCCGCGCGCTGGGCCCCGGCCGCGCCGAGGCCCACGCCCCGCTCGCCACGCCCGACTTCCCCTGGGACGACGAGGCCACGAGGCGGCGGTGGCGCGCGGGCGACACCCAGAAACCTCACCTCCCCCGGAGCTGACCGATGCCCCCTTTCCCCGGCACCGCTGACACCTCTGACACCCTTGACACCACGGACGTCGCCGATGTTTCCGACGCGACTGACACGGCTGACGCGACCGCCCCGTCCGACGCCCTCGCCGAACTGCACCGCATCATCAACGGCACGGGCCCGCCCGGGCTACGGGAACGGCTCGCCGAGGCACTGGCCGCCGAAGCCTGCGAGCCCCCCGGCACCGCGGCCACGGAACTGCCTCTGCCGCACCGTCAACTACGCGCCCTGGCCCAGGCGCTGCCCTCACCGTGGGAACTGTGCGAGACCCCCGAGGCCCTGGTGACGCTGAACGAGCAGGTGGCCCTCGCGGACCCGGTCCTGTGCATGGCCGTCATCAACCACTACATCCTGTGCCTCAACTCGGTACTGTCCCTGTCCGCCGACCCCGCCGCGCTCGCTTCCGAGGTGGAGGACCTGGGCGCGGGCCGCACCAAGGGCACCTACCTCGTGACGGAGATCGGCGAGGCGGGCAGCCACCTGTGTCCGCGCACCACGGCCGAATTCGACCCGGTGCGACGGGAGTTCGCGCTCCGGACACCGGACTCCGGCGCGGCGAAGTTCTCCGGCGTCGGCCGCACCCGCACTCCTCAGAGTGCCGTCGTGGTCGCCCGCCTGCTGGCCGGGGGCACCGACCGTGGCGTGTTCTCCTTCCTCGTCGACCTCAGTGACGCGTCGGGTCCCGCGCCCGGGGTGGAGCTGTCCGACGTGCTCGCGGTGCGCGACCTCCCCGTCAGCAGCGCGCTGGTGCGGTTCGACGGTGTGCGGCTGCCGTACGAGCGGTGGCTGGGCGACGGCGCGACGATCGACACCGAAGGTGTCTTCCACGACCCGCTCCCCTCCCCCGAGGCACGTCATCAGCGCACGTTGCACGTGGGCCGGACGCTGTGGGGCACGCTGCCCACGGCGATGGCGGCCATGGCCCGCACCTGCGCCGTACGGGCGCTGCGCCACGCCGCGCACCGGGGCAGTCACGGACGCCTGGCGCCCGGTTCCCCCGTACTGGCCTACCGTCCCCAACAGCACGCGCTGCTGGGCGCGTTGGCCGAGTCCTTCGCGCTGACCTGCGCGGGCAACGAGGCGCGCGAGATGTGGTTACGGACCACGGAGGACCCGCACCGCACCGCCACGGACACGGACACGGACACGGGCGCGGACACGGACACGGACACGGGCGCGGACACGGGCGCGGACACGGGCGCGGAGAGCGCCTTCGCGCCCTGGGCCTCGGTCGACGCGGCCCTGGCGGTGCACAAGGTCCTGGCGGTGGAAGGCGCAGCGCGGGTGACCGCGGAGTGCCAGCACCGCAGCGGCCTGGGCGGCTTCCTGGAGATCAACGGCCTGCCCGGATACCGCGGCTTCGCGCACTCCTTCGTCAGCGCGGGCGGCGACAACCGGCTGATCACGCTGGACACCGGCCGCTCCCTGGCCGAACAACCGCCGCCGGAACAGCCACCGTCCGAGCGGGGGGTGTCCGGCTCCCCCGTGACGGAGCCCGTGGACTCACCGGGCTGGTGGCCCGCCGTCGCAACCGCACTGGAACACGACCTCACCACGCGGTTGCACCACGAGCTGAGGGACCGCGAGAAGCTCGGACTCAGCGCGTTCGAGCTGTGGAATCCGCTTCTGGAGCACGCCAGGGAACTGGGCGAGGCCCACGCTGACCAGCTCGCAGCGACCGCCGTCGCCCGCACACTCGCCGACGTCGGCTCAGCCGAACTGCGCGCCGCGCTGGAGCCGTTGGCCGCGCTGTACGGCACACTCCAGGCGGGCCGGCAGGCCGGTGCGCTGCTGGCGTGCGGTGTGCTCACCCCCGAGACGGTCCGTTCACTGCCCCAGGTACGGGACCGGCTGTGCGACCGGGTCCGGTCCCATCTGCCGCTGCTGGAGGCGGCCATGGCCCCGCCGGAGCGGAGCGGCACCGCGCCGCTGGGGAAGCCGGAGTACGCCGAGGCGCTCGCCGGATCGCTGGGCTGGCATCGGGGAGGTGCGGCATGAACCCGGAACGGAGCGAGGCAACACGCATCGGTGTCCTGGGAACGGGCACCTACCTGCCACGTCGGCGCCGCAGCAACGACGAGGTGGCACACGCCCTGGGCGTGACACCGGACTGGATCGCCGAGCGGACCGGGGTGTCCAACCGGCACGTCGCCGCCGAGGGCGAGGCGGCCTCCGACCTGGCGGCGGCAGCCGTCCGTTCGGCCGCGGCGGCTGCCGGGATCGACGCGGACCAGCTCGACCTCGTCGTCGTCGCCACCTCCACCCCCGACGAACTGGGACCGTCAACCGCCTGCCGTGTCCAGGCACTCATCGGCGCGCGCAACGCCGTGGCACTCGATGTGGGGGCCGCATGTTCGGGCTGGCTCTTCGCCGCCCGCGTCGCGCGGGACTGGCTGGGCGGCGAGCGGCGCGCACACTACGCGGCGGTCGTGGGCGTCGAGGCGTATTCGAAGTTCCTCGACCCGCACGACCGCGGCACCGCCCTGCTGTTCGCCGACGGCGCGGCGGCGACCATCCTCGGACCCGTACCGCAGACCGGTGGTGCGCCCCGGCCGGGCGGCTTCGAGGAGATCACCCTCGGCTCCGACGGCACCAAGGCGCACCACGTCCTCATCCCGGCGGGTGGCAGCCGCCTGCCCGCCACACCGGAGAGCCTGGCCACCAACCAGCACATGATCTCCATGGACGGGCGGGCGGTACGCGACTTCATCGTCGACATCTTTCCGCGGTTGCTGCACGAGATGCTCGCGCGGCACCGGCTGGATCTGAGCGACATCGACGCCTTCGTCACCCATCAGCCCAACCCCGTGCTGCTGCGCGGCATCGGGGAGAACCTGGGCATCCCGGCCGAGCGGCAGGTCATCGTCGGTGACGAGGTCGGCAACATCGGCGCCGCCTCGGCGCCCTACGCGCTGGCCACGGCGGCGAGCCGCGGGCTGCTCACGCCCGGCGGACGCGTGCTGCTCGCCGTCTTCGGCGCGGGTGTCACCTGGGGCAGCGCGCTGCTGACCTGGAGCGGCGCCTCCGCCATCCGCGTCGGACACACCGGCGCGCGACACACCGAAGCGGAGCCGGGACACACCGACGTCGCACACACCGACGCGGGACCGGGACACACCAACATCGCACACACCGACGCCGCCGACCCCGCGCCACCCCCGCACACCTCCTCCCACCTCGCATGAAGAAGGAGCCTTCCGTGAACACACTCGATTCCTTCCGGCTCGACGGGGCGCGCGCCCTGGTGACCGGCGCCTCCCGGGGCATCGGGCAGGCGATCGCCCTGGCGCTCGCCGAAGCCGGGGCCGACGTGGCCATCGCGGCGCGCAGCACCGAAGCCCTCAGGGGGACGGCGGAGCAGATCGCCCGCACAGGGCGCGACGCCTTCCCCCTGGCCGGTGACTTCAGCGTCCCCGAGGCCGCGGCGGAGGTGGTGACCCGGGCCGCAGAGACGCTCGGCGGGCTCGACACCGTCGTCCACTGCGCGGGAGTGCTGCCCACACTCCCCGACGGAAGCCCCATCCTGGCGCCGCTTCAGGACACCGAGCAGGAGGACTGGAACACCGTCCTGACCGTCAACCTGAACGCCTCGGCTGCGCTCTGCCGTCAGGCACACCGCTACCTCGTCGGCTCGACCCGCGCCGCGGTCGTGCTGCTCTCCTCCACCTCCGGCCTGATCGGCTCCCCCACCATGGAGGCGTACGCCGCGTCCAAGGCGGCGCAGGTGTCCCTCGCCCGCAGCCTCGGCGTCGGCTGGGCGCGGCAGGGCATCCGCGTCAACGCACTGTGCGCGGGATGGACGCGCACCGACCTGACCGCGCCCTTCGAAGACGCGGTGCCCGTCTCCGAGTGGCTGATGAGCCATGTCCCCATGGGGCGCTGGGCGGAGCCCGAAGAGGTGGCACGGGCCGCCCTCTTCCTCACCTCCCCCGCCTCCTCCTATCTGACCGGCACCGCACTGGCCCTGGACGGCGGTGTGTCGGTCCCCGACGGCGGCCTGGCCGGTATCCCCAAGCCCCCTCCCCCCTCCTCCTCCGCCGCCGCCTGAGAACCGGTCCGGAAGGAGAGGAAAGAGAGGGCACACGAGATGACCGACCAACCCCGAAGGACCGCGGTGATCCAGGGCCTCGGCTCCAGTCTTCCGCAGCGCGTGCTGCCGAACGAGGAAGTGGTGCGGCGCGGAGTGCTCGACACCACCGACGCGTGGATCCGACGGCGTACGGGCATCGCCCGCCGACGCCGCGCCGCCAAGGGCACGAGCACCGGAGACCTGGCGGTGGCCGCGGGCCGGGCCGCGCTGGAGTCGGCCGGTGCGCGCGAGGCGGACCTGGTGCTGCTCGCGACCACCACACCTGACCGCCGCTGCCCCGCCACGGCCCCGCACGTCGCCCACCGGCTGGGGCTCGGCCCGGCCCCCGCCTTCGACCTGGCCGCAGTGTGCTCCGGCTTCGTCTACGGGCTGACGGTGGCACGCGGACTGCTGCTGAACGGCGTCTGCGAGCGCCCGCTGGTCATCGGCGCCGAGGTGTACTCCAGCATCGTTGACCCGCTGGACCGGGACACCGCGATCGTCTTCGGCGACGGAGCCGGTGCCGCCGTGCTCCGCGCGGGCGACCCGGCAGAGCCAGGAGCCGTGCTGGCCGAGGACCTCGGCTCGGACGGCTCCGGCACCGACCTGATCTCCATAGCGGCGGGCGGCTCCCGGGTCCCCGACACCTCGCCGCGGCTCGATCGCGGTACGCGCTACTTCCAGATGCGCGGCCGGGAGGTGTACGGGCAGGCCGTACGCCGCATGACCCAGTCGTCGCGGGCCGTGCTGGAGGACGTCGGCTGGGCGCCCGAGAGCGTCGAAGCCTTCATCGGGCACCAGGCCAACCAGCGCATCCTCGACTCGGTCGCGGAACGTGTCGGCATTCCGCCGCACTACCGCTTCGGCAACATCAAGGACGTCGGCAACACGGCCGGTGCCTCCATTCCGCTGGCCCTGGCCCACACCGCGCGCCAGGAGGTCGTACGCCCAGGCGCCCGCACGCTGCTGACCGCGTTCGGCGGCGGGCTGACCTGGGGCTCCGTCGCCGCCTCCTGGCCCTCGGCCACACCGGTGAGCCGGGAGCCCGAAACCGCCCACGAGATCGTCACCCCGTGCTGGAGGACCCGGCAGCGAAAATGACGACGTGACACCGTCGACGCCGCCGCGGTCTCAGGACTCCTCGGGCGCCGCCTCGCGGGAGACCGGGGCGGCCTTCCTGCGCCGGTACAGCACCGCGCCGCACACCGCGGCGAGCACGACCGCGACCCCGGCCACGCCGAGCGCCGTCCGCTCGGCGAACAGCCTCGCGAGGGTTTCAAGAATGCCGATCCCGGCGGTCGCGTACACCAGCGCCCAGGCCGCGCCGCCCACGAACAGTGCGGGGAGGTAGCGCGGGAGGGGCATGCGCATGCTGCCCGCGAGGAAGTTGGCGGCGGTCTGGAACCCGACGGTCAGGAAGGAGACGGCCACCACGGGCGCGCCCCACCGCTGGATCGCCCGCTCGGCGCGCTGGAACTTCGGCGAGGAGACGCGCTCGGAGAACCTGCTGCGCCTGGCACCGGCACCGGCGAGCCGCCCGACGGCGAACGTGCCTCCGGCCCGCAGCAGCACGATGACGTAGAGACCGGCCGCCGCGAGTGCGACCTTATCCACGGCGCCTCGCCCTCGTCCGCGTCCGGGCCCTCGGGACCGGGCCGCGCCCCGCCTCCCCCGTCACCCGGGTTCGCGGTTCTCGGCACAGCGGGCCTTCGACGGGCACGAGCCTGGTCTCCCTCTCTCACCTGCGGGCCTGCTTCCGCCGGACCCGCTCCGCGTGCGTGCCGGAGCGGCGTACCGCCGTGGCCTGACCCGCGCATGGTCTCTCACCGACGGCACCCGGCCCAGCAAGGGTAACCTAACCGAACGCACGTATGGCCTGGCGAGGGGGCCGCCCCGCCGGTGCGGAATCCGTGGCCGTCAAGTGCCCCGGAACCCCGTGGCGATGCGCTTGCCGCCGCCCCGCACTCCTCTTGCCACTGCCCTTGTCACCACCCTTGTCGACGGCGACACGCATCGCTATGTTAATCAGAAATCACATCCTGGAAACAGCGCCGACCGCTGTCGGCAACGTCAACTGCGAGCTAGAAACGGCGCATTGCGACGCACGTCCTACCAGGAAAGCGAGCAAGTTAATGAGCAATCTCAGCCGCAGAAAGGTACTGACGCTCGGTGCCGCGCTGGGCCTCGTGGGCGCGGCGGGCACCAGCGACGCGTGGGCGTGGTCGCCGAAGGGATCGGTCGCCGGAACCGGCACGGGCACCGACCCGGAATACGTGTGGGACGACGAGGTGGACCGGTTGCTGGTCTCCCTCATCGAGAACGGCCAGGTTCCCGCCGTCAACACCGCCATGGCGTCTTGGGTGAACAACAACGACCCGCTGCCCACCGGCTTCCCGGCCGACCTCACCGCGTATCTGCGGAAGGTCAACACACTCCCCTCGTGGGCGGACCAGGCGAAGCTGGCGCGCGCGGCCGACTTCAACCGGCGCAAGGACACCTACCTCTTCCTGCTCTACGGCCTGGGCAGCGGGATCATGAGCACCGTCATCCCGCGGGAGGCCCGGAGCGTGTACTGGTCGGCGGGCGGCGCCGACATGAAGGACCGCGCGGCCAAGACCTTCACGTTCGGCTACGACCTGGCCCAGTTGAAGGGGTTTGAACCGTCGGGCCAGTTCGTCGTCACCGCGAACAAGACACGTCTGGTGCACGCCGCGGTGCGCCATCTGCTGCCCCAGTCGCCCCACTGGACGTCGGGCGCGGACCAGGACATCCCGATCAGCAACGCCGACATCCTCGTCACCTTCCACAGTCTGGGCACCTACGTGCGCAGGAAGCTGCTCGACTGGAAGGTCCCGTTCCCGGCCGCGGACCAGGACGCCTTCCTGCACAGCTGGCAGGTCGCGCTGCATCTGCTCGGCGTACGGGACGAGTACATCCCCAAGTCGTGGGCCGACGCGGAAGAGCAGTCGCGTCAGGTGCTCACCCCGATCCTCGCCCCGACGACCGAGGGCATCGAACTGGCCGAGGACCTGCTCAGCCTGCCCTCCCAGGTCGACCTCGGTGTCACACGCGGGTTCCTCAACGAGTTCGTGCGCTATGTCCTCAGCGACGAGATCGGCGACTGGCTGGGACTGAAGCGGGACCCCGGCGCCCAGACCCTGATCCGCACCGTGTGGCCCGCCTTCATCAAGTTCCGCGAGGGCCTCTCGCCCGTCGCGCCCGGCGCCTTCTACATGTTCGACCAGTTCGTCCGCGCCCTGGCCATGGCGTTCCTCAACAACGGCTCCTCGGGGACCACCACCCCCATCGTCATCCCGACGGGGAACAGGCCCAGCTCCTGAGCCACCCGCCACCTGTCATCTGCCACCCGCCACCGGGCGGCCGGTCACACGGATGCCCGTCCCACGGCACACCCGCCGCAGGACGGGCATCCGGCATCCGCCCGGTCTCTCCGCGCGGTCAGAGCCCCAGCGCGCTCACGACCAGCCCGGTCACGGCGGCACGGTTCTCGGGGCCGTCCCGCCAGCGCAGGCTCCGCCCGGCCTCGACCACCACACCGAACCCCGCGTGCACGAGAACACGGGCCTGACGCGGGTCCAGCTCGGGACGGGCCAGCCTCAACTGCTGCTCCCATACGGCGATGTGCTCACGCTGCGCCAGCACCAAGGGGCCCCGCAGCTCGGCCGGCAGCCCGACGAACTCGGCTTCGGCCACGCGCGTGAGGGCGGTGTGCTCGAAGCTGTACGCCACATACGTCGCGGCGAGGGCCGCGACGGCGTCCCGCGCGTCGGCCACGTCCATCAGGCTCCGGTCCACCGCCTGGGCCAGCAGCCCGGCGGCCTGGAGGCAGGCCGCCGCCAGGATGTCGGCCTTGCCGGGGTAGTGACGGTAGAGCGCTGACGGGGCGATCCCCACCGCCTTCGCGATCTGGCCGTTCGTGACATTGGCGAAGCCGTCCCGGGCGAACAGCGGGACGGCGGCCGCGAGGATCTCCGCACGGCGCGAGCGCGGCACCGGCAGCGCGGGCAGTTCGACGGAACGCCCGCTCCCCCGGGCCGGCACGGGGTCGGTCCCGACGACGCGCAGGGCGCACGCCAGCAGCAGTTCCTCGACGCGGTGCTGAGCGATGGACGTCCGGTGCATCGTGAGGGACCCGATCGCACCGAGAGCCGCCACGACCCGCAACCGCCCGCCGGGCGTCGAGTCCTCGTGCCCCGCCGCCTCGGTGACCCGCCCGATGAGGCTGCCGAACTTCGCCCGGAGCAGCCTGCTGTCCTCGCGGTTGAGGTACCTGGCCTCCCATCGGTACACGCCGCCCGACGCGCGATGCGCGACGGTGACCCGGATGAGGCTGGTGAACACCTCCGCAGGGGCCGCGTCGGACGGCAGCTCGTCGAGCGCGGCGACGAGCCGGTCCACCATGGCGTGGGCGCACTCGGCGAACAGCGCGTACTTGTTCGGGAAGTGCCGGTACAGTGCCGCGCCGGTGATGCCCACACCGGCGGCGATCTCCTCCATGGACGCCGCGTGGTACCCGCGCTCGCTGAAGAGCCGGCCGGCCGCCTCGACGATGAGCTGCCTGCGATTGCGGGGGCGAGCGGCGGAGACCGGCTCAGCGCTCATGAACGACCGGACGAACGGACGAGCGCGGATGCGGGGCCATGCCGCTCAGTCAACCACAGCCGGGCGGGCCCCGGACCACCTGCACACATGCCGCGCGACAGCCGGGACCGTAACACGACTCAGGTGATCCCCCGTTAACAAAAGCGCTCCCGGCGGCGCCCCGCCCGGAACGGGCTCACCGAGGTCCGACCCGAAGGGCGGTCCTTCCCGCGACGGCGGAGAATGAGCTTCCAAGCGGCTCCGGCGGCCGAGGCGGAGCAGAATCAGGGCGTGGGCGGCGGATCATGCCGGGGCCACGGGCGGACGGCTGGTACGGCGACGGCGACTGTGCCGTGGCCACCGCCCGGCTCGGCCACTGGCAGGATCCGCCGCACAGAACCTCAGGAGGGGACGCGTGACCGAGACCAGCAACACCCGATCCGACGCCGGTACAGCGCAGGCGCAGGAGGCGCCACCGAGCCGACTGCGGCGCCTGATGCGCTACCTCCCCATGATCGCCCCCGTCCTGCTGTGGGCCGTGCCGTGCTGGGTGCTCCTGCACACCGGCCAGCACTGGCCGCTCCCCGTCACACTGACCGGCACCGCACTGTTCGCCCTCGGCCTGATCGGCATGCCGCTCGCGATGATGCACGGCCACGGACGGCGCCAGCGGGACCGGGCTGCGATCGTCGGTGACACGCTGCTGGGCGGCATCTGGGTCCTGTTCACCTGGTCCGTCCTGCTCGGCGTCCTGCTGCGGCTCGCCCTGACCGTGGCAGGCGTCGGCGACGCACAGGACCGGGCGCGCATCGTCACCTGTGCCGTCCTCGGCGTAGCCGCCGTGCTGCTCGCCTGGGGGTACGCCGAGGCCCGACGCGTGCCGCGCGTACGCCGACTGGACGTCCAACTCCCGCGCCTGGGCGCCGGGTTGGACGGCACCCGGGTCGCCCTGATCACCGACACCCACTACGGCCCGCTCGACCGCGCCCGCTGGTCGGCGCGGGTCTGCGAGACGGTCAACACCCTGGAAGCCGACCTGGTCTGCCACACCGGCGACATCGCGGACGGCACGGCCGAACGCCGTCGCGCCCAAGCCGCCCCGCTGGGCACCGTGCGGGCGACCCGGGCCCGTGTCTACGTCACCGGCAACCACGAGTACTACAGCGAGGCCCAGGGGTGGGTCGACCTGATGGACGAGCTGGGCTGGGAGCCGCTGCGCAACCGCCATCTGCTGCTCGAACGCGGCGGCGACACCCTCGTGGTCGCCGGCGTCGACGACGTCACCGCCGAGTCCTCCGGGCTGGCGGGCCACCGCGCCCACCTCGACGGAGCCCTCCACGGGGCCGATCCCGACCTCCCCGTCCTCCTCCTCGCCCACCAGCCCAAGTTCGTCGACCGCGCGGCGGCCCACGGCATCGACCTCCAGCTCTCAGGCCACACCCACGGCGGCCAGATCTGGCCCTTCCACCACCTGGTACGCCTCGACCAGCCTGCCCTCGCCGGTCTCAGTCACCACGGCACCCGCACCCTCCTCTACACCAGCCGCGGCACCGGCTTCTGGGGCCCACCCTTCCGCGTCTTCGCGCCCAGCGAGATCACCCTGCTCGTGCTCCGCTCCCCGCAGCGGTCCGCCTCGTCGTAGGGGTGTCCTCTCGTGTCGCCCGTCCGGGAACCCCCTCCCGCGCGGGGGCGTTGACAGGGGTTGCGGGGAGGGCGAGGGGAGTAGGACTGTGGCGCAGAGACACTCGCAGAACCCTTGGCAGCTGCTGCTGGTCGAAGACGACCGGGAGCTGGCCGACATGCTGTCCGACGCACTTCGGGACGAGGGATACACGGTCGACGTCGCCACCGACGGCCAGCGCGGTCTGCACCTCGGCCTCTCCCGGCAGTACGACGTACTCGTCGTCGACCGGCGCCTGCCCGCGCTCGACGGCCTCGACCTCATGAGCCGATTACGGTCCCGCGCCGTCCGCACGCCGGTACTGCTGCTGACGGCGATGGGCACGGTGCACGACCGCGTCGACGGACTGGACGCCGGTGCCGACGACTACCTCGTCAAGCCGTTCGAGCTGGACGAACTGAGCGCACGGTTACGGGCGTTGTGCCGACGGGCGCTCGACGCCACCGACGTGCTCAGGATCGGCTCTGCACATCTGCACGTCGGCCGCCGGGAGGTCGAGCTGGCCAGCGGCGAGCAGGTCGCCCTCGCGGCCAGGGAGTTCGCGCTGCTGTGGGCGCTCGCCTCGCGCCCCACGACCGTGCACTCGCGGGCGGAACTGCGCCGGCTGGTCTTCCAGGAGGCTCCCGCTTCGTCCATCGTCGACACCTACGTCTACTACCTCCGCCGCAAGCTCGGCCGACAGGTCGTGCGCACCGTCCGCGGTCTCGGTTACCGTCTGAGCGCGCTGTGAGACCGTCGGCGTCGGCCGAGTGGGCGCCGGTGCGCCGGGCGCGTATACGGATCGCTGTGATCACCGGGGCGATCATCACGCTGCTGATCACCGTCGTCGGCGGCGTCGCGCACTCGGTGATGGTGCACGCGCAGAACGGCCAGGTGCGGCGTGAGCTGCGCTACGGCGCGGGCTACGGCGATCTGACCAGCCCTCCGGTGTGCACCTGGCTGTTCGCGCCCGGCGTGACCCCCCTGTCCAACGCCCCGGACGGATTCCCGTTGCGCGCCGACATGAACCAAGTGCGCGGCACCCACGAGGCCGTGGAGCGCACCGTGGAACGTGACCACACGGTCTACCTGGTGCGCACGCAGGTACGGGCGGACGGGGACGTGGTACAGGCGGTGTTCGACATGCGCTTCCAGCTGGCCGACCGTAATCATCTGTGGTTCGCGCTGGGTGTGGCCGAACTGCTGGGGCTGTTCGCCGCGGCCGTCACCGGGGCGCTCCTCGGACGACGGGCGGTGGCCCCGCTGGCGGAGGCCCTCACCCGGCAGCATCAGTTCGTCACGGACGCCAGGTCCCCGTCGAGGAAGCCGGGCTCGCAGCCGAGCATGTCGGCCAGCAGACACGTGAGGGCCATGAGTGAGCGGTGTGCCGTACGGACGGTGTCGCGGGCGAGTGCCAACGCCGCGGTGGTGACGGAGGTGCCGTTGACGAGGGCCAGCGCGTCGCGGCCGTCGAGCGCGAGCGGACGGAGCCCGGCGGCGGTCAGTGCCTCGTCGGCCGGCATGCGGCGGCCGTCCACGTAGGCGTGCCCCCGGCCGCGCAGTGCCTGGGTGGCGTAGGCGAGCGGGATCAGGTCGCCGCTCGCGCCGACGGAGCCGTAGCGGGGGACGGCGGGCGAGAAGGTCGTGGCGAACATCGCGGCGAGCCGGTCGACGACCTCCGCCGACACTCCGGAAACGCCCTGGGCGAGGGACCAGGTGCGCAGGAGGAGGGCGGCGCGGCAGATGTCGTGCGGGAGATCCGGCCCATGACCGGCTCCGAGGTGGGCCAGGGTGTTGTCGCACTGGTCCGCCTCGTCGGGACGCCCCGCGTAGCCCACGAGTGCGCCGAATCCGGTGGTGGCGCCGTAGATGCGGGGAGGGTCCCCGGCGCTGCCACCGCCGTCACCATGCCGCAGGCCGTGGAGGAACCGGCGGCCGCGGTCCAGCCGCGCTCGGGCCTCGGCGTCCACGCTGAGGGTGAACGGCGTCGCGGCGCGGCGCAGCGTTGCGGAGTCCGGGGGGTCGGCGAGTGAGACGCTGTCGGTAGTGCTGTCGGTAGTGGTGAGCACGTCCGGGACCATAGGCGGGGAATCTCAGAGCGCTCTGAAATCCGGTGGCTAGCTTCCGGGGCATGACCCATGACTACCTGATCATTGGTGCGGGGCCCGCCGGACTGCAACTCGCCGCCTTCCTGGAGCGGGACGGCGCGGACTACGTCCTGCTGGAGCGCGGCAGTGGTCCGGGCACGTTCTTCCACCGGTTCCCCCGGCACCGCTATCTGATCTCCAACAACAAGGTGCACACGGGGTACGACGATCCGGAGCTGCGGCTGCGGATGGACTGGAACTCCCTGCTGAGCGACGACCCGGAGCTGCTGTTCACCCGGTACAGCCGCCGCTACTTCCCGGCAGCCGACGATCTGGTGCGCTACCTGTCGGACTTCGCCTCCCGGACCGGGGTGCGCGTGCGGTACGACACCACCGTCGAGAAGGTCTCCCGCGACGGCGAGGGCTTCACCGTCACCGACCACACGGGGAAGGCGTGGCGCGCACGGCGTCTGGTGGTCGCCACCGGGGTGCCCGTGCCGAACCTGCCGTCGTTCCCGGGCGTCGAACTGGCCGAACGCTACGACACGATCGACACCGATCCGGAGTCCTACACCGATCAGCGGGTGCTCATCATCGGCCGGGGCAACTCCGCCTTCGAGACGGCCGACAACCTGATGGAGACGGCGGCGGTCATTCACGTCGTCGGCTCGGGCTCGCTGAAGATGGCCTGGCGGACGCACTATGTGGGACACCTGCCCGCGGTCTACAACAACTTCCCCGACAGCTACCAGTTGAAGTCGCAGAACGCCCTCCTCGACGGCCGGGTGCTCGCCATCAGGAAGGAGCAGGACGGTTTCCACGTGCCGGTCTCCTTCCAGCGGGTCAACGAGGTGGTCAAGGAGATCCGCTACGACCGGGTGATCCTCGCGACCGGCTTCCGGTTCGACGCCTCGATCTTCGACGACACCTGCACCCCTGACGTGATCATCGACGGCCGTTTCCCGGAGCTGACACCGCTCGGCGAGTCGGTCAACGTGCCCGGCCTGTACTTCGCGGGGACGCTGATGCAGGGCCGTGACTTCAGAAAGTCCACCACCGGCTTCATCCACGGCTTCCGCTACGCGGTGCGGGCACTGCACCGCGGACTGCGGCAGCACCACGACGGGGTGCCCTGGCCGACGACGGTGCTCGGGGACTCCATGGAGCGTGCCGTCGACGCGGTGATCACCCGCGTCAACCGGTCTTCCGCGCTGTGGCAGCAGTTCGCCGTCCTCGGCGACCTGCTGCTCCTCGCCCCGGACGGCACGCTGCGCTACGCCGAGGAGGTGCCCGTCGGCCATGTGCCGGGCGCCGTGCGCGCCGGGGACTTCGGTGAGGTGGCCGCCTACGCGGTGATCACCCTGGAGTACGGGGAGGACCACGACCGGGTGGACCCTTCGACGTCACCGCTGGCCGCAAGTCCCAGCAGGACGTGTCGGGCCTGGACGGACGCTATCTGCATCCGGTCGTCCGCTGGTACCGGGACGGCGAGTTCGTCGCCGAGCACCACCTCACCGAGAACCTGGAGAACGAGTGGGACAGCGAGGAGGTCCACCGCGCCCCGCTGGACGCCTTCCTCACCGCGCACCGGAGCCCGGCCACCCCCGCCACCCCGGTGGCGCCGTGACGCTCCGGGAACTGCGCCACAGAGCACGGAAGGTACTGGGGCCGATTCCCTACGACTACGTGGCGGGCGGCGCGGGCGAGGAACGCGTCCTCGCCGACAACGAGAAGGCATTCGACCGGTACGCGCTGCTGCCGAGGGTGCTGAGCGGCAGCGAGACCCGGGACACCGCCGTCGATCTCCCGGGCGCCCGGCAGGCGGCACCGGTGCTCGTCGCACCCACCGCCTTCCACCGGCTGGTGCACCGGGACGGCGAGCGGGCCACGGCCCGTGCCGCCGCGGCCGAGGGCGCCGTCCTGGTGACGGGGACGGCCGCGACCACCGCGGTCCTCGACGTCGTCGCCGCGGCGCGCGAGGCCGCGCCCCGTCCGCCCGTGTGGTTCCAGTTGTATCTGCACCCGCGCGGGGAGGTCACCCGGGCGCTCGTGTGGCGCGCCGAGGACGCGGGCTGCACCGCGCTGGTGGTCACCGTCGACTCGCCGGTGTTCGGGCGGCACACCAGAGACCTGCGCAACGGGTTCACCGATCTGCCGCCCGGGTTCGCCGCGGAGAACATGCGCGGCCTGCCCGGCGCCGGACCGGACGCGCTCACCCCCATCCCCATGTCCCCGGCGGTCCGCTGGCCGGACCTCGCCGAGGCTGTGCGCGGTACCTCACTCCCCGTTCTGGTCAAGGGAGTCCTGCATCCTGACGACGCGAAGCTGGCCGTCGAGCACGGTGCGGCCGGGGTGATCGTCTCCAACCACGGGGGCCGCCAGTGCGACGCGGTCCCGGCCGCCGTGGACTGCCTGCCCGCCGTCACCGAGGCGGTCGCGGGCCGGGTGCCGGTCCTGCTCGACGGAGGGGTGCGCCGGGGCAGCGATGTCGCGGTGGCGCTCGCGCTGGGCGCGAGCGCCGTCGGCGTGGGGCGCCCGGTGGTGTGGGGTCTGGCCGCCGAGGGGGAGACGGGAGTACGGCGGGTCCTCGCGACACTGCGCGACGAGTACGACCACACGCTCGCCCTGTGCGGCGGGCGCCGGAACGCCGATCTGACGGCCGACATGGTCGTACGGAACGGTGGAGCGGGGGCGCGGTGACGGGCCGGGCGATGAGGGCGAGAACGCGGGAGTGGTGGCTGCCGCGCGCCGTGGTGGCGCTGCGCGTACACATCTTCGAGAAGGTCAACGGCGACCGGGTGGTGACCCTGCCCAACGCCACCCACGGCCCTGAGGTGTTCGAGCGGGTCTACGCCCACCCGTCGGCGGACGGGCGGAGCGAGGGTGCGGGTCTGTCCGACCTGTTCTGGTACTGGCTGGCGCCGGGACCCGAGGTGCACCAGGAACACCTGGAGCCCGGCGAACGCTACGAGGACGTGGCCGCGACGACGCGGCGCGTCATCGCCGGGAACTCGGCCGATCTCACGGCGGCGGCCACCCGCGCCGTCGCCGGTGCGCTGGACGCACTGCCGGACACGCGGATCAGCCTCGTACGGCTGCGGGACCTGGTGATGCCCGCGTGGGCCGAGTTCTGCTACGAGCTGGTCTTCCAGGAGCGGTGCCTGCCGCACGCCCGGGACCTGATCACCGCGCACGCCGACGACGTGGTCACAGCGCTGAAGTGCACCGGCCTGCGCCATCCCCGGCGCCGGGCCCGGCTCACCGCCTATCTGCGGGACCGCGTCCAGGCAGGCCACGTACCGCACCGGCTGCCCGCCTCCCTGTCGCTGCCGGAGCAGGTGCACTATCTGCAAGGGACCCTCTTCAACACGGCGGTCGTGCAGCTCTCCGAGGCGACCGCGCACGTCCTGTTCGCCCTCGCCCACCACCCGCGGGTGCAGCAGCGCCTGGCCGCGGAGCCGGACGACGACCGGTACCTGACGCGGGTGCTCGACGAGACGATGCGGCTGTACCCGCTGTTCGGCATCGCCCATCGCATCACCACGGGTGACATCCCGCTCGACGAGGCGACGGTGCTGCCTGCCGGTTCCGTGGTGTGCTTCAGCTACCCCGACTACCACGCCACCGGATACGAACGGCCCGACGTGTTCGACCCGGACCGCTGGACCCGCCTGAGCGCCAAGGACGCCCACCACATCCCGTACGGCATGGCGCCGAACCGTCCCTGTCCGGCCTGGCGGATCTCGCCGCTCGTGCTGCGCGCCGCGGTACGCGAGGTGCTGGCCCGGTTCCGCCTGGACACGACGGCCGCGCACACCCGCTCCATTCCGCACCGGGCGCCGTGCCTCCTGATCCCGCGCGGCCTGAACCCCGCGCCCCGCCGCCTGAACACGTTGCGGACCTTCGTCCGGCTGCGGGACGGGGTGGAGGACGTCACCCGGGGCGTACGCCAGTTGGTGCTCGGCACGGTCATGGTCCTGCACGCCCGCCGACGGCGCCCGGCGGCACGGTACTTCGACGCACAGCGGGCCGGACGCTGTCCGGTCCCCCACCCCGGAAGAGGGAACGGATGACCCGCACGGAACAACACTCCACGCTCGTCCCGGCGCGTCAGCTCTTCTCCAGAGCGGAGAACTGACCGTGCCCGCGCAACCAGCTTCGCTGATACCCCGGCCCTGGATGTTCTGGACCGGCGTCGCCCTCACGAGCGCCGGCGTCGGCCAGCACGTGTGGATGTTCGTCGACTCCGCGTCCATGGGATTCCACATGGCCATGGGGGGAATGTCGGAGGTGATGTGGGCCGCCATGGCCGCCATCGTCGTGGGCGTGGTGATCTCCGGGTTCGCGGTCGTGCGGCCTCCCGGAGCGGGTCCCGCGGCCACCGCCGCCACGGGCGGGAAGAGCCGGGCGAGCCGGCACGGTCTCATCGCGGTGCTGAGCTTCGCGCTGATGGTGGACCAGATGAAACCCGCCACGCTGGCGTTCATCCAGCCCGGCATGCGTACCGAGTTCCATCTCAGCGCCGCCGAGGTCTCGTGGCTGCCCACGGTGGCGCTCAGCGGCACCGTACTGGGATCGCTTCTGGGGGGCCGTGCCGCCGACCGTATCGGGCGCAGGGCCACGATCCTCATCGCGTCCCTTCTCTTCCTCGGCACGACGGTGTGCGGCGCCATGCCGACCTTCAGCGGCGTCCTGGTCATGTGCGCCCTGATGGGGACGGCGGCCGGAGGCATGCTGCCCGTCGTCTACGCCCTGATGACCGAGAGTCTGCCGCCCGGCCGGCGCGCGGGCATCATGGTGCTCCAGGCCGGGCTCACCACCACCGGCGGCTACATGGCTGCCGCCGGACTGGCCGCCGTGCTGGTCCCGCTGAGCGGGTGGCGCGTTCTGTGGTTCGCGCAGCTCCCGCTGGTCCTGATCCTGATCGGACTGAACCGGTGGATTCCGGAATCGGCCGCCTTCACAGCGCAGCAGGCACAGCCGGGGCGCGTCCCCGCCGCCACTCTGTTCAAGCGCCCTCAGACCGTCAAGACGCTGGTCGTCAGCGGTTACGCACTCGCCTGGGGCCTCGTCTACTGGGGTTTCATCACCTTCCTGCCCAGTCAGTTGGAGGCATCGGGCGGGAAGGGCATGTCCGCGGCCACGCTGCTGTTCATCTCGTCGCTGTTGTCCGTCCCCACCTGCGTCGTGGCCGCGTGGCTCTACATGCGCTGGTCGGCGAAGGGCACCATGGTCGTCTACGCGGCCCTCACCGTCGCCGCGCTGCTCACGCTGGCCGTCGTCGGGATGGACGGCAGCCGCCCTGTCCTCCTGACCGCCGTGATGCTGCTGTTCGCCGGAACCGCCGGCGTCATCGCGCTCATCGGCCCCTACACCGCCGAGGTCTATCCCGTGGCCATCCGGGGGACCGCCGGCGGCTGGGCCGCGGCGGTCGGCAAATCGGGGGGAGCCTTCGGGCCCCCTCTCATCGCGCTGGTCCTCTCCGCGCCGGGAGGCATGCGGACCGCCGCGGTGCTCGTCGCTCTCCCCACGGCCGTGGCGGGGGCAGCCGTCGCCCTCCGCGGGAGCGACCCGCGGGCCACTGCCCAGCATGACGACGATGCCACGCTGGACGCCGAACTCGACGACCTGGTACGCGGCGAGGCCGTCCCCGCCGCAGAGAAGGCCGGGCCCACGACGCCCGCGACGCCCGCACCGGACAAGGAGGGCACGGCGCCATGAGGCGGCGGCGTCGATGGCATCGCCCCGCGCGGGGGCGGGGACCGGACCGCTAGCCTCCGGCCGCGAGACGCCGCTTGTCTGGTTTCCCGGCTGCCGTGAGCGGTACCTCGCCGATGAGGGTGAGCCGGGTCGGAGCGCATGCCTCGCCCAGGTCCGCCGCCACCAGCGCGCGCAGTTCACCGAGGTCCGGGGTACGACCGGCCGAGGGTACGACGAAGGCGTGGACGGCCTCGCCCGTACTGTCGTCCGGCACGGCGACGACATACGCCTCGGCCACCGAGGGATGGACGGCGAGCAGCCGCTCGACGGGCCCGGCGTAGTACACGTTGGCGTCGACGATGATCACGTCACGGGCCCGTCCCGTGAGCCACAGCCGCCCCGACGCGTCGAGACGGCCGAGGTCGCGGGTGCGCACCCATCCGTCGGAGAACACCTCAGCCGTGAGGGCGGGCTCCCGCCAGTAGCCGGAGCACTGCGCCGGTGTACGGACGAAGAGTTCGCCCTCGGTCCCGTGCCGGACCGGGCGGCCGGAGGCATCGCGGATCTCCAGCCCGACGGGCGGCACCCCGAGGGAGCCCGGCGGCTCCCCGGGCGCCGCCATGGAGATCATGCCGGTCTCGGTCTGCCCGTAGCCGTGGAAGACGACCGGGCCGAGCGTCTCGACGGCCTCCCGCAGCCGTCCCGGCTCCAGCGGTGACCCGGACACCATCAGCGCGCGCAGGCCGCCGAGGTCCACCGGCGACTCGCGCTGGTCCGCCACGAGTTTCGTCAGCCGGGCCACCGTGACGACGCTCGCGGTCGCACGGTGCCGCACCAGGGCGTCGGGGAAGGCCGGCGGGTCGGCGGTGACCAGGGTGCCGCCAGCGGTGAGTGCCAGCAGCCCGTACTCCATCATCACCTGGCTGGCCAGGGTGCCGAACACCAGGAACCGGTCCAGGCGCCCGGCGAGCTGTCGGACGGCGGGCGGCCAGGCGTCGGGGCGGTGCGCCCAGCCCGCGGTCATCGCCGCGTAGGTCTGGGCGCACGCCTTGGGGACGCCGGTGCTGCCGCTGGTGTGCAGGAGCCGGGCGACATCCTCGGGCCGCGCCAGGACCCGTGGCCGTACACCGTCGTCCTCCGCCGACAACAGGCCGTCGAGCACGAGGACGGTCCCGGTCCGGGCCCCGGCCCCGGTCCCGGCCTCGGTCTCGGTCCCGGTCCCGGTCTCGCGGGTGCCGAGGCCGTCGGGCCGGTCGGTGATCCACACTCCGGCGTCCCGCAGGAGGTGCTCCCGCTGCGGCCCGGTCAGGCCGGGCCGCAGCCCGACGACGCGGGCCCCGACGACATGCGCCGCGATGATCGCGGCGAACGCGCCGGGGCTCACCCCCAGCAGCATGGCGACGCCGTCGCCGGGCCCGACACCGTGCTGCCGCAGGCCGTTCACCGCGCGCCGCACCATGCCGAGGAGCCGGGCTCCCGAGACCTCCTCGTCGGCGTGCTCGAACACCGTGCGGTCGCCCGCCGCTTCGAGGATGTCGAGTACGGGGCCGGGGAAGGGCTCAGCCAAGGCTCTTCCTCACGAACGTGGTGAGCGGCTGCCGGTGCACCGCCGGCAGGTTCCAGTCGTTCTCCAGGTTCTCCGCGAGGTGGTGCGTCCCGGCGAGTACGCCGTCCCGGTAGTGGCGGACGACGGGATGCAGATACGTGGAGTCCATGGCGTGGTCGATGTCGTTCTCGACCACGCGCGGGACACCCACGTCGAGCGGGTCGGTCTGGTCGTGCTCGGGCCCGTACTCCAGGTCGACGACGAACCTGTGCGCGGCGGGCCCGAGGCCGCCGTCGGTGACGTGGTCGAGCGGGACCTCCTCCTGGTACACGGCACGGTCGCCGTCCACACCGTCGACGGTGACCACGTCGCCGAGGAACCCGAACTGCTGCCACAGGGCCGACGAGCGGTTGACGCGGCCGATGACGGCGTCGGCTATCGCCTCCGGCGTCGCGGCGAGCGTCCGCGCTGGCCAGGGGACGCCGGGTCGGTGTCGAAGGTGTCGTACCGCTCGGCGAGTTCGATGCCGGGGATGGGCGGCTCGTAGAGCCGGGAGACGCCGGTCGCCATGACGAGCCGCCTGGCCTGCCAGGTGCGCCCGTCGTCGTCGAGGACGGTGAAGACGCCGTCAGCGCGGGAGACCCGTACGACGTCGGTCCCGTACTCGACGCGCACGCCGCTGCGTGCCGCGAAGTCGGCCAGGTAGCGCACCAGGTCGTCCGCCTGCGGGAAGTAGCGCTCGCTGTACCGGGTGAAGAGCAGCTCCGGGTCGTCGCTGAGCAGCGAGTTCCAGTCCATGCGCAGCTTGAGTTCCGGGTCCGTGAACCCCGTGTGCACCTTGTTGATCGATATCAGCCGCCGATGGCGGGGGTACCGGGTGAAGAACGTCCCCGGTCCGCTCCCCCGCTCCAGGACGGTGTAGTCGCGCCCGTCGCGTTCCAGCAGAGCGGCGAGTTGTAGTCCGGCCGGCCCGGCCCCGATGATGAGATAGTCGCGCACCATGGGCCGGACGGTAGTGACACGAAATCAGAGTGCTCTGAGATTCGGCGGCACGTACCGCACCGCTGGGCCCGTCTCCTCCGATGGTTGGGGCACAAGCCCGCCACGGCGGACGAAAGGGCGCCGCGGACCGGGAACATCCGGCCCGGCCGGCGCGGTTGCACCGGCCGGGAGGCGCGGCACGCCCACCGCGCACCCGGACCAGACACGTTTCCGCAGGAGGATCCTTCCATGACCGACAGGCCCTTGACACTCATGGCTGTGCACGCCCACCCCGACGACGAGGCCACCAGTACCGGAGGGGTCCTCGCGCGGTACGCGGCGGAGGGCATCCGCACGGTTCTCGTGACGTGTACCGACGGCGGTTGCGGTGACGGGCATGGAGGCGTCAAGCCAGGCGAACCCGGGCACGATCCGGCGGCCGTCGCCCTGATGCGCCGTCAAGAACTCAAGGAGAGCTGCGAGGTCCTGAAGATCAGCGCGCTGGAGACGCTGGACTACGCCGACTCCGGCATGATCGGCTGGCCGAGCAACGACGCCCCCGACTCCTTCTGGCAGGCCCCCGTGGAGGAGGGCGCTGCCCGGCTCGCGGAACTCATGCGGCACTACCGCCCCGATGTGGTCGTCACCTACGACGAGAACGGCTTCTACGGCCACCCCGACCACATCCAGGCCCACCGCATCACGATGGCGGCGCTGGAGATGATCGAGCTGACACCGAAGGTGTACTGGACGACGATGCCCCGCTCGGGAATGCGGCGGTTCGGCGAGATCATGCGCGAGTTCGACGAGGACATGCCGGAGCCGGACCCCGCCGAGACCGCCGCGCTGGCCGAGATCGGCCTCCCCGACGAAGAGATCACCACGTGGGTGGACACCACCCCGTTCAGCGACCAGAAGTTCGACTCGCTGGCCGCGCACGCCAGTCAGGGCGAGAACATCTTTTTCCTGAAGATGGGCAAGGAGCGGTTCGGCGAGTTGATGGGCATGGAGACCTTCGTACGCGTCAAGGACGCCACCGGCGCGCCCGTACCCGAGAACGATCTCTTCGCCGGATTGCGCTGATCCGCCGCTGGACGGTGGTGAACGCGCCCTCGACGCTCTCGCCCGCGGGTGATGCGCCGCGGGACGCCGGGCAGCACCGTCCACAGCCGGTCCAGGGCCTGGATCAGGCCGAGAACCGCCACCAGTTCACGTTCAGCAGGTAGCCGCTCCCGCCGGTGTACCTGAAGTACAGGTCACGCGTGCCGGACGCCCCGTTCACGGGGCAGGTGACGGTCGTCCAGTTCTGCCAGCCGCCGGTGCCCGGGACGGTGCACGTACCCACCAGCGTTCCGGTGGGGCTGTCCAGCCGGACTTCGATGCTGCCGCCCGCGGCGGCGGATGCCACCCGTGCGTTGAAGGACCGTGCGCCGGCTCCGAACGCCACGCCCTTGGTCTTGATCCAGTCGCCGTTCTCGATCCAGCCGACGTTCATCCCGCCTTCGCCGGAGGGCTCGGTCTCGACGCCCGACGCCCACGCGATCGTCTCGGCCTCCTGCCGGACGTACGGATCGAGCGTGCCCACCTGGGGTGCTCCCCCGCCGGTCATGTTGATCGTCGGGAAGGTGCCGTCGGAGTTGTAGGTGAAGCTCTCCACGGCGACGGAGCGGGTGAAACCGCCACCGCCCGGCAGGGCCCCGTTGTGGTAGAAGAAGTAGGAGCCGCCCTTGAAGTCGACCACTCCCGCGTGGTTGGTGAAGCTGCCACCCTGTCTGGGCATGATCGTCCCGCGGTAGGTCCAGGGGCCCGTCGGACTCGGGGCCGTCGAGTAGGCGATGAACTCGGAACAGCACTCCGCCGCGAAGACCATGTAGTACTGGCCGTTGCGTTTGAAGACCCACGGCGCCTCCTCGTACAGGGTCGGCCGGTCCGGATTCCCCGACCGGGCCCCGAAGCCCTGGGTGGTGAGCGGGATGCGGGCCGGGCTGCCCTGGTAGGACGTCATGTCGCTGTTGAGCTTGACGACCCACAGGTTTGGATTGCCCCAGTACAGATACGCCTGTCCGTCGTCGTCGACGAAGACCGCGGGGTCGATCTCGCCGTTCTCCACCAGCGGGCCCCCGAGGGCGTCACGGAAGGGCCCGGTGGGACTCTCGGACACGGCCACGCCGATGGCCATCCTGCCGGTCGCCCGGTTCACGACCGGGACGTACCAGTAGAACTTGCCGTTCCTGGGGACGACGTGCCCGGCCCAGGCGTCCTTGCTCGCCCAGGCGAAGCTGGCGATGTCGAGCTGGGCGCCGTGGTCGGTCCAGTTCACCATGTCGGCGGACGACCAGACCCGCCACTCGTTCATGGTGAACCACGTGGAGCCGTCCTCGTCGTGCCCCGTGTAGAGGTACACCCGGCCGTCGTGCACCAGTGGAGCCGGGTCGGCGGTGTAGATGGTCTGCACGATCGGGTTGTCAGCCCTGGCCGTGGCCGGTTGGAGCAGTGCCGCCAGGCACAGCAGGCTGACGAGCCAGGCGGCACCGCGCCGGGTTCGAGCGGTCTTCGTTAACGGCAGTACGAGTCTCACCTTCATTCCTCCGATCGCCGTTACTCGCATGAACGAAATACCGAACATAAGTCGACCTGTCGGTCAGACCGTAGAAGCGAGTCGCGTACACGTCAACGCTCACCCATGCCCGGAGAACCGACCGGCCACCGGTGCACCGGCCGGACTCTCCTGACGGCATCGCCACCATCGGCCGCCACTCCTGACTCGTTGACGACGACCCGGCGCGTCGCTACGTTGCGCATCGACACTTTCGAATTTTCGGCAGAAGTTCGAGATTTCGAATGTGGGAGCGCTTCCAAACGATCGCACCCACCAACGATTCCAGCTCCAGCGCTCCTAGGTCCTGCCTGTCCCCGGGAGCCGCGGCACAGACCAGCTCCAACTCCACCTGCTGAACACTCGACAACCGCAGTGCACCTCCCGTCCCGGGGCGAGCGAGACCCGTGGGACGGGCGCGGCGGAAGGAGCGGTAATGCTTACCCGATCGCGAAGGCGACTGGTCCGGCTGCTCGCGGTGGCGGCAGCGGTGCTGACGTTGTCCGCCACGGCGCCGTACCAGCCGGTGGCCGCGGCCCCGGCCGTGGCCGCGCCCGGCAGTCCGGCCCTCACCCCGCCGCTGGGCTGGAACAGTTGGAACAGCTTCGGCTGCAACGTCGACGAGTCCGCGGTGCGCCAGGCGGCGGACGCGATGGTCGGCTCGGGCATGCGGGACGCCGGCTACGAGTACGTGGTGGTCGACGACTGCTGGTTCGACCCGCAGCGCGACGCCCAGGGCAACCTGCGCGCGCACCCGGACAAGTTCCCCAGCGGTATGAAGGCGCTGGGCGACTACATCCACAGCCGCGGCCTGAAGTTCGGCATCTACCAGGTGCCCACCGAGCGCACCTGCGCCCAGCGCGTCGGCACCTTCCCCGGCTCGACGGGCAGCATGGGGCACGAGGCCCAGGACGCCCGCACCTTCGCCTCCTGGGGCGTGGACTACCTCAAGTACGACTGGTGCTCCCCCTCCGGCACCCGCGACGAGCAGGTCGCCCGCTTCTCCCTGATGCGGGAAGCGCTGCGGGCCACCGGCCGGCCCATCGTCTACAGCATCAACCCCAACAGCTTCCACACGCCCACCGGCGCCACGTACAACTGGGGCCAGGTCGCCGACCTGTGGCGCACCACCGAGGACCTGCTCGACATCTGGCAGAACGGCAACGTCAACAGCTACCCGATGGGCGTGGGCAACGTCGTCGACGTCAACGCCCCGCTCGCCGCGCAGGCCGGGCCCGGCCACTGGAACGACCCGGACATGCTGGTCGTGGGCCGGCCGGGGCTGACGGCGGCCGAGTCCCGGTCGCACTTCACGCTGTGGGCGCTGATGGCCGCGCCGCTGATGGCGGGCAACGACATCCGCACGATGTCCGCCGACGTCAGCGCGATCCTGCGCAACCAGCGGCTGCTGACGGTGAATCAGGACCCGCTGGGCGCGGGCGGCCGACGGGTGCGCGACGATGGCGCCACCGAGGTGTTCGCCAAGCCGTTGTCCGACGGCTCGGTCGCCGTCGCCCTGTTCAACCGCGGCGGGAGCACCGCCACGTTCAGCACCTCGGCCGCGGAGATCGGCCTCACCGGCGGCCCCTTCTCCCTCACCGACCTGTGGACCGGCGCCACGTCGACCACGGGCGGCCAGATCACCGCGAGCGTACCGGCACACGGTGTGACGGCGTTCCGGGTGACCGGCGGCACCCCGCTCGCCGCCAAGACCTCCCGTATCCGCGGCACCGGCTCCGGCCGCTGCCTGGACGTCGACAACTCCTCCACCGCGGCCGGCGCCGCCGTCCTGATCTGGGACTGCCACACCGCCGCCAACCAGTCGTGGACCACCTGGGCGGGCGGCGAGATCCGCGTCTACGGCGACAAGTGCCTGGACGCCGAGAACCAGGGGACCGCCAACGGCACCCGCGTGGTCACCTGGCCGTGCAACGGACAGGCCAACCAGAAGTGGACCCTCGCCGCCGACGGGTCCATCCGCAACGTCCACTCCGGGCTGTGCCTCGACGTCGACGGCGCCGCCACCGCGAATGGCTCGCGGCTCATCCTGTGGACGTGCAATGGACAGGCCAACCAGCGGTGGACCCGTAGCTGACCCCGACATGACCGAGGAGGCCGGCCCCCGTGCCCGACCCGCTGAATCCCTGGAGCCGCCGGAGGACGCTCACGGCCGGTGGCGGCCTGGCCGCCGCGGCGGCGCTGCCGCCGCATCCGGTCGCGCCGATGACCGGCGTCGACACCTTCCAGGGCACCCGGCTCGGCCCTCGGTGGGGGTGGAACCACAACCCCGACACCGGCAGGTTCACGGTCGGCAGCGGACTGACCCCGCGCACCGCGACGGTGACCGGCGACCTCTACATGCTGCGCGACTCCTCCGCCTGGATCGGCCTCAAACGCGACGGCGGTACGACGCGCGTGGCGATGGTCGACGGTCTGACCATGGACGACAACTGGAACACCACCGGCACCGGCACCGAGCGCGCCGGCGCGGGCTTCGCTACCGCTACGCCGTCTTCAGCCATGCCACCCGGGCGCTGGGAGGCAGCGTCCGGGTGGCACGGTTCGAGCTGACCACGCCCTGACCGTCCCGCGTACCGGACTGGTGCGGCTCGGCGTGGTCCCGAGTGCGGGCGCGGGTGCGGCGATCCTGCCCGCCGCGCCCGCACACCTCGCGGCGGCCGGCCCGCAGATCACGGTGGTCACCCGAGCGGTCGCTTCGACCGCTCGGTGAGGCCGGACCGCGCACCCGCGGTCGGCACGCGTCACCCCAGGAACGACAACCGCACCTGCCGCTCCGGATTGTCACCGTTCGTATCGACCAGGCACACCGACTGCCACGTCCCCAGTTCCAGCCGCCCCGCGATCACGGGCAGCGTCGCGTGCGGGGGTACGAGGGCGGGGAGGACGTGGTCGCGGCCGTGGCCGGGGCTGCCGTGGCGGTGGCGCCAGCGGTCGTCGGCCGGAAGCAGCTCGCGCAGGGCGGCGAGGAGGTCGTCGTCGCTGCCCGCGCCGGTCTCCAGGATGGCGATCCCGGCGGTGGCGTGCGGGACGAAAACGTTGAGGAGCCCGTCGCGGCCGCCCGCCGCCTGCCCGAGGAAGGCTTCGCACTCGCGGGTCAGGTCGGCGACGGTCTCCCCCGAGCCGGTGGTGACGTGGAGGACGTGGGTCTGAAGTGCGTCGGTCATGCCGTCATCCTCTCTCCTCCGCCACGCGCCTGCGGCTCCCCGCCCGCCGGATGAGTGCCTTCGGCGGGGGGGTTCAGGCTCCGGCGCGGTCACGCTTCGCGCAGGCCGGGGCCGTCGGCCGGTTGCGTCAGGGGTGCAGTGTGATCTTTCCGAATACGGGAGTCGATTCGAGCCGCTCGTGCGCGCGGTGCGCTTCGGCGAGAGGGAACTGTTCGTCGATGACCGCCCGCAGGTCACCTCGGGCCGCTCGGCTGAAGAGCTCGGCCGCCGCCGCCCCGACGGTGTCAGCGTCGACGGAGTTGAGACTGAAGGCGAAGAGCGTCGGCGAGTTGTGGTAGGTGGTCATGATGCTGCCGAAGGCGTCCGGCGCCGGTACGCCTCCTGCGGCTCCGAGCAGCAAGTACCGGCCGTTGGGCCGCAGCATCTCGAGGTAGCGGCCAAGATCCGCCCCGGCGACCGGGTCGACGACGATGTCGTAGGCGTCCGCGCTGCCGTCCTGGTCCGCCGTGCGGTCCTGGATATGCGCGGCGCCGAGCCCCCGGAGGCGATCTCCACGCTCGGGCGAGGCCACGCTGGGCGGAACGAGCCGCGGCCGGCCGGCGGCTCGCGGAGACCTCACCCTCCATCACCGCACACAGCCTCAGCTTCTGCGACCGCGTCAGCGACGAGACCCGGCGGACGCTCGCCACCAGACTCGACCTGACCGATCCGGACGACCTACGCCCCCGCCTGGCCCAGGACCTCGTCGTCGCCGCGTTCCACTCCGCCATGGAACATTGGGCGAAGCAGCCCGGGCGGAAAACCCTCCCCGGCCTGCGCTCCCGGTTGCAGTACACGCTCGCCGCAGCAGCTCAGGCCACCACCTACACCGGCGCCCCAGTGCTCGACGACGGGCAGGCGTAGACAACGGCCACCGCCTTCCGGCGGGCCGCCATGAGCGGGAAGGTTCGGCGCGTCCGGATGGTTCGTAGAAATATGAACAATGTTGCGGTCGTGGTCATCGGCGCCGGACAGGCCGGTCTCTCCAGTGCGTACCACCTGCGCCGCGCCGGATACGTGCCGGGCCGCGACTTCGTCGTACTGGACCACTCACCGCGCCCCGGCGGCGCCTGGCAGTTCCGCTGGCCGACGCTGACCTACGGCAGGGTGCACGGCATGCACGCCCTGCCCGGCATGGAGCTGACCGGCGCGGATCCCTCGCGTCCGTCCTCCGAGGTGATCGGGGACTATTTCGACGCCTACGAGCACGCCTTCGCGCTCCCCGTGCTGCGCCCCGTCGATGTGCGGGCTGTGCGCGAGAGCGGGGACGGGGACGGGCTGCTGCGTGTGGAGACCTCGGCCGGTACGTGGTCGGCGCGTGCCGTGATCAGCGCGACGGGCACCTGGGACCGCCCCTTCTGGCCCCACTTCCCCGGCCAGGGGGACTTCCTCGGCCGGCAACTGCACACCGCGGGCTACCCAGGGCCCGACTCCCCGCTGTTCCGGGACCGCCGCGTGGTGGTCGTCGGGGGCGGCACCTCGGCGGTGCAGCATCTGCTGGAGATCTCCGAGGTGGCCGCTTCGACGGCCTGGGTGACACGCCGCCCGCCGGTCTTCCGCGAGGGCCCCTTCGACGAGGACCAGGGGCGCGCCGCAGTGGCGATGGTCGAGGAGCGGGTGCGGGACGGGCTGCCGCCGCGCAGTGTCGTGTCGGTGACCGGGCTGCCGATGACCGAGGCGATGCGCCGCGCGCGGGAGGCGAGGGTCCTGGAGCGGCTGCCGATGTTCGAGCGGATCACCGCGGACGGGGTCGTGTGGGCCGACGGCCGCCACATGGCAGCCGACACCCTGTTGTGGGCCACGGGCTTCCGCCCCGTCATCGGCCACCTCGCGCCCCTGCGGCTGCGTGAGCCGGGCGGCGGCATCCGCCTGGACGGGACGCGCGCGGTGCGCGATCCCCGCGTCCACCTGGTCGGCTACGGCCCCTCGGCCAGCACCATCGGCGCCAACAGGGCGGGCCGCGCGGCCGTGCGCGCGGTGCGGGAACTCCTCGACGGGGACGCGGGTACGGGTACGGACACGAGCCCGGGTACGGGTACGGGTACGGGTACGGGCGACGTCGCGCACACCGGCACGGTCATCCGTCCGCTCGCGCGCGAGGCCGTACCGGAATCCGTCGCCTGACGGGCAGCCTGACGAACAAACGCGCCCGCCGCCCGCTCAGCCCCTCCCGGACATGCTCGACTCACGCACGACCAGTTCCGGCTGGAGCACGATGCGCTGGTGCTCGTGGGACTCCGCGCGCTCCCCCGTCTCCTCGATCAGCAGGTCAGCGGCTGCCCGCCCCATGCGGTACGCGGGCTGCCGTACGGAGGTCAGGGGCACGGCAGCGGCAGCGGCGAAGACGATGTCGTCGTACCCCACCAGCGCCACCTCGTCCGGGACGCTCACCCCGGCCCCGTAGAGCGCCTGGAGCACACCCAGCGCCAGCAGATCGTTCGCACAGAACACCGCCGAAGGCCGCGGCGACATCCCCAGCAACCGCGCACCCGCGTCACGGCCCGCCGCCACGTCAAGACGCTCCGCCTCGATGTGCCGCAGCGCGTCCTCCTCCGCCAGCCCCGCCTCGCGCAGCGCCGTGACCACCCCCGCGCGCCGGTCCTGGCACTGGTTGAGGTGCATCGGGCCGCTGACGTAGACGATGCCGTCGTGTCCGCGTTCCAGCAGGTGGCGGGCCGCGAGGGCGCCGCCCGCCACATCGTCCACGGACACCGAGCAGCCCTCGGCGCTGGGCACGACCCGGTCGACGGAGACGTACGCGATGCCGTGCCGCTGGAACTCCGCGAGGTTGCCGCCGGTCGTGTCGGCGGGGGTGATGAGGACACCGCGCACGCGCTGCTCGGCGAAGAGGGAGAGGTAGTCGGCCTCCTCGGCCGGGCTCTGCGCGCTGTTGCACAGCATCACTCCGAGCCCCGCCTCGCGGGCCGCACGCTCGGCGCCCGTCGCCACGTCCACGAAGAACGGGTTGGCCATGTCCAGCACCAGCAGCGCGATGATCCGGCTGCGGCCCGCGCGCAACTGCCGCGCCGACTCGCTGCGCACATACCCCAACTGCTGGATCGCCGCCTGCACCCGGTCCCGGGTGTCCTCCGCCACCACCGCCGGGCGGTTGATCACGTTGGAGACCGTGCCGACCGACACTCCGGCCGCCCGTGCGACGTCTTTGATGCCTACCATGCTCGCCACGAGCGCTCATGCTACGCACAGGTCAGAGGCGCGGGCTCCGGAGGCTGGATTCGCGGACGACCAGTTCCGGTTGGAGCACGACGCGCTGGTGCTCATGGGACCCGGCGTCCTCGCCCGTCTCGGCGTCCTCGCCCGTCTCCTCGATGAGCAGGTCAGCGGCGATGCGGCCCATCCGCTGGGCCGGGCGGCGCACGGAGGTCAGGGGCACGGCAGCGGCGGCGGCGAACTCGATGTCGTCGTAGCCGACCAGCGCCACCTCGTCCGGGACGCTCACCCCGGCCCCGTAGAGCGCCTGGAGCACACCCAGCGCCAGCAGATCATTCGCACAGAACACCGCAGAG
>NZ_BAAGSO010000118.1:0-162982 GCF_054782395.1 Streptomyces daliensis | reverse complement strand
CCGCGGCGACATCCCCAGCAACCGCGCACCCGCGTCACGGCCCGCCGCCACGTCAAGACGCTCCGCCTCGATGTGCCGCAGCCTCGCGCCGGTGCCACGCAGTGCCCCGCGCGCGCCGAGGTGCCGGTCGCGGCACTGCGTCAGCCGCATGGAGCCGCTCACGTACGCGAGGTCGGCGTGCCCCTGGTCGAGGAGGTGCCGTACGGCGAGGGCGCCGCCCGCCACGTCGTCGACGGAGACGGAGCACCCCTCGGCGCTGGGTACGACCCGGTCCACCGTGACGTACGCGATGCCGTGCCGCGCGAACCGGGCCAGATTGCGGCCCGTCGTGTCGGCGGGAGTGACCAGCACGCCCCGTACCCGGTGCTCGGCGAAGAGGGACAGGTAGGTGGCCTCCTCGACCGGGCTCTGCGCGCTGTTGCACAGCATCACCCCAAGCCCTGTGGCCCGCGCCGCGCGCTCGGCGCCCGTCGCCACGTCCACGAAGAACGGGTTGGCCATGTCCAGCACCAGCAGCGCGATGATCCGGCTGCGGCCCGCGCGCAACTGCCGCGCCGACTCGCTGCGCACATACCCCAACTGCTCGATGGCGTACAGCACCCGCGCGCGGGTGTCGTCGGAGACCGACTCGGGGCGGTTGATCACGTTGGAGACCGTGCCGACCGACACCCCCGCGGCGCGTGCCACCTGCTTGATGCCCACCGCCTGACCCATCAGGCGACGGGCCCGGTGACCTCGGACAGTTCAAGACCGGTCAGGTCCGCGAGGGCGCGCAGTTCGGGCAGCAGATGCCCGGTGGCCAGCGCCCAGTGGTGGCCGACACCGCTGGCGCTCCAGGCGTCGGTCCACTCGCCGGGGTCGGTGTCGAAGTCGACGCGCGAGGTGGTGTTGCCGATCCGCAGCCGGGGCCCGTCGACGACCCGGCCCTGGGCCGCGACCAGCCGGTAGCGGCCCCCTCGGCCCTGCCCGACGCCGACGAGGGTGACGGGCCCGTGCCGCACGTCGAACTCGACGGACACGCCCCAGCCGCGCTTGCCGTGGTAGACGCCGAGCCCGCGCAGCAGCGGGCGTTCGTTGCTGATGGCGAGGTGGCCTGGCCCGTCGTGGCCCATCTCGACGACGCCCGCGTCGAAGTCGAGCGCCTGGAGTTCGGTGAAGGAGCCGCCCGCGCCGAGCCGGTCGCACATCAGCATGGCCAGCGAGGTGCGCAGCTCGTACTCCCCCGCCGCCGGGACGCCGCGTGCCGTCAGCAGCGAGGCGCCGAGGATCATCCCGGCGCCGAGGCGCTCGTGGACCTCTCCTCCGAGTCCGCGGTGGTAGTACGCGAGGGAGTCCAGGTCGAAGTCGGCGACGAGGTGGTCGAGGCCGACGGCGACCCGTGCCGCCCACGTCAGGTCGTCCTCGTCGACGGAGGGGGCGATGCGGAAGACCTCGCGGGTCTCGGCGAGTTTGGCCGCGGTCTCCGCCTGTGTGGCGGCCTCGGTCCGCACCCGCAGGTCGTCGAATTCCAGGACCTCCACGTGGCCGCCGAAGCTGCCGGGGACCATCGTCAGGTCGGTGGAGACGTCGTACATGCCCGGATAGAGGTGGCCCATCAGCCCGTGCCGCCCCTCGCGCAGCACGGCGCGGACACCGGCGGCGCGTATCCAGCGGCCGATGCGCTGCCAGGCCCGCTCGTCCTCCAGGTGCCCGGAGACGGAGCGGAAGTCCACGCCGACCCGCTCGAAGGCGTTGGCCATCTCGGGCAGCGGGCAGGCGCCGCAGTAGGCCAGCCACTGTCCGGTGTCGAAGGTGGCGTGGTCCATGGCCGCGGTGGGCTGGAGGTTGATCAGCAGGACGGGTGCGCCGCCGCGCTGGGCTATGGGCACCAGCATGGTCGCGGTCATGTAGGTGGTGAGGAAGCCGACGATGAGGTCGCAGTCGGCCTCGCGCAGCCGCGCCGCGGCCTTGGCGCCCTGCTCGGCGTCGGAGAGGAAGCCGACGTCGACGACTTCCGCGTCGAACTCCCGCAGCCGCTCGGCGACGCGACGCGCGGAGTCCTCCAACTGGGGCAGCAGGCCGGGGAACTGGGGCCAGTAGGCGCCGAGTCCGCCCGCCACCAGGCCGATCCTGGGGCGGCGGGACACGGCGGGGACGCGGTTCGTCGTGTGCGCTCGCTCCGTCATGCGGGGTCGCTCCTCGGTCACTGGTCGCCGGGCCTCGGTCACTGGGCCCCGGTCACTGGGGCAGGGCGAAGTCGGCGACGTGGATCGGCGAGGGTGTCGTCCCGCTGGAGCGCTCCTGGTAGAGGACGGAGAGCACACCGTCCCGCGCGAGCCGTGTCTCGTCGATGACGACCTCGCCGAAGGCGCCCCGTCCTCCGGACCCTGTGCCGTCGTAGAGGGTCTTCCAGTCGGTCCAGTCGGACGCCTTGGAAGCGCCGACAATGCGTCCGTACGGCAGCACCGCGTAGGCGTTGTCGTAGCGGTCGAAGGCCAGCTTGGCGCGCTGGCTGGAGGCGAGGGGGACGCCGATCTCGGTCTTCTTCCACTTGCCGTCCGCCTCCCGGTGGAGGTGGAAGGGGCGTGCGTACGCGACGCGGTCCGCGACGTAGTCGCGCACGCACTGCGTGAAGCGCCCCGGCACATAGCTGATGAGGGCGTGCGGGGTGCCCGAGGAGTCGGTGGCCTGGTGCTCCTGGTTCATCAGCCCGTGGTCGGGCCCGAGGTGGTCGGCGACGGCTGAGGTGTCGCCGACGTCCACCGTGTCCCGGCCTCCGGTGGTGCCCACGACGCGCCCTTCCGCGTCCTTCCACGTGCGGCCTCGGTCGGTGGAGCGCACATAGCCGGTGTCGTGGTTGCTGAGCCCGCCGGGCGCGCACATCACTGAGGCGTCGCGCTCACGCCAGGTGTAGAAGGCGTGCAGGGTGCCGCGGCTGTCGTAGTCGATGCCGTGCAGATACATGTTGCGCGTGGAGCTGGTGCCGTGCGCGCTCGTGTACGTGCCGGATGCCCCGCTCCACGCGCCCAGCGCGGTCCAGCGTCCGGTGGCCGCGTCGTACTCGGCGAGCGCGTTCACGCCGTTGCCCGAGACGCCGGAGCGGTAGCTGAGCTGGAGGTTGCCCTCGGGGGTCGCGATGAACTGCGGGTAGGTGAAGCGGCTGGTCAGCGTGAGCCCGCCGAGTGTCGTCGTGACGGGTCCGAAGGCGTCCGCGTTCCAGTCGTGCGCGGTGGGGTCGCCGAGCAGTCCGGCCCGCGAGGTCACGGAGAAGAAGCCGTCGGAGTGGGAGTCCATGACCAGGTGCAGTCTGCCGTCGGCGCGGGAGACACCCATGGAGATGACGTTGTGGGAGTCGTCGGCCTTGAGCTTGTGCGGGAGGCGGACGGTCCGCCATGTCCGCTCCCCCACAGCGCGGCGGGCGACGACGGCGGTGCGGTCCTCGGTGTACCAGGCCGCGTACTGGTGCCCCTGGTGGGTGAGGAGCCCGTTCTTCTGGAAGGAGTTGTTGTTGACGAGGCCGTCGTAGGAGACGAAGTAGAGGGCCTCGGCGTCGAGTTCGGTGTCGGCGGTCAGCCGTACGGAGGGGCCTGGCGCTGCTGCTGCGTGTGCCGTGGTGCCCACCGTGGTGCCCGCACCGTCGGGTCCGGCCAGCACCCCGGCGAGGACCAGCGGGCAGACGGCCAGCACGCCGAGGGCGCCGGTGCGCAGGGGGCGGCCCGCGAACGCGAGGCGGTCCGCGCGGAGTTGACGTCTCGCTCTCATGTGCCGTGCCCCTCTCCTAGGCCAGGTGGAAGACCTCGGTCAGCGGCCGCATCGCCTCGTCGGGGCGCTCCCCGTCGAGCGCCTCGAAGTAGTCGGCCATCTCCGCCTGCCAGCGGGCGTTCACGTCGGTGGCCTCCATGGCGGCCTTGGCCGCCTCGAAGTCCTCGGTCTCCAGATAGCCGACGAGCAGGCCGTCCTGACGCAGGAAGAGCGAGTAGTTGCGCCAGCCCGCCTCGCGCAGCGCGCGGAGCATGCCGGGCCACACGGTCTCGTGCCGCTCGCGGTACTCGTCCAGCCGGTCGGCGCGGACCTTCAGCAGAAAACAGACGCGCTGCACGGGCGTTCCTTCCCTGTCATGAGGCTCCGTCAGAAGTGAGGTCCCGTCAGAAGTCGAAGTCGTCGATGTTCTTCTTGTCGAAGACCGTGGGCGGGCCGAGGATGATCTCGCCGTTCTTGCCCACCGTGCGCTCGCCGAGCTTCCCCGCCTTGAACTTCTCGCCCTCCTTGCCGGTGATCTGGCCGGAGGCCAGCGCGGCGGCCGCGTAGGAGCCGAGGTAGCCGAGCTTCTTCGGGTCCCAGAGCGAGAACTGCTCGACGGTGTCGTCCTTGACGTACTTGCGCATCTGGTTGGGCGTGCCGAGACCGTTGAGGACGATCTTCCCCTTGTAGGAGGAGCCGCTGATGTAGCGCGCGGCGGCGGCGATGCCGACGGTGGTGGGCGAGATGATGCCCTTGAGCTTGGGGTACGCCTTCAGCAGGCCCTGGGTCTCCTGGAAGGACTTCTGGTCGTCGTCGTCCCCGTAGGCGGTCTTGACCAGTTCCATGTCCTTGTAGGCGGGCTTCTTCAGCTCGTCCTTCATGAACTCGATCCAGGTGTTCTGGTTCGTCGCGTTCTGGGTGGCGGAGAGGATGGCGATCTGGCCCTTGTGGCCGATCTGTTCGGCGAGGTGCTGGACGAGGCTGCGGCCGATCTCCTCCGAGGACGCCTGGTTGATGAAGAGCTGGCGGCAGTCGGGGCTGGTGTCGGAGTCGTAGGCGACGACCTTGATGTCCTGCTTCATGGCCTGCTTGAGGGGGCCGCATACGGCGTTGGGGTCGTTGGCGGCGATGAGGATGGCGTCCTGGCGCTGCTGCACGAGGGTGTTGATGTAGCTGACCTGCGAGGACGCCTTGGCGTCCGAGGGGCCGACTTCCTTGCCCACGCCGCCGTACTCCTTGGCGGCCTCGATGCCCGCCTCGTCGACGATCTTCTCGTAGGGGTTGTTGATCTGCTTGGGCAGGAAGGCCAGCTTCAGCCCCTTCTTGAGGGGCGCGTCCGGGTCGGCCTCTGTGTCCTGGGCCGCGCTCTTGGCATCGTCCTTCGCGTCGTCCTTCGTCGTGCCGGAGCAGCCCGCGAGCGCGACGGAGAGCGCGCAGACGGAGGCGGTGGCGGCGAGCAGGCGTGGGGCGGTGCGGGTGTGCGGTCGCATGGTCAAGGGCCCTTCCGGGAGCGGGAGTTCAGGCGGGCGGGAGTTCAGACGGACGGCTGGGGGGACTGCCGAGGGGTGGCGGCGGCGCGGCGGTGACGGCGCTCGGTCACCACGGCGATGACCCTCGGGGTGAGCACGGAGGCGATCAGCAGCACCCCGGTCACGATCACCTGGATCTCGTTGGACACGTCGTTGAGCGTGAGGAGGTTGTTGAGCACCCCGATCAGCAGCACCCCGGCCACCGCGCCGCCCAGGGTGCCCTTGCCGCCGTTGAAGTCGATGCCGCCGAGCAGCACGGAGGCGATGACGACGAGTTCGAGGCCGAGTCCATTGTCGGCGCGGGCGCTTCCGTAGCGCAGTGTGTAGACGATCCCGGCGAAGGAGGCCATGAAGCCGGTGACGACGAACAGCACGAGCTTGACGCGCTTGACCCTGATGCCCGCGAACCAGGCGGCGTCCTCCTGCGCGCCCACGGCGAACAGCGAGCGCCCGAACACGGTGCAGTGCAGCACCACGGCGGCGAACACGGCCAGGACGGCGAACAGCGCGACGGGGTAGGGCACGAAGGTGCCCGGCACCGTCTCCGTGTAGCCGGCCCACTGCGCGTAGGAGTCGGGGAACCCGGCCACCGCCTTGTTGCCCAGCACCACCGAGGCCAGCCCCCTGAAGAGGGTGAGGGTGCCGATGGTGACCGCGAGCGAGGGGAGGCCGACGCGGGTGACGAGCCAGCCGTTGAGCAGCCCGCCCAGCACGCCGACGAGCAGACACAGCGGGACGATCATCTCGAAGGCCCAGCCCGCGTCCCACAGCGCGCCCGCGAGGGCGCTGGAGAGGCCGAGCATGGAGGCCACCGAGAGGTCCACCTGTCCGGCGACGACGAGCAGCGTCATGGGCAGCGCGATCAGGGCGATCTCGGCGACATCGTTGAGCGCGGCCGACAGGTTCTGGGTCTCCGCGAAGCCCTCCGTCGTCCCCCAGCCCGCGAGCAGCACGGCGGCCAGCAGGGCGCCGACGGCCGTGTCCCAGCGCAGGAACCGGCCCCTGCCCGCGCGCTCCCCGTCGGCGGGCGCCTGCCCCGCCTCCGGTGTCCGCTCGCGCGGCGCTGACGGGGTGGACGGGGTGGTGGGTGCGTTCATTTCCCGCTCCTCTTCCGCAGCGCCTCGGTGGTGCGGCTGCGTACGACCCGGTCGGTGCTGATGGCCGCCAGCAGCAGGACGCCCGTGATCGCCTGCTCCCAGAAGGGGTTGACCTTGAGGACGACGAGGGCGCTGCCCATGGTGGTGAGCAGCAGCGCGCCCAAGGCCGCGCCCCAGACCGTGCCGACGCCCCCGGTGATGGCGACACCGCCGACGACGACGGCGCTGACCACCGTCAGCTCCCAGCCGTTGGCCGCGTCCGCGACGACGGTCCCGAAGCGGGCCAGCCACAAGGCGCCCGCGAACCCGGCGACGGCGCCGGAGAAGGCGTAGGCGGCGAGCACCCGGCGCCGGATCGGGATACCGGCCAGCCGCGCCGCCTCGGGGTGGGAGCCGATGGCGTACAGCTCGCGGCCGCCCCGGTAGGCGCGCAGGTAGTACGCCGTGCCCGCGAGGACCACGGCCGAGATCAGTGGCAGGTACGGGACGCCCAGGACGCTGCCGCTGCCCAGCTCCAGCACCCCGTCGGGCACGTTGGCCGCGTTGATCTGCTCGCCGTGCGCCCAGGCGTGCCCGACGCCCTGGATGACGTAGAGCATGCCGAGCGTGACGACCAGCGCGGGCACCTTGCCGAAGCTGACGAGGGCGCCGCTGACCAGCCCGCACAGCACGCCGAGCGCGGTACCGAGGAGCAGGACGGTGAGGGCGCTGTGGTCCGAGCCCGAGACGAAGCTGCCGCAGGCGAAGGCGGAGAGGCCGACGACGGAGCCGACGGACAGGTCGATGTTCCGGGTGAGGACGACGACGGACTGGCCCACGGCGAGGAGGACCAGGATGGAGGAGTTGAGGAGGAGGTCCTTGACGCCCTGGTCGTCGAGGAAGCCCGGGTTGGCGAGCCACGTGCCGAGGACGAGGAGGACGAGTGCCCAGCCGATGCTCAGTTCGCGGATGCGGAAGACCATGTCGGCGAGCGAGCGCGCCGAGCGCTTCTGCTCCGGGGGCGGTCCCGCTTCGGGCGGGCGTTGCAGCGTCGCGCTCATGCGGCCCTGCCTTCCTGGGTGCGTCCCGTGGCCGCCGCCATGACGGACTCCTCGGTGGCCTCGGCGCGCGGGATCTCGGCGACGAGGCGGCCCTCGTGCATCACGAGCACGCGGTCGGCCATGCCGAGGACTTCGGGCAGGTCGGAGGAGACCATCAGCACCGCGAGCCCGTCGGCGGCGAGCGAGGAGAGGAGCCGGTGCACCTCGGCCTTGGTGCCGACGTCGATGCCGCGCGTCGGCTCGTCGACGATGAGCACGGAGGGGTCCGTGGCCAGCCACTTGGCGAGCACGACCTTCTGCTGGTTGCCGCCGGAGAGCACGCCGACGGTGTCGCTCAGCCGCTGGTACTTCAGCCGCAGCCGCACCGCCCAGTCGGCAGCGCGGCCCCGCTCCAGCGTGCGGCGCACCAGCCCGGCGCCGCCGAGCGGGCCCCCGCCGCCGAGCGCGCCGAGCCCGGTCAGCGCGATGTTGCGCTCGATGGACATCTCCATGACCAGGCCGCGCTGCCGCCTGTCCTCGGGCACCAGCGCGAGTCCGGCCGCCATGGCGCCCGTCGGCGAGCCGGGGCGCAGCGTGGTGCCCGCGACCTCGACCTCGCCCGCGTCCGCGCGGTCCACTCCGAAGACGGCCTGCACGACCTCGCTGCGCCCGGCGCCGACGAGCCCGGCGAGCGCGACGATCTCGCCCCTGCGCACGTCGAACGAGACGTCGCGGAAGACCCCTTCGCGGGTCAGCCGCCGCACGCTGAGCGCGGTGGCGCCGACGCCGGCCTCCTGCTTGGGGTACAGCTCGCCCAGGTCGCGGCCGACCATGCGGCGCACGAGGTCGTCCTCGGTGAGCCCGTCGAGCGGTTCGGAGGCGACGAGGCGGCCGTCCCGCAGGGTGGTGACGCGCTGGCACAGCGCGAAGATCTCGCTGAGGCGGTGCGAGATGAACAGGACGGCCGCGCCCTCGGCCCGCAGGGTCTCGACGACGTCGAAGAGCCGCGCGGTCTCGCTGCCCGTCAGCGCCGCCGTGGGCTCGTCCATGATGAGGACGCGCGCGTCGAAGGAGAGCGCCTTGGCGATCTCGACGATCTGCTGGTCGGCGATGGACAGCCCGCGTGCGGGGCGCGCCGGGTCGAGGTCGACGCCGAGACGGCGCAGCAGCGCGGCTGTGGCGTCCCGTACGGCGGCGTGGTCCACGCGGCCGAGGCCGCGGCGCGGCTGGCGGCCCATGAAGATGTTCTCCGCGATGGAGAGGTCGGCGAAGAGCGTGGGCTCCTGGTAGATGACGGCGATGCCCGCGTCGCGCGCGTCGGCCGGGCCGTGGAACGCGGCGGGGGCGCCGTCGAGCAGCACGGTGCCGGTGTCGGGCGCGTGCACACCGGCGAGGGTCTTGATGAGCGTGGACTTGCCCGCGCCGTTCTCGCCCGCGAGGGCGTGCGCCTCACCGGCACGCAGCTCCAGCGAGACGTCCTGGAGGGCACGCACGCTGCCGAAGGACTTGTTCACCCCCTTGAGGGCGAGGACCGGCGCGGGGGCGCCGGACGGTGCGGGCCGGGTCATGGTGCGGCTCCTCCTGTGCTCCCCTGGATGCGGCGTGAAATGAAATGTTTCAAAGCGATTTCCGGGAAGCTAGCCCCGCCCACTGGGCCCGTCAAGGGGGTGTGCAGCAGGTAAATCGGGGCGGTGTTCCGCGTCTTGACGCAGTGGGAAACGGGGCCATACGTTCCAGGTGCGTTGCATTGAATCGTTATTGCCCCTCGGTCGCGCCAGGACACGCGGCCACCCAGGAGGTGTGCACATTGATCAGCAGACGCCACATGATCACCGGAGCCGCCGTCTCGGGCGCCTCGCTCACCGCGCTCCCCCCGCCCCCCCGCGGCCCTCGCCTCCGAGCACCGCGCGGCGGAGAAGGGCGCGCCGCCACGCGCTGGTTCCGCGGCACGGTGTCCCTGGCGGACGGCGCCCCGGAGCACGCCCGGCTGGTGATCGCCGTCGATGACGGCTTCACCGCGTACGTCAACGGCGCCGAGGCCGCAGAGCGCGACGCCCTCGCCGTGCACAAGAGCTGGGGCGGCCTCGGGCGACAGAGGACGAGCCTTTGTGGACGGCGAGTCAGGCCGGGGCCGTCTGCGCGCCCCACCGGATCTATTCGGCCCAGGCACGCTCCAACTGGGTGCGGAAGGTGACGGGCTCTCGCCCGATCAGCTCGGCCAGCGTCGAGTCGACAGCGGTGAACTCACCATTCCGCGCCGCGGCGAAGATGCTCAGCATCAGGTCGGCGATCGGGGCCGGGGCGCCGTGCGCCAGGACCTGCTCGCGGAAGGCGTCGTCGGGGACGACGGTGCGGGTGAAGGGCCGTCCGGTGGTCTGGGACGCGATCTCGGCGACGGTGTCGAAGTCGAGCGCCGCCGGGCCGGTGAGCGGCGGGGTGGGCCCCTCGAAGCAGGCCTCCTCGGCGAGGACCACCGCGGTGGCCTCGGCGAGGTCGTCATGGCCGGTCCAGGCGACGGGGCCGTCGGCGGGAAGGGCTATGTCGCCGGTGTGGCGGGCGGGCTCCAGGAACCGCAGGGCGCTGGAGGCGTAGAAGCCGTTGCGCAGCGCGGTCCAGGGCAGGCCGGTGGCGCGCAGCAGGTCCTCGGTCTGGGCGTGGTCGCGGCATGACTGGAACCGGGCGTCGTGGGCGGCGCCCATCTGGCTGGTGTAGAGGATGCGTCCGACCCGGGCCTGCACAGCGGCGTCGATGGCGGCGCGGTGGCCGGCGACACACTCCTGGCCCGTGCGGTCGAGGGAGACGAGGAGCAGTTGCCCGGCACCCTCGAAGGAGTGCACGAGCGAGGCGGGGTCGTCGAAGTTGCCCTGCCGGACGCGGACGCCGCGGTCGGCGAGGTCCTGGGCCTTGCGGGGGTCGCGGACGCTGACGCCGACGCGGTCGGCGGGTACGCGCTCCAGGAGGCGCTCAACGGTGCGGCGGCCGAGCTTTCCGGTGGCGCCGGTCACGATGATCATTGGGTTCTCCCGACACTATTTCCAGTGGAATCACTTCAACGGTAACACTGGAAATACCGGTGGAACCAAATCCTCGGTACCATCGGTTCATGGCTACGCGCGACTCCACCGACAGCCCTCGGCGCCGCATCGTCGAGGCGGCCGTCGAACTGCTAGAGAACGGCGGCCCTGACGCGGTGAGCACCCGCGCGGTCGCCGCCGCGGCCGGAATGCAGCCGCCGGCGATCTACCGCCTCTTCGGCGACAAGGAGGGGCTCCTTGAGGCCGTCGCCGCGCACGGCTACGCGCAGTTCCTGGAGAGAAAGCGCGCGCAACTCGACCCCGCCCCGCAGGACCCGGTGGAGGAGCTGCGCCGCGGCTGGGACATGGTGGTCGAGTTCGGGGTCTCCCGCCCCGAATTGTTCGCGGTGATGAACCGGGCCACCGGCCAGGGACCGGACACAGCACACCGCGCGGGCCTGGAGATCCTCCGTGGGCGGGTGCGTCGGCTGGCGGCCGGAGGGTGGCTGCGGGTCGACGAGGAGCTGGCCGCCCAGATCATCCAGGCAACCGGCCAGGGCGCGGTCACCACCTGGCACTCCACCACCCCGGACCGCCGCAATCCGGCGCTGTTGACCATCCTGCGCGAGTCCATGGTCGCGGCCGTCACCCACACCGAGCCGACGGTCCCCGCCGCGGAGTCCGGTCCCGCCGCAGCGGCCCGCGCACTGCGCGCCGCCCTCTCCGACAACGCCGATGTCCTGAGCGACGCCGAGCAGCGCCTGCTGGGTGAGTGGCTCACGCGCCTGGCGGCGGAGAGTGGCGCGCCGAATGCCTGATCGCGCGTCAGGCACCCCCGTGCAGGTTGAACCTTCCGAGGAGAGGTCGTGCGATGAAGCGGCGTCCACGAGATGAGACGGTGGGCGACCACACGGCTCCGGCTGGCTTCCCCCTTGCCCCCCTTGCCTATAACGCGCCTCCAGCCTTGACCCCGTCTCCGCCGCCCACTGCCAACAGTGCTCGTGCTCAATACAGAGTGGATGTACCGCAACATCGCGGGCATCGCGCCCGGCGAGCCCGGCGAGCCCGGCTTCCGCGAGATCACCGTCCGCCTGCGCCCCGGCGGCGAGGTGCGCACGGCCGACGGCAGGTTCGACTCGCTCTACGGCCCCGTCGCCACGCACTGGAGGCACGGCGAGGGGGGCCGCTTCACGCTGACGGTGAGCATCCCGGTCAACACGACGGCGCGGGTGTGGGTGCCCGCGGCGAAGGAGTCCGACGTGGTCCAGGAGACGGCCAGGTTCCTCCGCGTGGAGGACGGCTGCGCGGTCTTCGCCGCGGGCTCCGGCAGCCACAGGTTCACCACGGGCGACTGACCGGCACTTGACCGGGATCTGACCGCCACCTGACGGGCACCTGACCCGGGCGGGACGCGGCGCGGGCAGCACAACAGCCCGCGCCGCACACCCTCTTGACGGCGGTCACCTGCACAACTAGCTTTCTTGAAACGTTTCATGGTTCATGGAGTCCCCAGCCAACGCCGCAGCGCGCACCGAGGAGACGCATGTCAGAGCCAGCCCTGTCGGCCGTGAAGGCCGCGCTGAAGTCCCAGCGGATCGAGACCCCTTCGTGGGCGTACGGCAACTCCGGTACCCGATTCAAGGTGTTCGCACAGCCCGGTGTGCCCCGTACTCCCGAGGAGAAGCTCGACGACGCGGCGCGCGTGCAGGAGCACACCGGGGTCGCCCCCGTGGTGGCCCTGCACATCCCCTGGGACAAGGTGGACGACTACGCCGCGCTGGCGGCCCACGCCAAGGAGCGCGGGCTCACGCTGGGCGCCGTCAACGCGAACGTGTTCCAGGACGACGACTACAAGCTCGGCTCCGTGGCCCACCCCGACGCCGCCGTCCGCCGCAAGGCGCTCGGCCATCTGCTGGAGTGCGTCGACATCATGGACGCGACCGGCTCCCGCGATCTGAAGCTGTGGTTCGCCGACGGCACCAACTACCCGGGCCAGGACGACATCCGCTCCCGTCAGGACCGGCTCGCCGAGGCGCTGGGCGCGGTGTACGAGCGGCTGGGCGAGGGCCAGCGGATGCTGCTGGAGTACAAGCTCTTCGAGCCGTCCTTCTACTCGACCGACGTGCCCGACTGGGGCACCGCCTACGCGCACTGCCTCAAGCTGGGCGAGAAGGCCCAGGTCGTCGTGGACACCGGGCACCACGCGCCGGGCACCAACATCGAGTTCATCGTCGCGACGCTGCTGCGCGAGGGGAAGCTCGGCGGCTTTGACTTCAACTCCCGCTTCTACGCCGACGACGACCTGATGGCGGGCGCCGCCGACCCCTTCCAGCTCTTCCGCATCATGTACGAGGTCGTGCGCGGCGGGGGTCACGGACCGGGCTCCGACATCGCCTTCATGCTCGACCAGTGCCACAACATCGAGCCGAAGATCCCCGCCATCATCCGCTCGGTGATGAACGTCCAGGAGGCCACGGCCAAGGCCCTCCTCGTCGACGGCGAGGCGCTGGCGGCGGCGCAGCACTCGGGCGACGTGCTCGCCGCGAACGGCGCCCTCATGGACGCGTTCCACACCGATGTGCGGCCACTGCTCGCCGTGGTCCGCGAGGAGATGGGCCTGGACCCGGACCCGATGGGCGCGTACGCGCGCTCCGGCTGGGCGCGGAAGATCACCGAAGAGCGCAAGGGCGGCCGGCAGGCCGGCTGGGGAGCGTAGGGGACACCATGGCAGACCGGAACCCGCAGACCGAAGCCCTGCTGGAGCGCTCGCACCGGCTGGGCGCCGACCCGCGCAACACCAACTACGCGGGCGGCAACACCTCCGCCAAGGGCACCGCGACCGACCCGGTCACCGGCTCGGACATCGAGCTGATGTGGGTCAAGGGCTCGGGCGGCGACCTGGGCACCCTCACCGCCGGCGGGCTCGCGGCCCTGCGCCTCGACCGGCTGCGCGCGCTGCCCGGGGTGTATCCGGGCGTGGAGCGCGAGGACGAGATGGTCGCCGCCTTCGACTTCTGCCTGCACGGCAGGGGAGGCGCCGCGCCGTCCATCGACACGGCCATGCACGGGCTCGTCGACGCCGCGCACGTGGACCACCTCCACCCCGACTCCGGCATCGCGCTGGCCTGCGCGGCCGACGGGGAAAAGCTGACCGCCGAGTGCTTCGGCGACACGGTGGTGTGGGTGCCCTGGCGGCGCCCCGGCTTCCAGCTCGGCCTGGACATCGCCGCCGTGAAGGAGGCCAACCCGCTGGCCGTGGGCTGTGTGCTGGGCGGGCACGGCATCACCGCGTGGGGTGACACCTCCGAGGAGTGCGAACGCAACTCGCTGCACATCATCCGTACCGCCGAGGCGTTCCTCGCGGAGCGCGGCAGGCCGGAGCCGTTCGGGCCCGTCAGGGAGGAGTGGAAGCCGCTGCCCGAGGCGGTGCGCAGGGAGCGGGCGGCGGCGCTCGCCCCCGTCGTGCGGGGGCTGGCCTCCACCGACAGGGCGCAGGTCGGGCACTTCACGGACTCCGACACGGTGCTGGACTTCCTGTCCCGGCGCGAGCACCCGAGGCTGGCGGCGCTGGGCACCTCGTGCCCCGACCACTTCCTGCGCACCAAGGTGCGCCCGCTCGTGCTGGACCTGGCGGCCGACGCGCCGCTGGAGGAGGCCGTCGCGCGGCTGCGGGAGCTGCACGAGGAGTACCGCGCCGAGTACCGCGCCTACTACGAGCGGCACGCCGACGAGGACTCGCCCGCCATGCGCGGCGCCGACCCGGCGATCGTGCTGGTGCCCGGGGTCGGGATGTTCTCCTTCGGCAAGGAAAAGCAGACGGCGCGGGTCGCGGGCGAGTTCTACGTCAACGCGATCAACGTGATGCGGGGCGCCGAGGCGGTGTCCTCGTACGCGCCGATCGAGGAGTCGGAGAAGTTCCGCATCGAATACTGGGAGCTGGAGGAGGCCAAGCTGCGCCGGATGCCCGCGCCCAGGCCGCTGGCCACCCGGGTGGCGCTGGTGACGGGCGCCGCTTCGGGCATCGGGCGGGCCATAGCGGAGCGGCTGGTGGCCGAGGGCGCGTGCGTGGCGGTGGCCGACCGGGACGCGTCGAACGCCGAGCGGGTCGCCGGGGAGCTGGGCGGCGCGGACAAGGCGGTCGCGGTCGCGGTGGACGTCACCAGCGAGGAGCAGATCGCCGCCGCGTTCCGGGAGGCGGTGCTGGCCTTCGGCGGGGTGGACCTGCTCGTCAACAACGCGGGCATCTCGCTGTCCAGGCCGCTGCTGGAGACCACGGCCGAGGACTGGGACCGTCAGCACGGCATCATGGCGCGCGGCTCCTTCCTGGCCTCGCGTGAGGCGGCGCGGGTGATGACGGCGCAGGGCATGGGCGGTGACATCGTCTACATCGCCTCCAAGAACGGGGTGTTCGCGGGGCCCGACAACATCGCCTACGGCGCCACGAAAGCCGATCAGGCACACCAGGTGCGGCTCCTCGCGGCCGAGCTGGGCGGGCACGGCATCCGGGTCAACGGGGTCAACCCGGACGGTGTCGTGCGCGGTTCCGGCATCTTCGCCGGCGGCTGGGGTGCGCAGCGCGCGGCCGTGTACGGGGTGCCGGAGGAGAAGCTGGGCGAGTTCTACGCACAGCGCACCCTGCTGAAGCGGGAGGTGCTGCCCGAGCATGTGGCGAACGCGGTCTATGTGCTCACCGGCGGCGATCTCTCGCACACCACCGGGCTGCACATCCCGGTCGACGCGGGGGTGGCAGCCGCCTTCCTCCGCTGAGCCGCTGGGGGCTCCGTGCCCCTCCCGGTCCCGAACCCCGGTGGCCGACAGGTCTGTGGGGGACCGTCGGCCACCGGTCAGCGCCCGCCGTTCCCGTGAGGTCCGCCGTGCCACCTTCCCGTAAACCAGCGGCGGCTGCCGCCGCCACACCTTCCCGTTCCGGCTCCGGCTCCCGTTCCGGCGCGTTCGCCGCCGTCGACCTGGGCGCGTCCAGCGGGCGTGTCATGGTCGGCACCGTCGCGCCGGACGCGCTGGAGCTGCGGGAGGCGCACCGCTTCCCCAACCGCCCCGTCCGCGCGCGCGGCACCCTGCACTGGGACATCCTCGCGCTGTACGCGGGTGTCCTGGACGGGCTGCGCGCGGCGGGTCCCGTGGCATCCGTGGGCATCGACTCGTGGGCGGTTGACTACGGCCTCCTCGACGCCGACGGCGCGCTGCTCGGCAACCCCGTCCACTACCGCGACGCGCGCACCGAGGGTGTGTCCGAGCGGGTGGCGCGGGTGCTGCCGCCCGCCGAGCTGTACGCGGCCACGGGGCTCCAGCATCTGCCGTTCAACACCGTCTACCAGCTCGCCTCGGCCGTAGGGAGCGCTCAACTGGCGGCGGCCGGGGCCCTGTTGCTCATCCCCGACCTGCTGACGTACTGGCTGACGGGCGAACGCGGCACGGAGCTGACGAACGCCTCCACCACCCAGCTCATCGACCCCCGCACCCGCGACTGGTCCCCCACCGTGGCCGACGCGCTCGGCATCCCCCTGTCCCTGTTCCCGCCACTGCGCGGGCCAGGGGACCCGGCGGGCGAGCTGCTGCCCGCCGTGCTGGAGGAGACGGGGCTGCCGGGGCCCGTCCCTGTCACGGCCGTCGGCTCGCACGACACCGCCTCCGCTGTGGCCGGGGTGCCCGCGAAGGGCGAGCGGTTCGCGTACATCGCGACGGGCACCTGGTCGCTGGCCGGGCTCGAACTCGACGCGCCGGTGCTGACGGAGGAGAGCCGCCGCGCCAACTTCACCAACGAGCTGGGCGTGGACGGCACCGTCCGCTATCTGCGCAACATCATGGGCCTCTGGCTGCTCCAGGAGTGCCTGCGCGACTGGGAGACGCACGGCAGGCGCCACGACCTGGACGCGCTGCTGCGCGAGGCCGCCGCCGCTCCCCCGCTGCGCTCGGTGGTCGACGCGGGCGATCCCGCGTTCATCGCGCCCGGCCGGATGCCGGAGCGGATCGCCGACGCGTGCCGGGAGCTGGGCGATCCCGTGCCCCGTACGGACGGGGAGACGGTGCGGTGCGTCCTGGACTCGCTGGCGCTGGCGCACCGCAGGGCACTGGAGGACGCGCGGGAGCTGGCGGGGCGCGACGTCGACACGGTGCACATCGTCGGCGGCGGGGCGCGCAACGCGCTGCTGTGCCAACTGACGGCCGACGCCTGCGGGCTGCCGGTGGTGGCGGGACCGGCGGAGGCGGCGGCGCTCGGCAATGTGCTCGTCCAGGCCAGGGCCCGTGGCGTGCTGCACGGCGACATGCCAGACCTCCGACGTCTGCTTCACAAGACCCAGCCGCTGCGGCAGTATGAACCCTCATCAGGCGATCATGGAACTCCGGCAGCGTGGGGCCGGGCCGCGGCCCGGCTCGCCGGCCGGGGCCGACGGAAGGAGGGGCTGTGCGGGTAGCCCTCTTCGTGACCTGCGTCAATGACACGCTCTACCCCCGCACGGGCCAGGCGGTCGTCACCCTGCTGGAGCGCCTGGGCGTGGAGGTCGACTTCCCGCAGGAGCAGACGTGCTGCGGCCAGCCGCAGTACAACACCGGGTACCGCCGCCAGACCGCACCCCTGGTGAAGCGCTACTCCGATGTCTTCCGTGGCTACGACTACGTCGTCGTCCCCTCCGGGTCCTGCGCCGCGATGGTGCGGGACAACTATCCGCGCGTCGACGCCGAGGGCACGGCCGATGTGGTGGCGCGCACGTACGAGCTGACGGAGTTCCTCGTCGACGTGCTGGGTGTGACGGACGTGGGTGCCTACTACCCGCACACCGTCACCTACCACCCGACGTGTCACGGCCTGCGGATGCTGGGCCTGGGCGAGCGGCCCAGAAAGCTGCTGGAGGCGGTGAAGGGGCTGGAGCTGAGGGAGCTGGAAGGCGCGCGGGAGTGCTGCGGCTTCGGCGGCACCTTCGCGGTCAAGAACGCCGCCGTCTCCGCCGCGATGGGCACCGACAAGGCACGTCACATCGAGGAGACCGGCGCGGACGCCGTGTGCGCGGTGGACAACTCCTGCCTGATGCACATCGGCGGCACCCTGTCCCGGCGCGGCACCGGGGTGCGCTCCGTCCACCTCGCCGAGATCCTGGCCAGCACCGAGGAGGCCCCGCTGTGAGCGGTACGTATCTGGGCATGCCGTCCTTCCCCAAGGCGGCCGAGAAGTCGACCCGCGACCAGCAACTGCGCGGCAACCTGCGGCACGCCACGCACACCATCCGCGCCAAGCGCGAGCGCGCCGTCACGGAGCTGAACGACTGGGGGCAGCTGAGGCAGGCGGGCGCTGCGGTCAAGGACCGGGTGCTGCGGCATCTGGACCACTACCTGGAGCAACTGGAGGAGGCCGTCGTCGCCGCAGGCGGCCAGGTGCACTGGGCGGCCGACGCGGCGGAGGCCAACCGGATCGTCACCCGGCTCGTGCGGGAGACGGGCGAGACCGAGGTGGTCAAGGTCAAGTCCATGGCCACTCAGGAGATCGGGCTCAACGAGGCGCTGGCGGAGGCGGGGATCAGCGCGTACGAGACGGACCTGGCCGAGCTGATCGTGCAGCTCGGCGACGATCTGCCCTCGCACATCCTCGTCCCCGCCATCCACCGCAACCGCGACCAGATCCGCGACATCTTCCGCCGTCGGATGGGCGAGTGGGGACGCGCGGCGCCCGAGGGCCTGTCCGACGAACCCGCCCAGCTCGCGGAGGCGGCGCGGCTGCATCTGCGGGAGAAGTTCCTGCGCGCGAAGGTCGGCGTCTCCGGGGCCAACTTCATGGTCGCCGAGAGCGGCACCCTCGTCGTGGTGGAGTCCGAGGGCAACGGGCGGATGTGCCTGACGCTGCCCGAGACGCTGATCTCGGTGGTGGGCATCGAGAAGATCGTGCCCACCTGGCGGGATCTGGAGGTCTTCCTCCAGTTGCTGCCCCGCTCCTCGACCGCCGAGCGGATGAACCCGTACACCTCCACCTGGACGGGCACGACCGACGGCGACGGACCCCGCACCTTCCACCTGGTGCTGCTGGACAACGGCCGCACCGACACGCTCGCCGACACGGTGGGCCGCCAGGCGCTGCGCTGCATCCGCTGCTCGGCCTGTCTGAACGTGTGCCCGGTCTACGAGCGCGCGGGAGGCCACGCCTACGGTTCGCCCTACCCGGGGCCGATCGGCGCGATCCTGACGCCTCAACTGCGGGGCGTGGGCAGCGAGTTGGACGCGTCGCTGCCGTACGCCTCCTCGCTGTGCGGGGCGTGCTACGAGGTGTGTCCCGTCGCCATCGACATTCCCGAGGTGCTGGTGCATCTGCGCAGCCGGGTGGTCGAGGGCGGGCCCGTGACGGTGCGCGGGCAGCGGACGACGGTCAAGCCCGCGAAGGGGCACGCGGCGGAGCGTGCGGCCATGCGCGCCGCGCGGTGGGTGCTGGACCGGCCGCGGGCGCTGCGCGCGGGGCAGCGGCTGGCCTCGCGGGCGCGCCGTCTGGAGCCGCGGCGGCTGCCGGGGCCCGGCAGCGCGTGGACGGACTCCCGTGATCTGCCCGCGCTGCCCGCCGAGCCGTTCCGCGACTGGTGGCGGCGCACGCGCGGGGAGGGTTCCACCGGTGCTTCCGGGGGCGGGGGCGGGGGCGGGGGCGGAGGGGGCGCCGGAAGCAGAGGCGGCGAGGGTGCCGGAAGCGGAGGCGGCGAGGGTGCCGGAAGCGGCCGTACCGGTTCCGCCACCCGGGCCCGGAGCACGCGGGACAGCGAGGAGGGCACGCCGTGAGCAGCCGTGACGTCGTCCTCGACCGGGTACGCCGCGCGCTGGCGGACGTGCCCCGCGACGAGCGCCCGGACCAGGCGGCCGTCCCCCGCGACTACCACCGCACGCACGCCACCCGCACCCCCGCGCAGACGGCCGGCCTGCTCGCGGAGAACCTGGCCGACTACCGCGCGCTGGTCCACCGCACCGACGCCGCCGGGCTGGCCGCGACCCTCGCGGGGCTGCTGCGGGCGCGCGGCGCGCGCAGCGTCGTCGTGCCCGACGGGGTGCCCGCGGCGTGGCTGCCGGACGACGTCGAACGGGTCGCGGACGCGGCCGACGCGACGCCCGTCGCGCTCGACGCCGTGGACAGCGTGGTCACCGGCTGCGCCGTCGCCATCGCCGAGACCGGCACCCTCGTCCTGGACGCGGGCCCCGACCAGGGACGCAGGCGCATCACGCTCGTCCCCGACCACCACATCTGCGTGGTGCGGGTGCCGGAGCAGGTCGTGGAGTCCGTGCCGCAGGCACTGGAGCGGCTCGACCCGGCACGTCCGCTGACCTGGATCTCGGGCCCCTCCGCGACCAGTGACATCGAACTCGACCGCGTGGAGGGCGTGCATGGCCCCCGCACTCTTGAGGTGGTTCTGGTGGAGGAGGCGTAGCCGACGAGGGGGCGAGGGCGGGGGCTCCGCGCAAGGCCGCTGCACCGTACAGCTAGTCTTCGTGTGCGGACGGCCGCACCCGCGCGGGGCGCCCCGGCCCCCGCACCGGCCCGCACCACGCTCGTCACGGGAGGCAGCCATGGACCAGTCCCCAGTTGAAGCCGCCGAGGCCGCCGGAGCCACCGAGGCCACGGCGGCTCGGCGGAGCACGGCGGTCGTCGCCCTCGACGGGGTCGGCGTCCGGCGCTTCACGACGGGGCAGGTCATCCTCGACGGCATCGACTGGAGCGTCGGCCCCGGCGAGCACTGGGCGCTGCTGGGCGCGAACGGCGCGGGCAAGACCACCCTGCTCAAGCTGATCGGCGCCACCATGCACCCCACGGAGGGCACCGTCTCCGTGCTCGGGCACCGGCTCGGCCGGGTGGACGTACGCGAGCTGCGCGCCCACATCGGCCACGTCTCCACCTCGCAGCGGGTCCCGCAGGACGCGAGCGCGCACACCGTGGTGCTCACGGGGGCCACGGGCACGGTGCAGCCGCTGTGGAAGGCGTACGACGACGAGACACGGCAGCGCGCCGACGAGTTGCTGACCGAGCTGGACTGCAAGGAGCTGGCCGAGCGGCCCTTCGGCGTGTGCTCGGGCGGTCAGCGCGCCCGCGTCCTCATCGCCCGCGCCCTGATGCCGGACCCGTCGCTGCTGCTGCTCGACGAGCCGTTCAACGCGCTCGACCTGCCCTCGCGCGAGGACCTGATCGACGCGCTGCGCCGCCTGGCCGCCGAGCGCCCCACCCTGGCGACGGTGACCGTCACCCACCACCTGGAGGAACTGCCGCCGACGACCAGCCACGCCCTGCTGCTGCGCGAGGGCAGGACCCGGGCGCGCGGCCCGGCCGAGGAGGTCCTCACCGGCGAGGAAATGACCGCGTGTTTCGGCCGCCCCATCGAGGTCACCCGACAGGACGGCCGGTGGCTGGCCCGCTCCGGGCGACGCTAGGCCGGACTGTCCCGGCGCCGCCCGGAGTGCCACGGAGCCCTGGCTGTGGGCCAGGGCCCGTCGGGCAGTCGCGCGGCGGACGCCCCGGAAGGACCCGCGCTACGTCGCCCGGAGCACCGCGACGAGCTGCGGCAGCGCGACCAGGAGCAGCGCGGTCCCCTTCTCGATCCAGCGGTACTTCGCACGCACGATGGCACTCGTACGCCGCAGGGACGCGGTGAGCGGCCCGGTGGGATCCCGGGCCACGCGTGCGAAGGCACGGCACAGGTACGCGCTGTCCGTCTCCGGCGCGATGTGCTCGAAGTAACCGGGCCCCTCGACGGATCGCGCGCCGTGCCGCCGGGGCGCGATCGCGCAGACGAAGCAGACGATGGCCAGCAGCGCTACGGTCACCGCGCTCCACCACAGCAGGCTCACCGGCAGAGGGGTGTGCGCCCGGGAAGACGCAGTGCCCCTGTCCAGCGTCAGAAAGGCGCCGAGGACGGCCCCCATGAAACCGAGCAGCACCGCGGCCTTGGCGTCCGCGCGGGCGATCTCCGCACCGTTCGCGGCGAGGAAGCGGTTCATCGCGGCGACCGTCTCCGCGTCGGGTCCGCTCTCCCGGCGGGCATGGACGGTGCGGTGCCGACGGCGCGTGCACAGGGGCCGTCGAGGAGGACGGGCCGTGCGTCGCCGTCGGCGTACTCCCGCCGCACGCGTCATACGGGTCGGCGCCTCGCCCCGTCCGCCGGAAGGCCCGGGCCCCCCGGAGCCGCTCCGTCGCTCCCCCCGCCCGTGGGCACCCCGCGCCCCAGCGCCGCGAGCCTGTCCCGGAGCAGCTCGGAGATCTCCAGCTTCTCCTGCTCGGTCAGGCTGCCCAGCATGGACGCCATCGCGTCCTGCCAGTTCGTCTCCTCACGGAGCAGCTTCTGGTGGCCGACGGCCCAGTCGAGCACGTCGGCCACCTGGTCGGGGTGGCGGAGCAGCCACATGGCGGCGAGGGAGGAGGGGCCGCTGCGGACGGCCTGGAGGCAGAAGTCGTACTCCTCCCGCCGGGCGGCCGACCATACGAACGGCACGTCTCCACCGCCCGCTTGGGAGAGCCGCAGTTCGCCGTCACCGTCCCGTGGACGCACCTCGCTGACGCGGTAGGTGAGCCCGTACCCGTCGAGCCGCCGTGGCTCGGAGAGATGCCGCTGTACCTCCTCAGCGCCGAGAGTCTGCCCTGCCTTGGCATAGGAGTTCTCCAGCGCCCGGAGGCAGTTGTCGAGGTCTTTGCAGACCACGTCCCACCCGTAGGCGGTGCGGGTCGCCACGACCTGTCGCGGATCGTGCACCCACCACCTCACCCGCACCAGGACGGACTCAGGGCCGTTCGCGCCCCACAGTCCTACGGCGCGGGTGGCGGGGTGCTCGCCGAGCAGGACGTGGAAGGCCGCCTCGTAACCGCCCAGCAGACCGGGCGCGGGGCCCGTCTCCCGCGCGAGCGCCGCTCCGTCCCCGTACGTGTCCAGCACGGCGTCCGCTCCGGTGCGGTCCCCTCGGCGGGCCGCCAGCACGTGGAGGGCGCCACTCGTGTCCCTGAGCACGAGGGCGCGGTCCCGCCTCCCGGAGAAGCGGTGCCGGAGGATCTCCCGCCAGGGTGCGTGCGCCGCCTCGCTGTAGACGGGCACGGGGCTGTCCGCGTTCACATCGTCCTCCCGTTGAATCGCGCGGTGGTGCGGGGCTGTTCCCGCCAGGTGTCCAGTGCCCGGCGCGCGATGTGCACGCCGACCAGGCCCGGGGCGTCGCTTCGGTCGATCTTCACGAAGAGGCGGAAGGCACCGCGCTGCATGTCCTCGGCCAGCAGCGCCAACAGGGTCACGACCGCTTCGTGGCGAAGCTCGTGTCCCGCGGCCGTACGGCACCAGTGCAGCAGGGTGTTGCTGGTCGCCTCGAAGAGGTCGTCGTCGTTCAGCGCGCGCTGGACCAGGGCCACGATCGGCAGCGTGAACTCGCCCTCGCTGAGGAGCTGTTCGCAGAACCAGTCCATGTCCGAGGCCAGCAGTCCCGGGAACGTCCTGAGCGACAGCCCGGCCTCGGGTCCCTCGCTGTCGGCCCACGCGGCCACTTGGGCGAGGACGAGGGCCTGGTTTCCGGAGGCGAAGAGCTGTGCGAGCGCGAGGCGCGCGGCAAGCTCCACCTTCGACTCGTCGCCGTCGTCCCTGCCGCGCACCACTGTGCGCAGCAGCCTCAGTGCCAGATCCGGCCGGGAGACACCGAAGTCGGTGCCGCAGGTGTGGGCGACCGTCCAGCGCAACTGCCAGCCGATGGCCCAGCTCCACTCCGTGAGCCAGTGCTTCACCTCGCTGGCGACGACGGGGTCCTGCGCCGCCGTTCCCAGCGCGACCGCGGCGACGTGACGGCTCGTGGCCCGGTCGGACTTGGCGAGCGTACGGATGTGCCGGAGCGCGCTGCGTCCGCCGCCCCAGCGGGCCGCCATCCCCATGACCTGGCCCACCGGCCTCGTCAGCTCGCCGTCGCGCTTCACCTCGGCAAGCCACTCGGTGAGCAGCCCTGACAGTTGACCGTACTCGCGCCACACGTGCCGCAGCACGCTCTCCGCCTGCCGGTGGCGGGTGAAGCGCACGGGTTCGACCGCGTAGGAGTAGCCAGGACCCGAGCGGATCTCCTTGGCGTCGCACTCCGCGCGCACCTGGTGCAGAAGACTCCGCAGAGAGTGCCGGAAGACGAAGGCCGGGTTGGGCCGGGGCGGGCGGTCCGCGTCGGCGGGCGCGGTTCCTGGTGCGGTTCCGGACACGGCCCCTGGCGCGGTCCCGTGCGGCGGGAGCACCGCGTGGAGCCTGCCGTCCGCGAGGGCCAGCAGCCGCTCCGCCTCCTCCCGTACGATCCGCTGGTCGAGCCCTTCGAAGACGCAGGCCGCGAGGAGGAAGGCGAGGCAGTCCGCGTCGTGGAGAAGCTCTTTGAGCAGGTCGGGGACCTCCTCCTCCGCGAGGAAGCTCAGCCGGTCCCGGATGTCCGCCGCGTCCGTGTCCCCGTCGCTCGCGGCCGAGGCCACCAGGGCGTTCACCAGCTCCGCCACCTGTGCCGGTACCAGCTCGGGGGCCAGCAGTTCGTCCAGCAGCCCGGGCTCCAGCCGGTTCAGCAGGGCGGCCCGCCCCGCGGGATCGGGCACGGCGTCCGCGAGACGCGCGTCGAAGACCTCGCGCGGCGGAGGCGGGATGCAGCGGATCGGTGTCACGTGCAGTTCCCGCTCCAGATCCCGGAGGAGACCGGGCGTGTCCGGCAGGACGATCACCATGCAGGCGTCCGCGTCGTGGAGGCGGCGCCGCAGCTCCCCCACGACGCCCGCCTTCAGCGCGGGCGCGGAGAGGAGGCCGTCCACCAGATAGCCGCGGGTTCCGCTCCCCGTGGGGAACCAGTAGGCGAGGTCCTCGTCACTGTCGACCGCCCTCAGCGCCATGCTGCTCGTCCTGCGGTGCAGGAGGTTCAGCCCGGCCGTGCGGCGGCCAGAACCGGGGGCTCCGGCGAGGAAGAGCAGGCGCGACCTCAGGGCGTCGAGCGCGCCCGGGAACCAGGCGGGCTCGGCGAACCCCGCACACGCGCTCAGGATCTCCTCCGGAGGGATCGGCCCCTCGTGCGACTCGACGCGCTTTCCGGCGGAACCGGCTGCGCCGTGGCTGTTCATGTGCTGGCCGCCGCGTACGGAGCCGGTGTTGACCGTGCCGCCCGGGGCCCAGACCACCGAGTACGGCGGGGAGCCGTCCCGCGGCGCCTTCAGGAAGTCGACGAGTTCGTCGGGGTCCTCGTCGAACTCGTCGGAGCCCTCCCTCTCCGGCTCTCCGCCCGGGGCGCCCGCCTCCGGTGCGGTATACGGGCCGCCTGGCGTCTCTCCCGGGGACTCGGAGTCCGGCCCGGCGTGCCGCCGCGTCGCGTCCGCCCCTTCCCCGGGCTCCCCGGCTCCTCCGTGTCCCCCTTGCCCGTCGACGCTCACCGGCCGCCCCCGTTCTTGTCACCGTGCACGGTGTCCCCCTGGCCGCCGTGCACGGTCCCGGCCTTGCTCCCGCCCACGTAATCGCCCTGCATGTCGAAGTTGTTGAGGTGCTGGCCGCCGTCCACCGAGCCGGTGTTCACGATCCCCCGGTCCGCCCTGTGCACCGTCACGGAGCCGGGTGACGGGCCGTTGCTCCGCTGCCCGTCGTCGTCCTGACGCGAGGGCGCTTCCTGGTCCTCGATGACGTGCTCGCCCAGGATGCGGCGGTCGTAGAGACTGCCCGAGGGCACGGGGACGTACAGCCAGGCCCGCTGCTCGAACTGCTTGCCCTCGACGGTCGCGGGCACCTCGATGAAGTAGTCCCGGTGCCGTCCGGTGTAGCCACCTGCCACCACGTCCTGGTAGCAGCGGTCCGAGAGGATCGCCGCGACCTGGGTGACGTTCTCGCTGGAAGAAGCCAGGATCGCCTTGACAGGACGGGAGTCGAGCAGCCGGTGGGTGTCGTTGCGCGGTGTGCCGTTGCCGCCGTACGCGTCCCCCGAGTCCGGCAGGGGGCCGATGTGCAGGCTCACCCGCAGCCTGATGCGCACGGCACCGGTGGAGTGCACATTGAACTCGGTGAGCACCTGCTGAAGGGTGTGCGTCCAGGGGTGGATGACGAACGGCATCGCCGCGGGGTCAAAGCCGAAGACATATCCGTCGCCGGTGGAGTTGGGGAAGCGACGGTTGTCCCACACCTCCCCGAGCCCGGCGCGCCGGAACGACTCCTGGAGCAGTTGCGGGATGATCCTGCTGATCGTGCCGTGCTCGACGGCCGGATAGCCGGTGAAGTCCTTGGCGTCCACTGCCACGATGCCGCGGTAGGGCGGGAGGGCGCGGCTTCCGTCCCGGGACCGGCCGGGGTCCGCGGACGCTGTGGCGGGTGTGGACAGTGCGGGGAGAGGTTCGGACATCGGGGTTCCTCCGGGAAGCTCGCGGACGGGATCGTGCGGCGCGCACGTGCTCGTGCGTGTTCGTGCGTGCTCGTGCGTGCGCGGCCCTTCGGACCGGCTGACATGAGCTTCCCGGGAGCGTGGATCCCCTTGTGCCCCCTCTGTGCACAAGAGGAGTGACGGGCGTCACATCGCCCACGCGGCGGGTCTCACCCGTCGGCGAGCGCGGCGGCGGTGCGGCGCAGGGCGTCCAGGTCCTCGACCACGACGCGCATCCGGTGGGCACGGACCGTGCCGGGCTCCAGTTCGGCGAGTTTCGCGGTGACCGTGTTCCTGGACGTCCGCAGGTACTGGGCCAGCTCGTTGCGGGTCAGGGCCAGTTCCAACGGCTCCCCCGAACGGCGCCCCGTGTCGCGCGAGATGTCCGCCAGCCTCACCAACGTCGCCGCCAGCCGGGCCAGCACATCGCCGCCGCCCCTGGCCTCGTCGGACTCCCTCAGCCGCGTGAGCGCGTAGCGCACCAGCACCGGGAACAGCTCGTACCGGCTGGCGAAGCGGGTGAACTCCGCCTTGCTCAGTACGGCCACGGAACACTCCGTCAGCGCCTCCACCGTCGCCAGGCGCACCCCGTCGTCCAGCACCGCCACCTCTCCGAGCAGTTCGCCGGGGCCGCGGAAGGCCAGCAGTGTGACGTCCCCGTTCCGCTCGTGCCGCAGGACCTTGGCCACCCCGCCGAGCACGGCCAGCACATGTGTGCCGGGCTCGCCCTGCCGCAGCAGGACGCTGCCGACCGGGTGCCGGCGCTCGACGGCGTCCGCCACCAGGTCCGTCCAGACGGCGTCGCCCACGAGGTCACGGAGCGTCTGACCGGCGGGCTCGGCCTCGGCGTTTCCGGCAATGCGCTCAGTCATACGGAGACCTTAGGAAACGGCGGACCGTCACGCAGCGGAAACGAACGATCACGCCGGCGCCCCCGGGTGTGAAGCCCGGGAACACCGGCGTGCGCTGTACGATGACGCGCTTGCGAGCGGGGGCCACCGCTCAGCGCAGGGCCCGCGGGGCCCCCTTCACACCCGGCTCACCGTCTCCTCCCGCTCACAGCGGCTTGACCCGTACGTCGCGGAACGAGACGACGTCCGACGTGCTGTGGGTCTGGAGGCCGATGTAGCCCGCGTCGCGCAGGCGGCCTTCGCTGCCCGGGTCGTCGTCGCGTGGGGGCGAGAAGAGCTGGCCCGGGGTGTTGTCGAACTCGTTGATCAGGGTGCCGTTGCGGTAGACCGAGTAGTGCTGGCCCTCCACGCGGATCTCGTAGTCGTTCCAGGTGCCCTTGGGGGTCACCAGGGCGTCTCCCCTGTTGACGAGGTCGAAGCCGTAGACGGAACCGGTCTTGTACTGGTCGCCGTTCTCGTCGTCGAAGATCTGCACCTCGTGTCCGTACTTGATGGCCGCCCACTCCGGGCGCGGCTCCTCGGGGTGGTCGCGCGGGTCGGGGAAGCGGACGAAGACGCCGCTGTTGGCGCGGGAGCCGACCGGGGCCGCGTCGAGGAACTGGAGCTTGAGCGAGAAGTCCCCGTAGCGCTTCTTCGGGAACCAGAGCATGCCCATGCCCTCGACGTCGGTGCTGCTGGTCATCGTGCCGTCGCTCTCCAGCTCGAAGCCTCCGCCGCCCGCCTGTGCCCAGTTGTTGAAGGAGGCGGGGGTGCCGTCGAAGATCTTCTCGTAGCCCTTGCCGTCGCCGATGCCGGAGTCCTTGGCGGCCTGGATGATCTTCGTCCGTTCGGCCTCGTCGACGAAGCCGTCCGCCAGCAGCTCCGCGGTCACCTCGCGCACGTGCCGCAGGAAGGCCGTGGTGGTCCGCCAGGCCCGCTCGTCCTCGATCACCTCGTTGATCCTGCACCCTTCCCGCACCTCGCGGTTGGGCACCTGGGTGATCTTCTCGCCGACGGCGACCAGCGGCCTGTCGTCGCGCTCGGGGCACTCGGGGTCCGGCGGGTTGCCGCCGTCCTCCACGATGGTGAAGCGGGTCTCCTTCGCCTCGGAGGAGTTGCCCGCCTTGTCCCGGGCCCGGTAGGTGACGGTGTGGTCGCCGACGGCGTGGACCATGAACGGCGCTGTGTACGGGGTGAACTCGCCGCCGTTGACGGCGTATTCGACGGCGTCGACGCCCGAGTCCGCGTCCGTCGCGCTCAGGGTCACCGTCGCCATGGCGACGTAGTCGCCGTCCGCGTCGCGCTCCCCGTCGACCCTGGCCGTCACCTGGGGCGGGGTGGTGTCCTCGGGCGCCGCGACGACGGTGAACGTCTCCGTCTTCTCGGCCGAGACGTTGCCCGCCTTGTCGGTGGCGCGGTAGCGGACGGTGTGCTCGCCCGGGGTGTTGACGACGACGGGCGCGGTGTAGGCGGTGTAGGCGCCGCCGTCGAGCGCGTACTCCACCTTGTCGACGCCGGAGGAGTCGTCGGTGGCGTCGAGTGTCACGGTCGCGGCGCCCACGTAGGCGCCGTCGGCGTTCTGCTCGCCTGCGACGTCGGCGGCCACCTCGGGCGCCGTGGTGTCCTCGCCGCCTCCGCCGGTGACAACGAGTTCGCCCTGCATGGTGCCGTGTCCCGGGATGGCGCAGTAGTAGTGGTAGACGCCGGGGGTGAGGGTCACGGTGGTCTGGTGCTTGCCGCCGTTGGCGTCGTTGGGGTTGGCGAGGATGTTGACGTTGACGTCGTTGTTGTACTCGGGGTCCGACGTGGTGAACGTCAGGGTGTGCGGCATGCTCGTGGTGTTGCCCGTGGCCGCGCTGTTCTCGAAGACGAGGGTGGCCTCGCCCGCCACGGCCGTGGCGGGCGCCGAGGTGTACTCGGTGATGCTGTCGCCCGCTGTCCACGTCAGCGTCTGCGCTGCCGCCGCCCCGTCGGACGCCCCCGGTGGCTGCTGCGCCTGGGCCGGTGGCAGGGCGACCAGGCAGAGCGCGGCGGCGCACAGGGCCGCCAGCAGCGCGGTGATCCGGCGCGCACGCGCGACGGGCACTCCTCCTCGCGCGGGCCGTCGTGCGGCGTCACGCATGTGCGGCGTACGGGCGCCGCTCCTGTGGCGCGTCGCCGCGCCCTCTCTTCGGCGCCCGCGCCATCGCGCCGTCACCGCCGTCGCCGCCGTCAGGGACGGCAGGCCCGCCCGCTTCGCTCGTGTCACTCGCATCGCGTCTCCCTCCTCCTCACGACTCACGATCCCTGCTCACCGAGGTAGTCCTTGGGCAGCGGGGTGGGCGGACCGCCCTTGTACGTCACGCGCCACAGCGCCGAGGCGGCGTCGGCGTTGAAGAAGCCGCGCCCGTAGTCCAGGGCGTAGAGCGAACCGTCGGGTGCGAAGCGCCAGTCCATGAGGTTGCGGATGCCGCCCTCGCCCGCGGGGACGATCTTGTCGAGGCTCTCCGCGTGGACGGGCAGGCCGCCGCTCGCCGCGTTGCCGGGGTCGAGGACGACACCGTGCCGCGGCTGGTCGCCGTCGTAGAAGTCGCCCACGAACCACTTGCCGTCCCAGTAGGCGGGCCACTTGACGTCGCTGTCGCTCTTCTCGCTGTAGCGGTAGACGGGGCCGTTCATGGTGGCCTGGCCGCCACCCTTGAGCCACGGGAGGCGCAGCGTCTGCTCGTCCAGCTTGTAGCTGGGCACACCGTTGGCGTCGCGCGGGAAGTCGGGCGCTCCGCCCTGCGGCGAGTACCAGATGTTGTTGTTGCGGGCGGGCGGGATGTTCACCAGGCCGTCGTTGTTGGGGGACTCGTTCTTGAGGTGGTCGCAGTCGTACCAGCCCAGGGGCTTGCTGGGGTCGGGCAGGTTGCGGTCGCGGTAGGGCTGCTTGTTGCCCATGCAGTACGGCCAGCCCTGGTTGCCCGCCTTGGTCATCACCGCGAACGTGTCGTACTTCGCGGGGCCCCAGGTGGTGCTGGGCTCGCCCGCGTCGGGGCCGACCCAGCCCGCGTAGAGCCAGTCCGTCTTCTTGTCCACGAAGATCCGCGCCGGGTTGCGCACACCCATCACATAGATCTCCTCGCGGGTCTTGCCCCCGCCCTCCTCCTCGCCGGTGAAGAGGTTGCCCTCGGGGACGGTGTAGGTGCCGTCGCTCTCGGGATGGATGCGCAGGATCTTGCCGTTGAGGTTGTTGGTGTTGCCCGCGGTGCGGCGCGCGTCGGCGAAGGAGGTCCCGGCGAACTGCGGCTCCGGGTTGTTGCCGGAGTAACCGCCGCTGAACTGTGAGGAGTTGTTGTCGCCCGTGGCGATGTAGAGGTTGCCCTTGGAGTCCCAGTCCATGCCGCCGCCCGCGTGGCAGCAACTGTGGATCTGCACGGGCCACTTCAGCAGCGTCTTCTCGGATGCCACGTCGAGCTTGTTGGTGGCCGGATCGAGGGTGAAGCGGGAGACGCGGCGCTCGGCCATGTGCGCGGTCCGGTCGATGCCGGAGTGCGGGGTCCAGTGGAGGTAGACCCAGCCGTTGTCGAGGAAGTCGGGGTCGAGGGCGATGCCGAGCAGCCCCTCCTCGTTCTTGACCAGTTCCTCACCGCCGCCCTTGTTGCCGAACACGTCGAGTGTCCCGGCCTGGGTGACCTTCTTCGTCTCGGGGTCGTAGACGTGGACGGTGCCGGGGCCGAGCCCGATCTTCGGGTCGTTCCAGTCGGTGACCACGGGCGCGTTGGGCATGCCGCCGCCGCGTCCGATGTAGACGACGCGGCCGTCGTCGGCGATGTCGAGCCCGTGCGGCTCGCCGATCTGGTCGAGCTGGTCGCCGGTGTTGGGCTGGGTGACGCGCTCGGCCGCGTAGTTCGCGGTGATGGTGGCCTGGCAGTCGGCGCGCGCGAGGCGGGTGGTCCACAGCATCGCGCCGCGCAGGTGCTTGCGGAAGTTGTTCTCGGTGAACGTCGAGGCGGTGCCGCCCATGCCGCTGTAGAAGGACCGTCCGCCGTCGTAGTCGCGGCACCAGGAGACGGGGTGGTCCCAGCCCTCAGCGCCCTCGCCCGGGGAGTACGAGCTCTCGCGCACCCGGGCCACGGTGTGGACCTCGCCGCTGGGGTTCTTCTGCCAGTTGGTCCAGCTGTCCTTGCGGCTCCACTCCAGCGGCAGGTCCTCCGTCGCGGGGTGCGTACGGTCCCCGACCTCGACGACGGCCTTCTGCGCCGCGGGCGCCGCGCCCTCTTCGGGGCGGGCCCCGAACAGCCCGGTGAACCACTCGTCGCCGGGCTGTGCGCGTGCCGCGTCGTGCAGGCCGAGGAAGCCGCCGCCCGCGCGGACGTAGCGCTTGAAGGCCCTCGTCTGGTCGCTGTTGAGCAGGTCGCCCTCGGCCGAGAGGAAGGTGACCGCGTTGTACTGCTGCAACTCGCGCTGGTTGAAGACTCCGGGGTCGCTGGTGACGTCGACCCTGATGCGCTCCGCCGCCGGAGCGTCGTTCCCGATCTTCAGGATCGCCGAGACCGCGGCCTCCGTGCGCTCGCGTGGCGCGTCCTTGCCGTGGAAGACCAGCATCCGGGCGTCCTCGCCGCCCGGCACCTCCTGTGCCTGCTGTGCCTGCTGTGCCTGCTTCGGCTCCTGCGCTCCTGCCTGTCCGGTCAGGGCAGGCGCACCTCCCAGGAGCGACATGATCACGGTGGCGGCCAGCGCGTGAACGCCTCGTCTGTGCCGCATGGTTCGCCCACCTCTCATAGGTGACAGCAACGCCAAAGGAAGCTAGACCCCTTTTGCCGGTACGCCAATGGCTATGACCGTAAAAGACAGAACTTTGTCCAGAGGGTGGGCAAACTCTCGATCAGTTCCTAACATGAAGCGCCGTCAGAGCCCCCCGAAAGGCGACCGAGCCCGGAGGGCGGCCAAGGACGACCGAGGAAGGCCAGCGCATGTCGCGACCCCGCTTCTCCCGGCGCTCGTTCACCAGCGGAGCGGCCATCGCCGCGCTCGCTCCGGCCACCCTGACCGCCGCCGCCTCGCAGCGGAACGAGGCGACGGCGGCCCCCACCAAGGACCGGAGCATCACCCTCTACGCCGAGGCGCTTCCCGACGGACAGATGGGCTACGGACTGGAGCCGGGCAGGGCCACCATCCCCGGGCCACTGCTGGAGATGTACGAGGGCGACACGATGGAGATCGAGTTCGTCAACAATCTCGACGTCACCGCGAGCCTCCACGTCCACGGCGTCGACTACGAGATCACCAGCGACGGCACCAAGCTGACCGGCAGCACGGTGGAGCCGGGCGAGAGACGCACGTACGTCTGGAAGACGCACGCTCCGGGCCGCCGCGCGGACGGCTCGTACATGCCCGGCAGCGCGGGCTACTGGCACTACCACGACCACATCGTCGGCACCGAGCACGGCACCGGCGGGCTCCAGAAGGGGCTCTACGGCCCGCTGGTGGTGCGCCGCAGGGGCGACATCCTCCCCGACAAGCAGTTCACGATCGTCTTCAACGACATGACCATCAACAACCGGACGGGGCGCCCCGGCGACGCGGCGCCGGACTTCACGGCGAAGATCGGGGAGCGCGTCGAGTTCATCTCGATCACGCACGGCGAGTTCTACCACACGTTCCACATCCACGGTCACCGCTGGGCCGACAACCGCACGGGCCTGCTCACCGGACCCGACGACCCCAGCCGCGTCATCGACAACAAGATCACCGGCCCGGCCGACTCCTTCGGCTTCCAGGTGCTCGCCGGTGAACACGTGGGCCCCGGCAAGTGGATGTACCACTGCCACGTCCAGAGCCACTCGGACATGGGCATGGCCGGACTCTTCATCGTGACGGACGAGAACGGCGACGTGCCGGGAGGCGGAGGGGGCGGGCACGGAGGACACACCGCGCGACAGGGTTCGGACACGGACCCGGACGCGGGCGGGGACTCGGACGCGGGCTCGGACGCGGGCGGGGAGCACGGCGCCGGGCACGGTCACCACTGAAGGGCCGGGCCGCTGAGCCGGGCCGCAGGCCGGGGCCCTTCGGGCGAAGGGCCTAGGTCCGTGGCCGGTTACGTTCCCCGCGCGCGGCACCTACCGTCGGCCCCATGGAGACACACCGGCCCACACCACCCACACCGCCCCCACCCGACCACAGCGGCACCCTCGACGAGGCACTGGAGCGGCTGCACGCCTCGGGCCCCGAACGCGACGGCTGGCTGAGCAACCACGCGCCCATGGCCGTGGAGGCGCTGGTCCGCAACGGACAGGCCGGGACCGTGCACCGCTGGATCGACCGCTACCGGGACAAGCTGGAGGACATGCCCGAGCTGTCCTCACCGGTGACGGAGGACAACTGGCAGGAGGCGCTGGGCGATCCCCGGCGCCTCGCCGACTGGACCGTCCACTTCACCAGGCGGCTCGCCGAGTCGCCCTGGCACGACGTGCTCGCCGAGTGGTGGCCCCGGCTGCTGCCCGGCATCTCCGGCGGCGCGACCCACCCCGTGATCCGTACGGGGCACGCCGTACGGACCCTGCTCGACGGGGAGGAGACAGCACCGCGCCGCGCGGAACTGGCCCACGCGCTCGGCTACTGGGCCGCGCGGCACCACTTCCTCACGGGCGTCGGGACGCTGCATACGGGTGCCGACGAGGGCGCGAGCGGGGGCACGGCCGAGGGCGCCGAGGGAGCGGCCGACCGGGCCGGCCGGGCCGACCCGGCGGGGGCCGTGCTCGCCTCCGTACCGCGCATCCGTGAGCAGAGCGGCGGCATCCAGGAACGCCTCGCCCGCATCGGCGCACTCCCCAGGCGGCCTGGACCCCACTCCCCCGGACCCGAGGAGACACAGGCCGCGCTGGCCGCACTCGTCCGCGCCGCGACCCACCGCTACGCCACCCACGCCCACGGCCAGCCCGTCATGCTCGTCCACGCGGCGACCGCGCCCAACGCAGTGCTGCGCACCCTCCCCGCGCTCCCCCGCGCACTGTGGCTGCCCAGCCTCGACGCGGCCTGGACGGTGAGCACGGCGATCGTGGCCGCCTACGGTCCCGCCGAGGGCGCCCCCGCGCCCGGTCACGGATCGGGGCACGGTCCCGCGACGGCCGAGGAGGTCTTCGCCCTGGCTGCGGCACACGGTGACGAACACACCGTCAAACTCGCGGACACCGCCCTCGACGTGATCTCCGCCTACGGCGCCGACGACGGCCCGACACTGGGCGCCGTGCTGCGCGCCGTGGAGCTGATCGAGCCGCTGTTTCCCGTACCGGGGCGCGGGTCCGTGTCCCGGTGAGGCAGGGGCCAGGGTCCGAACGCGCCGGGCTACGAGGCGAACGCGGCGTAGGAGCGGTCGTCGAAGAGGACGAACCTGACCTCCTCGACCTCGGTGTCCGCCTGCCGCACCGTCTCCAGGGCGATGCGGGCGCCGTCGTCCAGGGGCCAGCCGTAGACACCGGTGGAGACAGCGGGGAAGGCCACCGAGCGGGCGCCGAGTCCGTCGGCCACGCGCAGGGACTCGCGGTAGCAGGAGGCCAGCAGTCCGGAACGGTCCTCGCTCCGCGACCACACGGGGCCAACCGTGTGGATCACCCAGGTGGCGGGGAGCCATCCCGCCGTGGTGGCCACCGCCTGCCCCGTCGGCAGCCCCTTGCCGTACTCCGGGGAGCGGCGCAGCACCCGGCACTCCGCGAGGATCTCGGGCCCGCCCTTGCGGTGGATGGCGCCGTCGACACCGCCGCCGCCCAGCAGTGAGGAGTTGGCGGCGTTCACCACGGCGTCGACGTCCTGCTCGGTGATGTCGCCCTGGACCAGGGTGATGTTCGGCTTGGCCATACGGGTCATCCTCGCACCGCCGCGCCTGTCATTGCGCGCACCTGTGGCGGTGTGCGCGCACTCTGGCTGGCACCGTCACGTTCGGATAGCTTTCGCCCTCGGCCCTCTCCCGCCCGCCTGCGCCGTCCCGCCACCGGAAGGAAGTCCGCGATGCCCCGTAACCCCTCCCGCCGCTCACTCCTCGTCGGCGGTGCCACGGCGGCGCTCGGCGCCCCGCTGCTCGGCCAGGGCCCGGCGTCGGCGGCGGACCCGACGGGCACGGTGGACGCGGCGCGCGTGGCCAGGCGCGTCACGCCCGGCGCCGATGTCGCCGCCGCGCAGGGGTGGCGGATGCTGCGCGGGCGCAAGGTCGGCGTCATCAGCAACCCGACCGGGGTCCTGCGCGACACCAGCCACATCGTGGACTCGATGGCCGCCCGCGACGAGCTGGACATCGTCGGCGTCTTCGGCCCCGAACACGGCTTCCGGGGCAGCGCCCAGGCGGGCGCGTCGGAGCCGGAGTTCAAGGACCCGCGCACCGGGCTCACGGTCTACGACGCGTACGGCGCGGACGACAAGAAGATGGCCGAGCTGTTCAGGAAGGCCGGGGCCGACACGATCGTCTTCGACATCCAGGACGTCGGCGTCCGCTTCTACACCTACATCTGGACGATGTACCACGCGATGGCCGCAGCGCGTGCCACCGGCGCCTCCTTCCTCGTCCTGGACCGGCCCAACCCGATCGGACGCAGGGCCGACGGGCCGATGATGACGGAGAAGTACACGTCGGGCGTCGGGCTGAAGCCGGTCATCCAGCAGCACGGGATGACCGTCGGCGAGCTGGCCCGCTACTTCAACGGGAAGCTGCTGCCCGAGGAGGGCGCCGGCGGGCAGGTCGAGCTGGACGTGGTGCGCGTCCAGGGCTGGGACCCGGACTCCTTCGCCCAGGACCACGGGCTGCCGTGGGTGCCGCCCTCCCCCAACATGCCCACGGCCGACACCGCCACCGTGTACGCGGGAACCGGCTGGTTCGAGGGCACCAACCTCTCCGAGGGGCGTGGCACGACCCGCCCGTTCGAGTTCATCGGCGCCCCCTACCTCGACCACCGCTACAGCGACCGCCTCAACGCGCACGGGCTGCCGGGCGTCCGCTTCCGCGAGGGCTACTTCGTGCCGACGTTCAGCAAGTTCACGGGCAAGACCTGCGCGGGCGTCCAGATCCACCTCACCGACCCACGGCGCTACCGGCCCGTCGAGACGGCCGTCGCCATGCTGGTGGAGGCCCGCAAGTATGAGGGCTTCGCCTGGCGCAAGGATGACTGGGACAAGGAGCGCCCGTACTGGATCGACAAGCTGTCCGGCTCGCCCCGGCTGCGCGAGATGATCGACCAGGGCGCGTCAGCGGAATCGGTCAGCGCGGCGTGGGAGCGTGAGGTCAGCGCGTTCGAGGCCGAGCGGCGACCGTATCTGCTGTACTGACCACCCGAAGGAAAGCCCCCAGCAGGAGTAACACTGCTGGGGCCTACTCAGAGTTCCCCTACAACTTCGTCACGAATGCCGTCCAAGCGGCCCGGCTGACGGAGATAGCGGGAATATCGGTGTCCTTGGAATCCCTGACAAGCACTTCAGCGGGGAGACGCTTGGCCTCCACGCAGGCATCGTTCGAGGAGCCCGAGTAACTGGACTTTTGCCATTCAGAGGTCATTCAGTGCTTCCTTGATCGCATCCATGGAGTCAAGTGCCGACAGGGCATTGGCGGCGGCCCGATCGTATGCGCGGGCGAGATCCTGAACGTCACCGGGCTCCCCCGTGCCCCTGCCCGTGCTGTGACCCTCTACGTAGCCGTACCGGCCGCCGTCCGGCAGATCAAGCACCGAGAGGTACCCCACAACTCCGGGCTCAGCGTCGAAGGGCAGAACCCTGACCGTGACTTGAGGCCGATCAGACATGTCGAGAAGGTACTGGAGTTGCCCGCGACGAACCTCCCGGGGCCCCCGGTACAGTACGGCAGCGTCGACCACAGCCCACAGCAGTGGAGGGGTCGCCTTCCCCCACACCTTCTCCTGTCGCTCCATTCGAGCCTGCACGTAGGCGTCAACTTCCGTGCTCTCCTCTCCCGCTAGCAGCAGCGCGCGAGCGTAGCCCTCGGTCTGGAGGAGCCCAGGCACATGGGCAGCCCACTCATGCATCACGGTGGCCTGGAGCTGCTTGCGCAGGAACTCTTTTGCGTAGCCGCGAACCTGACTGCTCTCAATCAGTTTCACGAGGTCCACGATGTCGTCACCCAGGCCAAGTACCAGCCCTAGCTTGCGCGCCAGGTCGCGGCTGGGCACGTCTTCGCCCAGTTCGATAGCGCTGATCACGGATCCGGATGAAAAAACCTTCGTGGCCAACTCATCCTGCTTGAAGCGAAGAAGCGTTCGAGCTTCCCGCACCTTCCCCCCGAGAAATGCTTCCACGCTGGCCGACCGGTCAAGCTTCTTTGGCGCGGGCATGCCGCCTCCATTCCTCGACTCGTCCACGGAATGGGAACTCTTCCACTCTAAACCGCGTGGCTGTGACGCTTGTCACTACGTAGGGCCCGAACCCGACCCCCGTGTGACCCAGGAGAGCTACCAGCGTGACGACCCCACCCCCTGACCCCCCTCACCAGCCGGAGCCCCCGGCCCCCAAGACGCATCCGCCACTACGGCTCGCCCCGTGGCGGACCCTCGCCCCCCTGCCCCGCCTGGAGGGCCTGCTGTGACCGACGAACGACGCGAAGGGCCAACCGCTGAGGGCCCAGGGTCGCGTATGTGGCTGCGGGTCTCTCACGACGATGGCCATACCTGGGGGCCGAAGCAGATCTTCGAGGAGCACCCGTCCGACCCCTACGAGTTGCCCGCCTCCTGGTTCAAGCTGCCCTCGGACATGCCGCCTTGCGAGTGCTCCCGCTGCCAAGAAAAGCCGGTGAGGTTAGACGCGCCGATTCCATTCAACCGCACCGAAGTGGTCGCGTACTGCACCTCGTTGGCGTCTCTCGTCCTGGCGCTGGTCATCGGCATCGGCGGGCGGTGAAAGCCCGTGAGCCGTTACGTCGTCACTCCTTCTCCCGACCGCCTCCGGTGGCGGGTCTTGGATCGGAGACAAGACGACTACCTCAGCACTGACCAAGGTGTGCGGGAGTGGCTGACCGAGGACGCCGCTCACGAATACCTGGGGCGACGAGGCCAGAGCAACCGGGAGCGCTCCCCCTGGGCGACGGACAGCCCCAGCCCCGAACCTCCCCCGACCATCGCGTGAGAGTTCCCGCACGGCCAAACCCGTCCCGTTGGCGAGGACACAGGTCACGCCGTCCCAGGACCAGCCGTCACAGGACCAGCCAGGTGCGGCGGTCGCGCGCCACCGCGTACACCCGCGCGACCTCGGCGGGACCGAGCACCGCGCGGCCCGCGCCCAGGGTGGCGATCTGACGGTCACTCACCACCAGGACGTCCGCCAGCTCCGGGGCGACGGCGAACCCGGCCGTGCCCACGAGGACCAGCACCGCCTGGACCGTGACGGGGAAGCCGCAGCCGCGGCTGAGGGCGAGCGCGGCGTGGCGGGCCTCGCGGCGGCTGAGCCGCACCCAGGGCTCGGCGCGCCCGCGCGCCACGAGCACGGCGTCCGTGCCGACGCGCACACGGGCCCCACGAGGGCAGGCCGTGTGCAGGGTGAAGACGCCGCCCGGACCGATCAGCAGATGCGGTACGGCGGCCGCGGGCGGCACCGGAACCGAGTGCAGCACCCGCCAGCCGCCCCCGGTGAGCCGCTCCAGCTCCTCCCCGGCCCGCTGCTCCCCGTCGAGCGCGCGACGCAGCGCCGCACGCTCGTCCGGTCTGCCCGCCAGCCTCCCGAGCGCACGCGCACAGGCGGCGAGGCGCGGGTGGTGCGGCACGCCCAGTGCGGCCAGCCGTGCGTGCAGCGCCTCGCCGGGGCGGTTGGGCGCGAGGTCGTCGTCGGGATGGAGGAACAGCGGTCCGCCCTCGTGGGGCCAGCCCTGCGCGTCCCCGTACTCCTTCATGCCGCGGCACCCCCTCGTGCTTCTCCCCCGTGCTTCGTGACACGACAAGGATCCGCCGCTGAGGAGGCCGGGGTCGAGCCCATGGCAGAGGTCGCACACAGAGCCCCTGCCCCGTCGCGGGGGGGGATGCGACGGGGCAGGGGTGCGACGGGGCAGAAACGGAGCGGGCGGACGGGCGGGGTCAGTCCAGCAGGTCGGGCTGCTGGTGCACCATCTGGTGGTAGAGCGGCTGGAAGTTCAGCCAGCCGACGAACTCGCCGCCGAGCTGCTGACGCGTGCGCGCCGCGTTCTCCTCGTCGATCCGGACCGGCTCCCCCGCCGCCGTGGCCAGCAACTGGGCCTGGCAGGACCGTTCCATGGAGATGAACCACCAGGTGGCCGCGTCGACCGTCTCGCCCACCGTGAGCAGGCCGTGGTTGCGCAGGATCACGCCCTTGGCCTCCCCGAGCGCGGCGGCCAGGCGCTTGCCCTCGGCCTCGTCGAGCACCACCCCCGTGTAGTCGTCCAGGTAGCCCTGGTCCCCGAAGAAGGCGCACGCGTCCTGGGTGTAGGGCTCCACCGGCACACCGAGCGAGGACAGCGCCCGCCCGTGGACGGAGTGGCTGTGCGCGACGGCCTGTGCGCCCGGCCTGGCCCGGTAGATCGCGGAGTGGATCGAGAAGGGTGCCTCATGGGTCCGGTGTTCGCCCTCGACGACCTCGCCCCGGTCGTCGACCCGGATGAGGTCGCTCACCCGCATCAGCGCGAACGGCATCCCGACCGGGTTGATCCAGAAGCTGTCCTGGTGTTCCGGGTCCCGTGTCGAGATGTGCCCGGCGACGCCGTCCTCGTAGCCGAACGAGGCGAACAGGCGCAGCGCGGCCGCCAGTCTCTCCTTGCGGTGCTCGCGCTCCTCCGCCGGCGAGCCGAACGTGGGCGGGACCAGGCTGATCGAACGTGCCGTCATGTCATCCCCCCGTGAGAGGCCGCAGGACGACGACCGAGATCTCGCCCGCGCTGTGTACGCCCGACACCCCGAGGCCGCACTCCTCGGCGAGCTTCCCGACCTGGCTGATGCGGCGCTCCTTGCCGTCCACGAAGGCGAGCATCCGCATGTCCATGGCCGTGCTCGGTGATTCGCCGTCCGCGCCGAACTCGCCGATGACGCAGACCTGTCCGCTGCCGCCGGCCGCCTCCGCGCAGCGCCGCAGCACGGCCTTGGCCTCCTCGTCGGCCCAGTCGTGCAGCACGTCGGAGAGCAGATAGGCGTCGGCGCCGGAGGGGAGCGGGTCGAAGAAGCTCTGCGGGAAGATGTCGGCGCGGTCCGCGACTCCCGCCGCGTCGAAGGTGTGCCTTGCCGCCTCGGCCGCCTGGGGGAGGTCCACGAGTCCGCCGCGCAGGTGCGGGTGCTCGCCGAGGAGGGCCGCCAGCAGGGCCCCGTTCCCGCCGCCGACGTCCACCACGTGCTTGAGCGAGCCCCAGTCGTAGGCGGCCAGGACGGAGCCCACCACCTCGCCCATGTTGAACGCCATCATCGCGTCGAAGGAGTCCGAGAGCGCCGCGTCGGCGGCCAGGTCCTCCCAGAGGGACCGTCCGTACCGCGCGATGTAGGCGTTCCGGCCCGTGCGCACCGTCTCCAGCAGCTCCACGAAGGACAGTTCGGCCCGGCCGAGCGCGCCCTCCATGTCGAGCCGTCGGCGTGCGTGCGACGGGTGGTCGTCCCGCAGGGCCTCGCCCCGGGGCGTCAGCCCGTACCGGCCGGACCGCTCGGCGCTGAGCACGCCCGCCGCGGCCAGCCGCCGCAGCACCGTGTCGAGCGGCCCCTGCCGCACCCCCGTCCTCTCCGCCAGTTCGGCGGCGGTGCGGGGCCCGTCGGCGAGGTGGTCGGCGACGCGCAGCGTGGCCGCCACCCGGATCGCCAGTGGCACGGTGAGGTCTGCCATCTCCCCCAGCGTGGGGGTATGGCCGTTCTGCTCCGTCAAGGTGGTCTCCCTTACCTGGTGTGCGGGACGGTTGGTGTGCCGGGGGGACGCGTCCGGTCCGGTCAGCCCGTGACGAGCCGTTCGAACTCCATCCGGTCCGGGCCGCGTGCGGGAACGACCGGGTCGCCGTGGTCCCGGAGGTGGTCGCGGATCCTCGGCACCGCGACGGGGTGGTTCAGCAGTTCCTGAGGAGTCATCAGCATGTTGAAGAACTGGAGCTGTACCGCGTTGATGCCGGGCTCGTCCTCGCCGAGGAGCGCGAGCGCGTCGAGGAAACGGCTCATCCGGTCCCTCGCCGGTGCCACCGGCTCGCCGCGCACACCGGCCTCGATGTGCTCCCGCTGCTCGCGGGAGCTGACCAACTGGGCCTTGAACCACACCCCCAGGTTCCGCTCGGCCCACTCGTCCCACCGCACCGTGTAACCGGCCGGATCGTCCCGGACCTTCTCGACGGTGTCGGCGAGGTACCGGGCCTGGAGGTAGGCGAGCGGCACCCCGCGCCCGAAGGCCGGGTTGGTCTGCATCGCGGCGTCGCCCAGCAGCACGTAACCGGCGACGACGGGCGCTCCCCCGCTCACCAGCCGCCGCCACCGGTCCTCCAGCCGGGCCATCGGGTGCGGCTCGTCCATCGGCGCGCTGCGCTCCAGCCACGGCACCGCCAGCGGCACGGTCTCCAGAAAGCGCCGGTAGACCCCGGGTTCCCGGAGTCGGTGGCGCAGCGGGTCGTCGGTGGCCACGGTCATGGACACCTGGAAGCAGCCGTTGTCCGCGGCGAACAGGACGAGCTTGGTGAAATCCAGCTTCGCGTAGATGGGCACCGTCGACTGGGGGAAGGACTCGCCCGCGCGGAGCCGGAAGTGCTGTGTGAGGTAGTGGAATCCGCAGGGCTGGGCGGTCTCCTCCGGTGCGCGGCAGCCCGCCTCGGCCAGCCACCGGCCCGCGCGCGTCCGCCGTCCCGCCGCGTCGACGACGACGTCCGCGGCGATCTCCTCGCCCCCGGGCAGCCGCACGCCGACGACGTGCGGCACTCCGGCTGCGGCCTCGCCCCGCACCACCAGCCCCTCGACGGACGTTCCCGAGCACACTTCGACGCCCGGTTCCGCCTCGACGATCCGGCGCAGCGCGCCCTCGTAGACGAGCCTGCGGGAGAGCAGGTTCTCGTCCTCGGCCGTGCCCGCGACGGGTATCCGCGGTGCGCCGCGGGCCGCGACGGCGGCCAGCACATCGGGCGCTTCCGCGCGCATGACCCTGCTGGAGAGGCCGAGGAAATTGTGTCCCTGCCGGGCGTGCGGCACCCCGGCGCGGTCCCAGTCCCGGAAATCGTCGTCAGCCGTGGCATCGGGTTTCGGCTGGTCGTCCCGCTCCAGCACGGTGACCGTATGGCCGCGCCGGGCACAGAAAAGCGCGGTCGCCAATCCCCCCATGCCGGCACCGATCACTACTATCTTCGTCATCGATCTGCCCACTCTTTCGCTACCAAAGGCGGTTCCCGGTGCGCTGGAGAGATTGCTATCAGGGCGCGTCGGACCGGCACAAGGGAAGCCCGGATCGGCCGGACCTCCGTAAATTCAGCGGATTTCTCTGCGCGCAATCCATGGATCGACAAAATCCCACGTCAAGCGGCATGTTGCAGCCCGCTCAATCATTGTCCGGAGCGGTTGCCCGTAGCGAATACAAGCTGATCGACGGCTTCCGGAACACCCGCCCTGTGACGCTCACCACAAGAATTGCGGCATCGAATCCGAACCGTGCGCCAGGGGCCCGGGGTTGACCTTCGGACGACGGCACCTGTAAATCTTGTCGGGCCCTTGGACCGCTGGACCTCCTCTCCGATTCCCTCGGAACACGGTCGCGTTCCTCAGACCTTCATCTCCCCGTCCGAAACCGGCGACGACGCCGGTTCGAAAGGACGGTCACTTACCGGGCAATGCTCTCCCGCGCATTCGAGCACGTTCCCTCTCACACGGATGGATCCACCACATGCCTGTCCTGTGCAAACCGGTCGTCGCCGTCCCGGAAAACATCGTGACGCTCGACGACACGCTCGAACTGGCCAAGCGCCGGCACGCCGACCACCCCAAGCTCAAGCTGGCCCTCCGTCTGATCCGCAACACGGGCGTGCTCAAGCGGCACACGATCCTGCCGATCGAGGAGACGCTCCAGCACCCGGGCCTGGAGCAGCGGAACCTCACCTACGAGCGGCACGCGAAGACGCGCGTACCGCCGGTCGTGGAGGAGGCGCTGAAGAACGCGCGGCTGCGCCCCTCGGACATCGACGTCATCATCTTCGTCTCGTGCACCGGCTTCATGATGCCGTCGCTGTCCGCCTGGCTGATCAACTCCATGGGGTTCCGCCACGACACCCGACAGATACCCATCGCCCAGCTCGGCTGCGCGGCGGGCGGGGCCGCGATCAACCGGGCGCACGACTTCTGCACGGCGCACGCGGGGAGCAACGCGCTCATCGTGTCCTGCGAGTTCTGCTCCATGTGCTATCAGCCCACCGACCACGACATCGGATCGCTGCTGTCCGACGGCCTGTTCGGCGACGCCGTCGCCGCGGCCGTCGTGCGCGGCGACGGTGGCACCGGGATGCGGCTGGAGCGCAACGGCTCGTACCTGATCCCGGACACCGAGGACTGGATCTCGTACGCGGTGAAGGAGACGGGATTCCACTTCCAGCTCGACAAGAGGGTGCCGACCACCATGGAACCGCTCGCGCCGGTGCTGCGGGACCTGGTGGCCAGCCACGGCTGGGACGCGTCCGACCTGGGCTTCTACATCATCCACGCCGGCGGCCCGCGCATCCTCGACGACCTGTGCCGGTTCCTGGACGTCAAGCCGCACGCGTTCCGGCACAGCAGGTCGACGCTGACGGAGTACGGGAACATCGCGAGCGCCGTCGTCCTGGACGCGCTGCGGCGCCTCTTCGACGAGGGCGGCGCCGAAGCCGGGGAGTCGGGGATCATCGCCGGTTTCGGTCCCGGCATCACCGCCGAGATGGCGGTGGGGACGTGGGCGGACGGTGCGTCGGGGGCGGCAGCCGCGTCCCGCGCGGACGCCACGTTCCTCGGTTCGTGACCCCGGCCTCCTCCCCCGTTCGCCCGCTCGCCCCCTTTTTCCGCTTGCCCGCTTGTCCACTCGCCCGCTTGCCCGAAGCGCAGATCTCAAGAAGGGGATTGCCATGTCCGAGGGACTGATCGTGCCGCCCGGAGGCGGAAGGAAGATCGTCACCAAGGCCCAGGAGGTGACCTTCAAGGTGACCGGCGATCACTCGCGGACCGGCTCGCTCTTCGAGGTCGTCGTCCCCCCGGGCTTCGACGTCGGCGCACACGTCCACACCCGCAGCGAGGAGATCTTCTACGTACTGGAAGGGGAACTCGACCTCCTCGCCTTCGAGCCCGACGAACGCTCCCCGCAGGACTGGCGCTCCTGGCGGGCGGCGGACGGCAGCGCCCCGGCCCGTGCCGGGGCCGGAAGCTGCATGTTCGTGCCCGCCGGGTGTCCGCACGCCTTCACCAACCCGCACGACACACCGGCCCGGATGCTCTTCCTCTCCGCGCCGCCTCCCGACCACGAGCGCTACTTCGAGGAACTGCTGGAGATCCTCGGCACCGGCGTCCCCGACGAGGCGGCCGTGGCGCATCTGCGGGAGAAGTACGACATCCAGCAGATCACCCCACTCCGGTACGACGCCCGACGGACGCAGTGAACCGCATCTGGAGAGAGGACAGGATGTTCGACGTACTGGCACTTTCCGGATCGCTGCGCAGGGATTCCTTCAACACCCGGCTGCTGGGCGTGCTGCCGTCGCTGGCCCCTGCCACCATGCGCCTGCGCCTCTTCGACGGCCTGGGGGCGCTCCCCCTGTTCAACGAGGACGAGGAGTTCCCCTCACCGCCACCGCCCGTCACCCACCTGTGCGACGCGATCAGGGCTGCCGATGGGGTCGTCATCGCCACGCCGGAGTACAACCACTCCGTCCCCGCGGTGCTCAAGAACGCCGTCGACTGGGCCTCCCGGCCCCATGGAGCCGGTGCGCTCACCGGAAAGCCGGTCGCGGTGATGTCCGCGACGACGGGCCCGAGGGGCGGGTACCGCGGCCTGGGCGAGGCCATGCGGATCCTCACCGAGCTGGGCAACCTGGTGGTGCCCGAGCCCGAGGTGGTGGTGCAGTCGGCACGCACCAACCTGGTCCTCGGCCCCGACGGCGGGCCCGAACTGCTGGACAGCACGGCGGTCACGCTGCTGCGCATCCAGTTGGAGTCGCTGGCCGACCTCATCGCCTCGGGCGCCGCCGACGTGCCCCTGCGCGCCGCGCACCGGCACCGCGCCGCCGTGCTCAGGGCGCTCGACATCCCCCAGGACGGCGGGCCGTTGGCCGACTCCGTCATCGAGTAGCGGCGTTCGACGAGCGGAGAACGAGGGGGCCGGACCATGACCGACCACTGGCGACGGACGCACCCCGCACACACGGACACGGCGAGGACAGCGAGGGCGGCAAGGACGGCGAGGGGTGCGGACACCGCGGTGCTTCGCCGGCTGGAGTCCGGGGTCGTGGCGCTCGGGGAGACGCAGTTCCTGCCGGGCTCCTCGGTTCTCCTCGTGGGCGACCCCGAGGTGACACACCTGTCGGACCTGCCGAGGAGGAGACGCCTGTCCTTCCTCTCGGACCTGGACCGGCTCGGGGAGGCGGTGGAGCGGACCTGCCGCCGCATGGACGGCTCGTTCCGGCAGGTGGACCTGGACATCCCGGGCGACGGCGGCGGGCCGCTGCGCGCACACGTATGGCCGCGTTTCGCGTGGGAGCCGCCCGAGCTGCTGGACAGACCGGTGTGGCTCTACCCGCCCGAGAGCTGGTGCGACGGACGGTTCCGGCTCGGTCCGCAGCACCGTCCGCTGCGGGAGGCGATCGGAAGCGAGCTGGACCGCTCGCGGCCACGGCCGCCGGAGTCCGCCGGTCCGTCCGCCGGTGACGGCCCGGCGGACCCGTATCTCGGCGGGGTGGAATCGCTCCTGGTCGAGGTCTTCACCGCGGCAGGGCGCGCGTGCGGGTCACGCGGGCGGCCGGACCGCCCGGAGCCCGGCCGAGGGCTCCCGCCGCCCCCGTCGCTCCGGCCGCTCTTTCCTGTCCGTTCCCGGCGTGATACAAGTGGTAACCAATGATACGAGCTGTATCACCAGGAGGTAGCCGCCCATGACGACCGACCAGCGGGGCGAGCACGCGGCGGGCGACAGCGTGGCGGGCAAGCGCGCGAAGGGCCCGAAAGACCAGAAGGGTTCCAAGGGCTCCAAGGGCTCGCTGTCACGGCCGTTGATGATCGTGCTGGCGACCGCGGTCGGCGCGGCGGTGGCCAACCGCTTCTACATCGAGCCGCTGCTGAGCCTCGTCGCCGACGCGTTCCACGTCTCCAGCACGGCTGCGGGACTGCTGGTGACCAGCGCCAATGTGGGATACGTGATCGGCCTGGTGCTGCTGGTGCCGCTGGGCGATCTGGTGGAGCAGAGACGCCTGGTCACGCTCATGCTGGTGGCCGCCGGCGTGGTCGCCGCGGCATGCGCCGCCGCACCGAACCTGCCGGTCATGGCGCTGACCCTGGGCGGTCTGGCGATGCTGTCGGTGTGCGCGCAGATCCTAGTGCCGCTCGCCGCCACGCTCGCGGCGCCGGAGGAACGCGGCCACGTGGTCGGCTTCGTGACCAGCGGGCTGCTCATCGGGACCCTCTCGGCCCGCACCCTGAGCGGGCTGGCCGCCGGTCTGGCCGGGTTCCGGCTGATCTTCGCCGTCGCCGCGGTGGTGATGGTCGTCCTCGCGGTGCTGCTGAACCGGGTGCTGCCCTCCACCCCGCCCGCCCAGCAGCAGGGCTACCGGGCGCTGCTGGGCTCCGTACTGACCCTGGTGGCCGCCGAACCGGAGCTGCAGCGGCGCATGACGCTCGCCTTCCTCCAGTTCGCGGGGTTCACGGTGCTGTGGGCCCCCATGGCGTTCCTCCTCGCCGGTCCGCCGTACCACTACGGGGCCCTGGTCATCGGGCTCTTCGGGCTCTTCGGCGTCGCCGGGGCGATGGCCGCCCCGGCCGCGGGACGGCTGGGCGACAGCGGTCGCGGCGGGCTGACCGTCACGCTCTCCCTGGCCGTCATGGTCGTCAGTTGGGGGGTGCTCGCACTGGGCGGCTCCTCGCTCGTCGCGCTCATCGCCGGAATCGTGCTCCTCGACGCGGGCTTCCAGGGCGCCCACATCAACCACCAGCGCACCGTGTTCGCGCTGCGGCCCGAGGCGCGCAGCCGCGTCAACACCGCCTACATGTTCGCGTTCTTCCTCGGCGGCGTGGCCGGATCGACCCTAGCCGCCCTCGTATACGACGCCGCGGGCTGGACCGGCACCTGCCTCCTCGGGCTGGCGCTGGCCGTGCCGGCCCTGCTGCTGTGGTGGCTCTGGACACCGCGCCGACGGGCCGATGCCACTCTTCAGGACGTCCCGGATGCGGGAGCGTAGCCAGGTGTGCGCCGGATCGGAGTCGCTGCGCGGATGCCACGCCATGCGGATGGCCAAGGGGGCGATGGGGACGGGGAGTTCGAAGGAGCCGAGGCCCGCCATCAGCGACCCCGACCCGACGAGGATCTCCGGGACGACGGCGACGAGGTCGGTCCGGCCGATCATGGAGAGCGCCGAGGTGTACTGCGGTGTCGTCACGACCACCGCACGCCGCAGGTCGTGTTCGGCGAGCGCCGCCTCGACGGTGGACGCCACGCCGTCGTTCCGCAGAATGTCAATGTGCGATGCATGTGCAAACCGCTCGACGTCGACAGAGTCGTGCAGAAAATCGTGACCGAGCGCGGCGACACCGACGAAGCGGCTGTACGCCAGGTTCTCCACGTGGAGTTCGGGCGAGCTGGAGTAGATCCTGCCGATTTTGAGGTCGGCGGTTCCCTCGCTCAACGCCTTGCCGTCCCCCTGCCCCTCGGAGAGGAAGTGGAATGCCTGGGCACGACCGGGCGAGGCGAGGTGCGGCGCGAGCACACCCGCGTATCCGTCGTCCACGATGAGGGCGAAGTTCCTGCCCACGCTGAGGACATCCTCCTCGTCCCCGGCGGAAAGCAGCACCTGGGCCTCGCGGACGAGCACGTGCACCCGCTCCCTCAATTCCACCCCTTTCGGCGTGACGACCATGCCGCGTCCGGCCCTGGCCAGTATCGGGTCTCCGAGTGTGTGACGAATCCGGTGAAGCGTCCGGCTCATCGCGGACGGGGAGAGCTGGAGGCGCTTGGCCGCTTCGGTGACGCTTCCGGTCTGTAGCAGGGCGTCGAGCGCGACGAGCAGGCGCAGATCGCTGGAAGGGGTTATCTGGGCATTGTCGAGTGATGCGAGATCGATCAACGTGTCTCCTCACAGCGGCGGCACCCGACGACGAGCACCCCGAATGTAAACTTCCCCCGTTGCACGGGACGTCCGGAACGACTTCACCCATGCGCAGTTGAGGGGCAGGTTGATCCTTACTTGAACTGTAATTTGGTGCACCGCCACGCCGGAACGGCATGGCAACTGATCAAAAGGTTACCAGTTTTGGTAAAGAGCATCGCCGGACGACCCCGCAAAGACTTTCCCATTGATCGGGAAAATGATCGCACTGCACATGGAGGCGCTGTTTACACGGCAGGCCCTGTCACGTACGCATTTACGCTTTCCCCGTACACCGGCTCTCGCCCGAAGTGCCCGCGTCATGCGAAGTGCCGCCTTTGTGCGGGGCGTCGGGGGTCAATTTCCGACCGGCAGGACGGATTCCGGTATCCTCCCGGCGGCCGGAGGGGGCGGCCGGGTATGTGTGGCGGTCACCCCGGGTCGGCCGATCCCCGGCTCCCCGTGCGCAGCAGGGCGAGAGCCTCCCCCAGGTCTCCCAGGTCCCCGGCGGGCCGGTCCCGCAGCGGGGCCCAGCGCGCGAACACCTCGCCCACCCCACGCGGCAGCTCGTCGGGCAGCTCCGCGGCGGACAGGGCCTCCGCGATCTCCCCCATCTCCAGCTCCCAGCGCCAGCCTCGTACGGCGGCGGGCAGCACGTACTGCTCCGGGCTGCTCAGCGGGGAGCGGCCCGTCCTCCTGGTCTCCGCCTCGGCCTCGGTCCCGGCCTCCGCCGACAGCCGCCCCGCCACCTCGTACCGGTCGGCCAGCGCGTACGAGACCGCGGCCAGGGCACGGGCCCCCTTCTGCCACAGGGCGAAGGCCAGCTTCAGGGCCGAAGCGGTGCCGACCTCGCCCTCCAGCGGGATCGCGGAGACTCCGGTGCCGTCGAAGAGGCCGCGCACGAGGCCGACTTCCTCGGCGGGCCCGGACAGATAGCAGCGCATCTCCGCACCGGAAGCGCCGAGGATGCCGCCGTCGAGCACGGTGGCGCCGCCCGCTTCGAGTCGCTTCGCGATGCCCCTGACCCGCTCCGGGCCGATCGGGTTGGCCTCTACGTAGATACCCGCGAACCCCTGGGCCGCGACCTGCTCGGCCACCTCCTCCGCCGCGTCGGACGGGCAGACGGACAGCACCACCGCGCTCTCCGCCACCAGTGCCCCGATGTCGTCGACCGCCCTCAGACCGGCCTGCTCAGCGCGTTCCCGCGTCGCCGGACTGCGCCCCTCCGGCAGCCAGATCACCTCCGTGCGGCCGGCGCGGCGCAGTTGCCCGGCGACCGCAGCGCCCATCTGTCCCGGGTGCAGAACCGCTGTCGTCATCGCGTCCGCCATCTCGTCGCTCCTCATAAGGAAGGTGTGCAGCTCTCGGGTCACGTCTTGTCGTCGGCGGAGGGGGCGGGGGCAGGCCTCCGGGGATAGCGGTCACCGGCCGCCGACCCGGCGGGGACCGCGCGTTCGACGGCCGCGAGGTCCTCGGCGGTGAGACCGATGCCCCCGGCGCCGAGCGATTCGGCGAGCTGTGTCCGGCTGCGCGCCCCGACGACGGGGACGATGTCCGCTCCCCGCGCGAGCACCCAGGCGACCGCGAGCTGCGGAACCGTCACGCCCTTGGCCTCCGCGACGGCGCGCAACCGCCGGACCAGCGCCAGATTGTGCTCCAGGTTGTCCCCCTGGAAGCGCGGGAACGCGCCGCGTACGTCGCCGTCGCGGTCCTCGGGCCGGCGCCCCGAGAGCAGACCGCGCGAGAGCACGCCGTAGGCGGTGATCCCCACGCCGAGCTGCCCGCACAGTTCCAGCAGGCCGTTGTCCTCGATGTCACGCGAGAGGATCGAGTACTCGGTCTGGAGGTCGCTGACCGGGTGGGTGGCGTGCGCCCGGCGCAGGGTTTCCGCGTCGACCTCGGAGAGGCCCACGAAGCGGACGTATCCCTCGGAGACCAGCTCGGACATCGCCCCGACGGTCTCCTCGACGGGCACGTCCGGATCGCATCGCGCGGGGCGGTAGATGTCCACGTAGTCGGTTCCGAGGCGGCGGAGCGTGTAGGCGAGGGAGTTGCGCACCATCTCGGGGCGGGTGTCGAGCCGTCCCCACTTCCCGTCGGGCTCGCACAGGACGCCGAACTTCACACTCACCGTGATCTGTTCGCGCCTTCTGCTGCGCAGTGCCCGGCCGACCAGATGTTCATTGCTCCCGACCCCGTAGAAATCGCCGGTGTCGAGCAGGGTCACTCCGTTGTCCAGGGCCGCGTGCAGTGTCGCGAGGCTCTCCGCCTCGTCGACGGCGCCATAGCGTCCCGACATTCCCAGACAGCCGATCCCCAGCGCGGAGACCTCGGGGCCGTCCGTGCCGAGCCGACGTTGTTCCATATTTCCCCCATGGAGACGCGGTGTTCACCCGGGAACCTGCCGGAGGGCGGAGTGCGGAGCAACGGATTCTCCCGGCTTTTCCGCCGGTCCGGATACTTCAGGACCGACTCGTGCCACCCCACGACCAATACCCCCGGCCATAAGCCGCATTCACGGTACACGCTTTCAGGCAATCACGACACGGGGCGCATGTGATGCACCTCACAGACCAATTGAGCGGCGGCTCCCGACAAGCATTGTTTCTTCCGCCGCAACAATGTGGGAATTCATTTGTTCCTTCCGCAAGTGCCGCCCTGAACTGCGATTTCGTACCGCGCGGCCCGACTTCCGGTCGTTTCGCGGGATGCGGACGAGGCCCCGTTCACCGCCTTGCAGCGCGCAGCCGTGCTCTGTTAGAAGTGAACAAATCCGCCGCGTGCCGGGATTCCGGTGAAACCGTGCGGCACACCACGCATATATCGCCGTTATCGGATGCAACTCGCCCGGGTCTTGAGGCGTACGCACGCCTCCTCACACATTCCCGCACTAGCCCGTAGGGGAGACACGCGTATGAGCGCACGGACCGATACGTTCAGCGAGCGCCTGGAAGTGTTCTCGCACGCAAAGGATGATGAGGCGTACGACCAGTACCTTGATCTGCTGCTCGCCGTGTGGTCCGGCGGAGAGGCCGCCCCGGGCGCGCTCGCGGCGGCGGAGGAGACGGCGGAGCGTCTCGGGCGAGCGCCCGCCGGGCGGCGCGGACATCTCGTCCTGCTGCTCGGCCTGTTGGCCGAGACCGGCGAACCCGGCCTGCGCGACCGCGTACGGGCGGGACTGCACCAGCCCCTGGCGCTGCTGGACACACTGCGGGAGCGTGAGCCCCTGGGCGCGGCCCTCGTCTATCTCCTGGCGCACTTTCCCGAGGAGGCCTCGCGGATCCTGCCCGCGGTGCGCAGGGCTCCGCTGGACCCGGACGACCTCGCCCGCCTGGAGCGCTGCCTCGCCTCCTTCGACGCGGAGTCGCCGGGCATCGGGCGCTCTTGGCCCTCCCCCGCGCGGTGGGTGCTCAGCGACGCGGAGCGCGAGCAGGAGCGGCGCTGGCTCGCGACGCTGAGCGACGAGGCCAAGACCGCGTTCTGGACGAAGGACACCCGCACCCTGCTCGCCTACATGGGCGCCAAAGCCGCCTGCGCCGTCGCCACGGGGCGCGTCGGGTCAGAGGCTCCGGCTCCGGCACTGGCCGCGTCGGAGCAGATCGCCGTTCCCGGAAGTCCCGTTCCCGGAAGTCCCGTTCCCGGAAGTCCCGTTCCCGGAGGCTCCGTTCCCGGTCGCGCGGCAGGGGAACTGCCTCGGCTCGACGAGCACCTCGGCCTGCTGCACTGCCCGTCCTGCGGCGGGCCGCTCGCCCGCCGGGAGTCCGGGGTCGTCTGCCGCGGCTGCGCCGCCGACTACCCCACCCGGCAGGGCTATCTCGACCTCTCGGGGGAGGCCGTGGGGTCCGGGGACCAGATCGCGGGCAACTCGCCGCTCTATCTGTCCTGGTACGAGCCCCTGCTGCGCCCGGCCTTCCTGCGGGTGAACGGGGCCAACTGGAACGGCACGGTGTCCGTCGCCGACGAGGACCGGTATCTCGCCGAGCACGTACGCCCGGTGGACGGCCCCCTGCTCGACCTCGGCGCCGGCACCGGCCGCTGGACCCAGGTGCTGACCCGCATCCTCGGCAGCGAGCGCGTCATCGCCTTCGATCTCGCGTCGACGATGGCCGAGCGGCTGACGGAGGTCGTGCCCAGCAGTCTGGTGGTCCGCGGCTCCGGCGGGGGCCTGCCGTTCGCCGACGGCGCGCTGGGAGCGGTGAACTGCTGGAACACCGTGCAGTCCATCGACCAGCCCTTCGCGACGGTGCGCGAGATCGGCAGGTGTCTGGGCAAGGGCGGCACGTTCACGATGCTCACCTACCGCCGGTCCCCCGATCCGCTCTACCGGTACTTCCAGCGGCAGCACGAAGCATGCCTGGGTGTCGCCGCGTTCGACCAGCGGGAAATGAACGAGGCGCTCGACTCGGCCGGGATGGACGTGGTGGACACCTACGCGCCCGGGACCTTTCTGATCGTCACCGCGGTGCGCCGCTGAGCCGCCCGGCCACCGCCGCCTGCCCTCGCCCGCCCTCGCCTGCCGCGCTCCGGGCGGTCCTGCCGCGTTCTCCGGGCGGTACGGATGCCGCACCGGCCTCGTACCTCCTCCACGAAGGGGACTGATCAAAATTTCCACGGCGCACGCCCTGCCCACCGACGCGTACACGGCACCACCCGGGAGAAAAGGCCCGACGATCGCCGTCGTCATGACCGGGGTCCTGCTCTCCGGGATGGACACGACGATCGTGGTGCTCGCCCTGCCGGCCCTGGAGCGGAGCCTGAACGCGGCCCTGACCTCACTGGTGTGGCTCGTCATCGGCTTTCTCCTGGTCAACACCCTGCTCACGACCCAGGCAGGACGGCTGGGCGACATGTTCGGCCCGGCCCGGGTCTACAAGACCGGCTTCGCCCTGTTCACACTGGCGTCGCTGCTCTGCGGTCTCGCCTGGGACGTGCCCTCGCTCGTGGTCTTCCGGCTGCTCCAGGGCGTCGGCACGGCGTGTGTCACCGCGAACAGCGGCGCGATCATCGCGTCCGTCTTCTCCCGCGGTGAACGCGGAAAGGCGTACGGCAACACCGGGGTCGCGTTCAGCCTGGGCGCGGTACTGGGCATCGTGCTCGGCGGCCTGCTCGTCACCTATGTGTCATGGCGCTGGATCTTCTGGATCAACGTGCCGATCGGCATCGCGGTGATGGCGTGTTCCCGCACCGTGCTGCGGGAGCGTGCGCGGCCGGTGCGCAGGAACCTCGATCTCGTCGGGATGGTCACCCTGGGGGCCGGACTGCTCTGCGTCATCTGGGCCGTCACCGAGCTGGCCACGCACACGTTCCGGCCACTGATCGCCGGGTCCCTCGCCTGCGGTGCGGTGCTGCTCGCCGTCTTCGCCTGGAACGAACGGTCGCAGGCCGAACCGATGCTGCGGTTCTCGCTGTTCCGCATACCAGGGGTCTCGGCGCCGCTGCTCGCCGCGCTCTTCCAGGGGCTCGCCAACTACGCCGTGCTCTGGCTGGCCATCATGTATCTCCAGGGACCCAAGGGCCTCTCGCCCCTGGACACGGCGCTGCTGCTGATGCCGGGTTATGTGCTCGCGGGGCTGATCTGCCTCGTGAGCGGTCGGCTCGCGGACCGGTTCGGGCCGCTGCTACCGGTCCTGGCCGGGCTGGGCGCCGAGATCGTCGCGCTGCTCACGTTCGCCCAGATCTCGCCGTCGAGCGGGCTGTGGCTCCTCGTCGCGGCGAACACCGCCAACGGCATCGGGCTCGGGTTCTTCATCCCCGCGAACAGCTCGGCGGTGATGAAGGCCGCGCCGCAGGAGTTCGTCGGCATCTCCTCCGGGATGCTGCGGTCCTTCGCGGGTATCGGCTGGGTCTTCTCGTTTCCGCTGGTGATGATGTTCGCCTCCCGGTCCATTTCGCGGGAGCGCGCGGTGTCCGTCTTCGTCGGCTCGGCGAAGCTCGACGGCCGACTGGCCGCCGTGTTCACCAGCGGTCTCAGCTCCTCGTTCTACGCGCTGTCGGGGATCATGGTGCTGGCCGTGCTCGCCTCGCTGATCAGGCTGGCCGGTCGGTCAGTCGAGCCGGACGACGCTGGTGAGCAGCGGCAGCAGCAACTCCGTCAGCTCGGCGTGGTCCAGCCGGAGCCGGATGGCGACCTCGTCGCACGCGGGAAAGCTCGTCACGCCGCCGACGACCGCCGTGGCCTGCCGCACGTCGAACGGTGACAGCAGGCGTCCGGCGTCGGCCAGCCGCCGCACCAGCGCCTCGATCTGCCGGTAGCGCCACTCCTCCCGGCCCGCGATGACCTGCTGCGCCTCGGGGTCCACGGCCGAGAGGCTGATCAGCCGCCGGATGACCTCCGGATCGGTGCTCCAGAACCGGCACAGCTCCCCCACCGTCGCGGTGAACGCCTGGACCGGATCGGTGATCAGGGCCGCCTCGTGCACCCCGGAGACCAGCCCGGCCTGCTGGGCGAGGTCCTCCCCGATCGCGTCCAGCAGCCCCAGCTTGGAGTCGAAGTGCCGGTAGATGGTGACCCGGGTGACGCCCGCGTCGGCGGCCACGTCCTCCAGGCTCAGCCGGTGATAACCGGAATCGACGAGATGACGGCGCGCCGCGGTGAGGATGCTGCGCCGGGTCCGCTGCACACCCGCTGCACGCAACCCCGACCTCGGGTTCGGGTTCGGGCCCGGATTCGATCCCGGGCTTGATCTCGACTCGTTCGCATCTGACGTGGCCACTAGATCATGATACAACTCGCATCTTAAGATACAGCTCGTAACATGAACGATGCTGAACTCTTCCGACGACGAGGGAGTGACGTCATGACCGACCGCCAGGTGGCACTCGTGACCGGAGCGAACAAGGGGCTGGGCCTGGAGACCGCCCGGCAGTTGCTGCACCGCGGGATGACCGTGGTACTGGGCAGCCGTGACCCGGAGCGCGGCGCCGTCGCCGCCAAGCGGCTCGACGCGGAGGGGCGGGCCGTGCCCGTACGGCTCGACGTGACCGAGGCCGCCGACGTCGAGGCGGCAGCGGAGATGCTGCGCCGCGAGTACGGGCGGCTCGACGTGCTGGTCAACAACGCCGGGACCGTGGTGGACCGGCTCGCCGTCGACACGACGGCCGCGGAGATGCGGCAGAACTACGAGGTGAACACCTTCGGCGTGGTCACCGTCATCCACGCCATGCTGCCCCTGCTGCGGAACTCGGCGGCGCCCCGCATCGTCAACGTGTCCAGCACCACCGCGTCCATGGGGATGACCAGTGGCGGAACCGACTTCGGCGGGGACGCCGCCAGCCGGATGGCGTACTCCTCGTCGAAGACGGCCCTGAACATGCTCACCGTCCAGTACGCGCACGCCTTCGCCAAGGACCCGGAGCTGTCCCACATCAAGATCAACTCAGCGACGCCGGGCTACACCGCCACCGACCTCACCCAGCACCGCGGCACCCGCACCGTCGAGGAGGGCGCCCGGATCATCGTGGACCTGTCCACACTGACTGCCGACGGACCCACGGGCGGCTTCTTCAACGACCAGGGCCCCGTCCCGTGGTGACCACCGCCCACGCGGAGCCCGCCGCCGGGGTGTGACGTCCAGTACCAACGAACGTCACACCCGGCGACACCCCGACCGCCCCCCGGCCCACGACTCGCCGAGAGGGGCCATCCCCGCGTGCGCGGGGAGCAGTCGCAGCCGCAGGTGACGCCGGTGAACTTGTTGGGGCCATCCCCGCGTGCGCGGGGAGCAGGACCTCCGCGTCGACCTCGATGCTGGTCACCCGGGGCCATCCCCGCGTGCGCGGGGAGCAGATGCGGTCCCCGTCACCCCCGACACCGGCGACGGGGCCATCCCCGCGTGCGCGGGGAGCAGGCTTGCTGGCCTGGGGGTTTAGCAGGTGACGGGGCCCTTCTGAGCAACAAGCAGGGAACCGGGCATTTACACCACCCGCTCGCACCGATCGGCGTTCGTCACCGGCCTGCCACCAGCCACCGGGAGGGCAGCTCGACGCGCGAACCGTCCGCCGCGAGCACCGTCGTGCTCAGCGGAAGTTCCCCCGCGGCCAGCACCGTCAGCCCCGCCTCGCACAGCAGCCGCTCGAACTCCTCGTCCCCGGCCTCGGCGGGCGTGATGCCGTGGTCGAAGATCGCACGTAGCTTCGCGGGCGGTCCCTCCGGGCGCTTCATGAGCGTCGCGAACACGTCCTTGGCCGTCGGCGCGGGTTCGACGTCGAAGACACGCCCCCGTGCCCCGGCGAGCGTGGCGATGCCGCGCGCGATGTCCGCCCGGTCCTCCGGCGGCGCCTGATGCAGCACGCCCCGCAGGTAGATGTTGGAGTCGCCCAGTTCCCTGTGCAGGACTTGAAGGGACGCGACGTCCCCAGCGTCCAGTTGCCGGTACTCCGCCGAGCCCGCCGGGTCCCCCGCCCGCGCCTGGAGGATCGCCGCGAAGGACAGGTCGGCGCCCAGGGTGCGTCCGTACCGCTGGGCGAGAAAGCGCGTCTGCGTACCGTTCCCGCACCCCAGGTCGACGACGGGCAGGGAGTCGTCGAAGTACGGCTCGAAGAGCGGGAGATGGGTCGCGGCGACGAACTCGGGGTCGGCGTCCCAGAGGACCTCGCCCCGGCCGCCGGGCGCGTCGCGCCAGAAGCCCTCCCACGACTGAAAGCTGCTCGATACGGCCATGGAAACCTCCTGAGAGCGGCGACAAGGTGAATCCTGGACCCTGTTCGGTTCCGATGTACCCGCAGTCGCACGGCGCGCGAAAACTCTCCGCATACGTGAACCTTCGCAGCCGGGCGGCTGACGCGCCCCGGAAGAACAAGACTGCCGTTCCGGATTTTCCTCCCGCATTCTTGGCCCCGGCCCCGAGAACAGCGACAGGGAGGGGCGGTGCCCCATGCCACCTCGGAACCCGGTACGCCGCGACGAGATCGGGCGTGAGCAGGCGTACGTGTCGATGCTGTACCGGCGTGTCGACGAACTCCGCGCGCGGACGTCGGCCGAGTTGGCCGCGCTGCTGCGGGAGAGCGGGGGCACCGCGCAGGCCAGAACGGAGCGGGACGCCGCGCATGCCCGCCTCTCCGGAGCGCTGGCCAGGTGGGAGGCGGCGGAGAACGGGCTGTGCTTCGGGCGCCTGGACCTGCGCGACGGCAGCAGGTACTACATCGGCCGGATCGGGCTGCGGGCCGCGCCGGACGGCGGGCGGGACCCGCTGCTGGTGGACTGGCGGGCCCCGGCAGCACGGCCCTTCTACGTCGCGACCCCCGCCGCACCGGAGGGAGTACGCCGCAGACGCCACATCGTCACGCGCGGCCGGAAGGTCGTGGACCTGGACGACGAGGTCCTCGACAGCGCGCTGCTCGACGGCGACGAGGACCTGGCCGGGGAGGGCGCTCTGCTGGCGGCGGTGAACGCCGGGCGCACCGGCCGGATGCACGACGTCGTCGCGACCCTCCAGGCCGAGCAGGACGCCGTGCTCCGCTCCGACCACCGCGGGGTCCTCGTCGTGCAGGGCGGGCCAGGAACCGGCAAGACCGCCGTCGCCCTGCACCGTGCCGCCTACCTCCTGCACAGCCGGCCGCACCTGGCGGCACGCGGAGTGCTGGTCGTGGGGCCCAGCACCATCTTCCTCACCTACATCGGGCAGGTGCTGCCCGGCCTCGGAGAGACCGGTGTGCTGCTCTCGACGGTCGGCGAACTGTTCCCCGGCGTCCTCCCCGACCGTGCGGAACCGGCGGCGACGTCCGCGCTCAAGGGGCGCATCGTGCTGGCCGAGGTGATCGCCGCCGCCGTACGCCAGCGGCAGGCACCTCCCGATACCGGCACCCTCCGCGCCCGCGACGGTGACGGCAGCGACGACGGCGACGTTCCCGGCCTGGACCGGGACGTCTGCGAGCGCGCGGCGCGGCAGGCCCGTGCCACCGGGCTGCCGCACAACGAGGCCCGGCAGGTCTTCGTCCGGGAGGTCACCGGCCAACTCGCCCGCCGCCTCGCGGAGCAGACCCGCCGGCTCGCTGACCGGCTGGAGGAGGAGGTCGCCGACGTACTGGCCGAGGCCGACATAGACCGTGCGGTCCGGGGCGACCTCGCGCGTCTCGGCGGGGATCCTGAGGGCGTGCGGGAGGCGGCGGTGCCGGAGGTGGTGGACGAGGCGGACGTCGCCACTGTCCGCCGCGAGCTGCTGGCGGAACCCGCTGTCCGTACCGCACTCGACGCACTTTGGCCGGAACTGACACCCCGGCAACTGCTGGCGGAGCTGTTCGCCGACCCGGACCTGCTCGCCCGCGCCGCACCGGGCCTCGACGAGTCCGAGCGGGCCCTGCTGACGCGTGCGCCTGGCGGCGGCTGGAGCCCGGCCGACATACCCCTGCTGGACGAGGCCGCCGAACTGCTCGGTGTGGACGGTCAGGCTGCCCGGGCGCGCACCGCCCGCGCGTACGCGCGCGAGTCCGCCTACGCCCAGGAGGTGCTGGACCTCACCGCGGACGCGTACTCCGGCGACGACGGCGACACCTGCGGTGCCGGTGGCGCCAGTGGCACCCGGGGCACCACCGGCACCCGCGAGACGCTGACGCCCGCCGATGTCCTCGATGCCGGACACCTCGCGGCACGCCACCGCCACACGGCACACCGCACCGTCGCGGAACGGGCCGCGGCGGACCGTACCTGGGCCTTCGGGCACGTGATCGTGGACGAGGCGCAGGAACTGTCGCAGATGGCCTGGCGGCTGCTGATGCGGCGCTGTCCCGGCCGTTCGATGACCCTCGTCGGGGACATGGCCCAGAGCGCCGGGGCGGAGGGCGTCGGCTCCTGGGACCGGCTGCTGCGCCCCCACGTCGGCGACCGGTGGCGTCTCGCCCAACTGACGGTCAACTACCGCACCCCGGCGGAGATCATGGACGTTGCCTCCGGCCTCCTCGCCACCCTCGCCCCCGGCACCGAGCCGCCCCGGTCGGTGCGGACCGGGGTGCCGCCCTGGCGTCTGCGGACCACCGGCGGGGCACTGCCCACCAGGCTGGCCAGGCTCGCCTCGCGGGAGGCCGGGCTGCTGGGCGAGGGACGCCTCGCGGTGATCGTGCCCGACCGCCGTACCGGCGAACTGGCCGCAGCGGTCGCCCGCTCCGTACCCGGCGCCTCCTTCGGCGCACACCCCGATCTCACGGCTCGCGTGGTGGTGCTGGGCGTCGCACAGGCCAAGGGCCTGGAGTTCGACTCCGTCCTCGTCGCCGACCCGGCCGGAATCCTCGCCACGCCGCACGGGCACAGCGACCTGTATGTGGCGCTCACCCGGGCCACCCAGCGCCTCGGCGTCCTCCACACCGGGCCCCCGCCCGTCGCGGTCGACCGCATGACGCACCGTCGCGACGACGAAGCCGCTCCCTGAACCGGGGATGCCGTGAACCGGCGATGTCCGCGCGCCTCCTGGGGCGTGCGGGTCCCGTCCGCACCGGGACCGCCGTGCGGACGGCCGCCCACTGCCGCTGGCCCCGCCATTGGTCCCGTCATTGGTCACACCACTGGGAGTCGCCGCCCGGGACCGCAGCGCTGGCAGCCCGGAGATCCCGTCACCACAGGTCACACGGCATGCCTTCGTCGCCGAGGCACTCGCATTCGGCCATCGTTTGATGAATGCGACTTCAACGTTTAATCACAAGTTGCACACATCCCCCTCTCCAAACGGGTTCCGATGGTCTACATTGACCCTGCTTCTCATGTTTGGACACGAGGCGACAAATAGCGATCTATAGGTCCGATGACACGCATGACCTGCGATCGCGTCCCCGAAGCCAGACGTAGGAGTGCTCAGTTCCTGGAACCTGAGAGGGGGCCCTGGGTGTGGGGAGCACCCGGGGAATTCGACGGTCCCGCGCACCTCAAGAGCCGGCAGGACTCGCGAGTCCGCTGCCGTCTGTCGGGGTGTTCACGTAGCGCCGCAACAGCCGGGATATGTCATGTGCGGGAGGCGGGGGCCTCCCGGGGGGAGGAACCGTGGGGAGCAAACACGTCGAGCCCACCGACGACCCGGGGGGGTCGGTTCAGCAGGGGGATTTAGTCAGCCCGTTTCCACCGGTGCGCGGGCGGCCGGTGGGCGGGTCACTCAGCCAGCCCGCGATCGACTGGGAGCAGCGGTACCGCCGCACCGTGATCGCCGCCGATACCGGGGCCACCGCCTTCGTGGTGATGGCGATCGGCGGCTTCTTCGGGGTCAGGGACGCGGCCAACTGGCACGAGAACTGGGGGATCCTCGCCTTCGGCACCGAGCTGCTGGTGCTGGGCGCGCTCGCGGCGACCAAGGCGTGGGCCCCGGCCGTGCTCGGCCAGGGCGCCGAGGAATTCCGCCGGCTCGGACGCTCGCTCTTCGCGGCGGTCGTCGTGCTGGCGCTCGGCGGGATCGCCCTCACCTCGCGCAACATCAAGCTCTGGATCTTCATCGCGATCCCCGCGATCGCGCTCGTCACCATGACCGCGCGGTATCTGCTGCGCCTCTGGCTGCACAGACAGCGCAAGGAAGGACGGTGTCTGAGACCGGTGCTCGCCGCCGGGAGCCCGGAGACCGTGCGCGACCTGATCACCCGGGTCCGCAAGTTCCCGCACCTCGGCTGGCGTGTGGAGGCGGTGTGCACACCGGACGGGCTCGGGTTCGACGGTGACCACCTGGACGGGGTGCCGGTCGTCGGCCGGCTGGCGGACGTCGCGAGCCATGTGCGCCGCGACGGCTACCGCGTCGTCGCGATCACACCGGACGCGCACTGGTCCCCGGAGCGGCTGCAACGGCTGTCCTGGAACCTGGAGGGCAGCGATGCGGAGATGGTCGTGGCCCCCGTGCTGATGGAGGTGGCGGGCCCGCGGCTGCACATCGACGCGGTGCTCGGGATACCGCTGCTGCGGGTCAGCATGCCGGTCTTCATCGGGGGCCGCCGGGTGGTCAAGGAGATCGTCGACCGGCTGGGCTCGGCGGTCCTGCTGATGCTGTTCGCGCCGCTGATGGTGCTCGTCGGGGTGCTCGTGGTGGCGGACAGTCCGGGCGGGGCGCTGTACCGGCAGCACAGGGTCGGCAAGGACGGCCGTGTGTTCACCATCTTCAAGTTCCGCACCATGGTCGCCGACGCCGACGCGGCACGTGCCGGACTGGCCGACCGCAACGAGGGCGCGGGGCTGCTGTTCAAGCTCCGCCGGGATCCTCGGGTGACCCGGGTGGGCGCTGTGCTGCGCCGGTACTCGATCGACGAGCTGCCGCAGTTGTTCAACGTGCTCGCCGGTTCGATGTCGCTCGTCGGCCCACGGCCTCCGCTGCCGGAGGAGTCAGCGGCGTACGGCCCGGACATCCGGCGGCGGCTGCTCGTCAAGCCCGGGCTTACGGGTCTGTGGCAGATCAGCGGGCGCAGCGACCTGCCGTGGGAGGAAGCCGTCCGGCTGGACCTGCGGTACGTGGAGGACTGGTCGCTCGCCCTGGACACAGTGATCTTGTGGAAGACGCTGCGTGCGGTTCTTCAGGGTCAGGGGGCCTACTGATGCACGGGGGGCGCCGACAGGTCGGCGCACGGACGGCAGGCCACAAGGGCCTGTCCGGGGGGAGGAACGCGTCATGAAGGTGAGCGTTTTGGGGCTCGGCTACGTGGGCTGCGTGTCGGCCGCGTGTCTGGCCAGCCTGGGGCACGAGGTCGTCGGGGTGGATGTGAACCAGGCGAAGGTCGACCTGGTCAACGACGGCAAGGCCCCGGTGGTCGAGGAGCGGATCGGCGAGCTGATCGCCGAGGTCGTGCGGACCGGCGCTTTGCGCGCCACCGGCGACGTCCACGAGGCGGTCATGGGCAGCGAGGTGTCGCTGGTCTGCGTGGGCACACCGTCGGAGCCCAACGGCAGTCTGAGCACCGCGTATCTGGAGCGGGTCACCGAGCAGATCGGTGCCGCGCTGGCGGAGCGCAAGAGACAGAGCGAGGAGCAGGGCGGGGTACGGGGCGCGCGGCACACCGTCGTGTTCCGCAGCACCATGCTCCCGGGCACCTGCCTGAACCTGCTGGTGCCGATCCTGGAGAAGTACGTCGGCGGCACGGCCGGGGTGGACTTCGGGGTCGCGGTCAACCCGGAGTTCCTGCGCGAGGGCACGAGCGTGCGGGACTTCTTCGACCCGCCCAAGACCGTCATCGGCCACCTCGACCCGGCGAGCGGCGACGCGGTGGCGGCGCTGTACGAAGGGCTGCCCGGCGAGGTGTTCCCGGTGCCGGTGCCGGTGGCCGAGGCGATCAAGTACGCGGACAACGCGTTCCACGGTCTCAAGATCGGCTTCGCGAACGAGCTGGGCGCGGTGTTCCAGGCGCTCGGGGTGGACTCGCACCAGGTGATGGACGTGTTCCTGGCCGACCGCAAGTTGAACATCAGCCCCGCCTATCTGCGGCCTGGCTTCGCCTTCGGCGGCTCCTGCCTGCCCAAGGACCTGCGCGGCCTGGTCCACGCCGCGCGGCGGGCCGATGTGTCGGTGCCCATCCTCGCCCATGTGCTGCCCTCCAACGCCGACCATCTGGAGCGCGCGGTGGAGCTGATCGAGCGCACCGGGAAGCGCCGGGCCGGGCTGTTCGGGCTGTCCTTCAAGCCCGGCACGGACGACCTGCGCGAGAGCCCGCTCGTCGCGCTGGCGGAGCGGCTCTTCGGCAAGGGGTACGACCTGCGGATCTACGACCCCAATGTGAGCCTCTCCCGGCTGCTCGGCGCGAACCGCGAGTACATCGAGACCCGGCTGCCGCACCTCGCGCAGTTGCTCGCCGACTCCGTCGACGAGGTGCTGGAGCACGCCGAGGTGTGCCTGGTCGGCACCAGGGACCCGGCCGTGCTGTCGGCACTGCCCCACGGCGAGGGCCCGATGATCGTCGACCTCATCCGTCTTCCCGACGCCGAGGCGCGCCGGGCCGAACCGGGGTACGTGAGCCTTGTCTGATGACGCGACGAGCGGCGCCGGGCCTGCCCGGCGCGCGCTGATCCTGGTGGAAAACCTGTCGGTGCCGTTCGACCGGCGGGTGTGGCAGGAGTGCACGACGCTGCGCGACGCGGGCTGGGAAGTGCACGTCATCTGTCCCCGGGGGAGCAAGCGGGACACGGAGCCGGAGGCGCTGGTCGACGGGGTGCGGATACACCGCTACCCGCTGCGCGCCGCCACCGGAGGACCGGCGGGCTATCTGCGGGAGTACGGTTCGGCGCTGTGGCACACGCTCCGGCTGGCCCGCAGGGTCGGCCCGGTCGACGTGGTCCACGCCTGCAACCCGCCTGACCTGCTGTTCCTGCCCGCGCTGTGGCTGAAGCGGCGCGGGGCGCGGTTCGTCTTCGACCAGCACGACCTCGTACCCGAGCTGTACCTGTCCCGGTTCGGCCGCGGCAAGGACCTGCTCTACCGCGCGGTGTGCGGGCTGGAGCGGCTCACCTACCGGGCAGCCGATGTCGTGCTCGCCACGAACGAGAGCTACCGGGACGTGGCGCAAGTGCGTGGCGGCAAGCGGCCCGGAGACGTCTTCGTGGTGCGCAGCGCACCGGACATCGACCGGTTCCACCCGGTGCCGCCCGAGCCCGAGCTGAAGCGCGGCAAGCCCCATCTGCTGTGCTACCTCGGCGTGATGGGCCCGCAGGACGGCGTCGACTACGCCTTGCGTGCCCTCGCGAAGCTGCGCGACGAACTGGGGCGTACCGACTGGCACGCCGTGTTCGTCGGCGGCGGCGACACCTTCGACGCGATGGTGGAGCTGTCCCGGCAGCTCGGGCTCGCGGAGCAGGTGCGGTTCACGGGGCGGGTTCCGGACGCCGATCTGGTGCGCTATCTGTCCACGGCCGACGTGTGCCTCTCCCCCGACCCGCGCAATCCGCTCAACGACGTGTCGACGATGAACAAGGTCCTGGAGTACATGGTCATGGGCCGTCCCATCGTCTCGTTCGACCTCCGGGAGGCACGGGTCTCCGCCGGTGACGCCGCCGTCTACGCGCCCGCCAACGACGAGGCCGAGTTCGCCGGGCACATCGCGCGGCTGCTGGACGATCCGGAGGAACGGGCCCGGATGGGCAAGATCGGCCAGGAGCGGATCAGCGGGCAGCTCTCCTGGCGCAACTCGCAGGCTTCGCTGCTCGCCGCCTACGCCGCCGCCTGCGAGGGACACCCTCCGGTGTCGGCGGGCGCTCCGGTGCGGGCCGGGAAGAAGGCGCGTCGTTGAGTGAGGACACGATACGCCTGGTCACGATCGGGCGGATCTTCCGTCGGCGCTGGCGTCTTCTCGCCGTCGCCGCCGTGGTGGGCGCGCTCGTCGGCTACGGCACCTCGCTGGTGCTTCCGCCGCGCTACACGACGTCGGCATCGGTGCTGCTGCCGGGGCAGTGGGAGGAGCGCGAGCTGCTGACCCAGTCGGAGATCGCGTCCAGTTCCGCGGTGGTCGACCGCGCGGCTGCCGCGCTCAACTGGGGAGGCGTCAGCGGCAGCGAGCTGCGGGACCAGGTGAGCGCCGAGGCGACCGAGGGCAACATCGTCCAGATCTCGGGCACGGCCGACACCCCGGAGCACGCGCAGCGGCTCGCCGACCAGGTGGCCCAGCAGTTCGTCAGCTTCACCGCGCGCATAGCGGGCGACAGCACCGACTCCGAAACGGCGGCGGGACCCGAGGCACTGCGGCAGAAGGTGATGCAGACCAACCGCCGCATCACTGCCCTGGCCGAGGCGGCCGATCCGGGACAGACCGTGGAGAGCGTGCAGACCCGCACCTCCCTGGAGCAGTTGCGCACCTCGCTGGAAGAGGCCATGAAGAAGCTGGACGAGGCCGACCCGGCGAACAACAAGGCCAACATGGTCGTCATGGGCCCGGCGGCCCCGCCGACCGGTGCGGCACCGCCCACCAGGACGCAGCTCATCGTCGGCGGGGCGCTGCTGTTCTTCCTGCTCGCGGTCGTCGGCCATCTCGCCGCCGCACGCGCCGACCGCCGGCCGCGCACCGGCCCGGAAGTGGCGGCGGCGCTGGGCTCGGCGCTGCTGGGCACCGTCGACGTGCCTGGTGAACGGGCCGCGCACCGGCCGGAGGGCGGTGGTGCGCGGGCCCGGGTCCGCAGGCTGCTGGGCACCGACACCCGGTGGGACATGCCGGAGCCGCGTGCGTCCGTCGACGAGGCAGGCAGACAGCTCCGCTACCGGCGGGTGTGTGCTCACCTCCGCACCCAACTGCCTTTCGCTCGGCGGCTGTTGGTCGTCGTGCCGGACGGCGACGACATCGCCCGCAGGGCAGCGGGGCAGCTCGTCACCGAGGCCGGGAGCGCGTCCCCGGGGCCTTCGGGCAGGGGCGACCCTCTGCTGCGGGTGGTGGAGGTCTCGGTGTCCCGGCCGCTGGTGCCGGACCGCGACACCGAGTCCGGCGCCCTGGTCGTGCTCAGCGCGGGCAGCCGCACCTCGGAGGAGCTGGCCGGTATCGCCGAGGCGTGTGCGGACGCACGGCACGAGGTCGTCGGCACCGTCGTCGCCTGCCCGGTCCAGGACCGTCCGGCGCGGACGGGCGGCGACCCTCCGGAGAACGCCGCCGCGGCGCCTCCGGAGCGCGGCCATGCGACGGGAGGTCCGGCGTGACGACGAGCACGACCGCCGAGCCGGCCTCCGGGCCGTCGGCGACCACCCCGCTGCTGGACCTCCAGTCGCTGGTGGTGGCGGTGCGCAGGCGCCGCCGCCTCTGGTGCTCACTGGCACTGCTGGGGCTGCTGGCCGGCATGCTGGTGGCGGTTCTGATGCCGCCACCGCCGACCGCGGTGACCAAGGTGCTGGTCGCGCACCAGGAGGACCAGCCGAACGACACGGGAACGCTGATCCGCACCGACGTCGAGCTGCTGGGGACCACGCGGATCGCCGGACTGGCCCTCAAATACCTCAAGTCCGGGGAGAAGCCGGAAGACTTCTTGCAGGACTACCGGGGCACAGGGCTGACCAACAACCTGCTCCAGATCGATGTGACAGGGGACAGCGAGGCCCAGGCGGTGGCCCGGGCCAGGGCGCTGGCCGATGCCTTCGTCGCCGACCATGTGCGGCGGATGCGGGAGACCGCGAAGGCCGAGGCCGAGGCGCTGCTCGACCAGCGTGACCGCATGCGGGAAGAGCTGGACGAGGTCAACAAGACGATCGAGGACCGGTCGGCGGAAGACGGTCCGAAGGGGTCGGCCAGCACCGAGTCGCTCTTCGCCCGCCGGGCCGAACTCAAGTCGAAGATCAGCGACTTCGACCAGCGGGCCGAGGAGGCGCGCACCGGCACGCCCCGGCTCGTCGCCGGTACGAAGATCGTGGACACCCCGCGCGCGGTGCCGTACTCCCTGCCCAAGACCGCTGTCACCAACGCCGGGATCGGGCTCGTCCTCGGGCTCGTCCTCGGGCTCGCGCTGGCCGCGGTCGGCGTGGTCGTGGCCGACCGTCCCGTGCTGCGCCGGGAGATCGCGGCGAACCTGGGGGCCTCGGTCGTCGCGGAGCTGCGCCGCGTGCCCCGTCTGCCGGTACGGCTGTGGCAGTGGCGGCGGACCCGCGCCGCGGGCGAACGGATCACCGCGATCCTGGCCCGCGCCGTGCGCGGCTCGACGGAACCGCTGTCGCTGCTGGAGCTGGGCTGCGCGCGCAGCACGAGCGCGATCGCGCTGAACGTCGCCAGGGCGCTGACGGCGGAGGGACCCGTGGTCGTCATCGACGGCCTGCCGGGCACGGAGCTGGCCAACAGCCGCCAGAAGCCCGGGGATCCGAGCGTGGTCAGCGGTGAGCGTGCCGCGGCCGTGCCGCATCAGACGCGCAGGCTCGGCGTCGGCTCCGTCGCACCCGGCACCGCGTGGACGGACCTGCACTACCTCGGCGCCCGCACCGTGCTCGTGGTGCGCGCCGGGCACGCCAGTGCCGCGTGGCTGCACACCGTGGCACGTCAGCTCGCGGACCAGCGCATTCCGGTGATCGGCGTGGTGCTGATCGACCCCGATCCGCGTGACCGTACCGACGGCACGCTGTGGGACGGGCCGCACACGGCACTGCGCGGCCCTTTTGACCGGCCGGCCCGGCAGCACGGGACAGACAGGGCCCGGACGGAGCGGCCGTCGAAGTCGGCCGCACGGGTCCCGTACAGCGACCAGGAGGCCAGGTAACACATGTGTGGCATCGCAGGCACATACCGATGGCCGGACGGGAAGGCCGTGACCGAGCGGCTCACCGACGTCCTGGCCCACCGCGGCCCGGACGGGTCCGGCCGCTACAGCCACCCCGCAGGTGACGGCGAGGTGCACCTCGGGCACCGTCGGCTGGCCATCATCGACCTGTCGGAGACGGGCGCCCAGCCGATGGTCTCGGGCGGCCTCGCCCTCACGTACAACGGCGAGCTGTACAACGCGCCCGAGCTGCGTGCCGAACTGCAGAGTCTCTCAGTGCGGTTCCGCGGCACCTCCGACACCGAGGTGGTGCTGGAGGCGTGGCGGCGCTGGGGCACGGACTGCCTGCCCCGGCTGCGCGGCATGTTCGCGTTCGGCGTCTTCGACGAGCGGACCGGCGAACTGGTCCTGGCACGCGACCAGTTGGGCATCAAGCCGCTGTTCCTGCTGCGGCGCGGCGGGGGCCTGGTGTTCGCCTCCGAGCTGAAGGCGCTCGCCGCCGCGACCGGCGGTTCACTGGAGGTGGACCACGGGGCGCTGGTGGCCTCGCTGCTGTACTACTGGGTGCCGGACTCGCGCTGCGCGTACCGCGAGGCGGAGAAGCTGCCGCCGGGGAGCTGGCTGCGGTGCCGCCCCGACGGGCGGGTGGAGCGCGGCCGGTACTGGAACCTCAAGGACGTCGCGGCGGAGGGGCGGGAGCGGGCCCGGAGCGGCGAACTGCCGGACCTGGCCGCCATCGTCGAGGAGTCGACCCGGCAGCACCTGCTCTCCGACGTGCCCGTGGCGACGTTCCTCTCCGGCGGTCTCGACTCCAGCTATCTGACGGCACTGGCGGCCCGCCACCAGCCCGGGATCTCCGCCTACACGATCGGGTTCCGCGCCGAGGACGCCAGGTTCGAGGCGATGCCCGACGACCTGCGCTACGCCCGGCAGGTGGCCGAGCGGTTCGGCGTCGACCTGCACGAGATCGAGATCGCGCCGAACGTGCTCGACCTGCTGCCGCGGATGACGTACCACCTGGACGAGCCGATCGGCGACCCCGCCGCGATCAACACCTTCCTGATCTGCTCGGCGGCGCGGGAGGCCGGGGTGAAGGTGATGCTCTCGGGGATGGGCGCCGACGAGCTGTTCGCCGGGTACCGCAAGCACCTGGCCAACCTGCTCGCGCTGCGCTACCAGCGCGTCCCCCGGCCCCTGCGGCGCGGGGTGTACCGGGCCGTGGACCGGCTGCCGGTCGCCTCGGCCCGCCGGGGGTACCGCTCCGTGCGCTTCGCGAAGCGGTTCCTCTCCTTCGCCGAGCTGCCGGAGGAGACCGCGTTCCGGCGCAGCTACACCATGTACGACCAGGAGGAGCTGCTCGCCCTGGTCGATCCGGACCTGGCCGGGACGGTCGAGGACGTGCTGACGGAGCACGCCGACGTCTACGAGGACAACGAGCTGGACGACTTCGTCAACCGCATGTGCCTGGGCGACGCGCGGATGTTCCTGCCGGGCCTGAACCTCGCGTACACGGACCGCTCCAGCATGGCCGCCTCGACCGAGGTGCGGGTGCCGTACGTGGACGTCGAGGTGGTCAGGGCGGCGTTCGCCGTGCCCGGCGACCGCAAGATCGTCGGACGGCAGGGGAAGGCCGTCCTCAAGGAGGCGGCCACCTCCGTCCTGCCCAAGGAGATCGTGTACCGGCCCAAGGGCCTGTTCAGCGCCCCGCTGCGGGCCTGGATGAGCCGGGACCTGGCGCCGCTGGTGCGCGAGGTGGTGCACGACGGCGTACTCGTCGGCTCCGGGCTCCTGCGCCGCGACGCGCTGGCGCGGATGGTCGCCGAGGACGCCGCAGGGCAGCGGGACTTCTCCAAGCATCTGTGGCACGTGCTGACCCTGGAGTACTGGTACCGCGACGCGATCTCTGGCTCCGGCCAGAGCCGGGCGGCCTGACAGCGTGGAAACAAGAGGAGCTCGGGTGAAACAGGTTGTGCAGAACTACAAGAGCGGCGAGCTGGCGCTGCTCGACGTGCCGGTGCCGGGGTGCAAGCCGGGCGGCGTGCTGGTGCGGAGCGCCTACTCGCTGATCTCCACCGGGACCGAGCTGATGAAGGTGTCGGAGGCCGGGATGTCGATGGTGGGCAAGGCCCGCTCCCGCCCCGACCAGGTGGCCAAAGTCATGCAGAGCGTGGCCACCAACGGGCTGCCCGCCACCTACCGCAAGGTGATGGGCAAGCTGGACTCCTACACGCCGCTGGGCTACTCGCTGTGCGGGGTGGTCGAGCAGGTCGGCGCCGGGATCGACGACGTGAAGGCCGGGGACCTCGTGGCCTGCGCGGGCAACGAGCACGCGTTGCACGCCGAGCTGAACTGGGTGCCGAAGAACCTCTACGCGCCGGTGCCGGACGGTCTCGCGGCGCGGCACGCGGCCTTCGGCACCGTCGGGGCGATCGCGATGCAGGGTGTCCGGCGCGGCGAACCGCAGCTCGGCGACGCGGCGCTGGTCATCGGCCTCGGGCTGATCGGGCAGTTGGTGGTGCGGTTGCTGGCCGCCTCGGGAGTGCGCGTCGTCGGCGCTGACCCCGACCCGGCGCGCTGCGAGCTGGCCGAGCGCGCGGGCGCGGCGGCCTGCGGCGATCCCGCGTCCGCCGCCGTGGAGGCCGCCGTAGCCGAGCTGACCGGCGGGCACGGCGTCGACCAGGTGTATCTGGCCGCCGGTGGCGGCAGCAACCAGCCCGTCGAGCTGGCGGCGCGGCTGAGCCGGGACCGGGGCCGGGTCGTCGACATCGGCAAGTGCCGCCTGGACCTGCCGTGGAACGCGTACTACGAGAAGGAGCTGGACGTCCGGTTCTCCCGCTCGTACGGCCCCGGGCGCTACGACCCGGAGTACGAACTGGAGGGGCGGGACTACCCGATCGGCTATGTGCGCTGGACGGAGCGCCGCAACCTGGCGTGCTTCCTCGATCTCTGCGCCCGGGGGCGCGTCGACGTGGAGCCGCTGGTCTCGCACATCGCCGACTTCGACGACGCCGTCGGGACGTACCAGCGGCTGAAGGACGGCGATCTGAAGGCCGTGGCCGTGCTGTTCCGGTATCCGGGGCCCGCCGAGCAGGCGGCCGAGACCGAGGCGCCGACGGAGGCGCCGACGGAGGCGCCGACGGAGGCGCCGACGGGAGCGGACACCGGAGCGGAAACGGAGGCGGAAGCGGAAGCTCCGTCGAAGACCGGGGCCCCGGCGGTGACCGTGCCCCCGGTGAAGCGGCCCGGCGGCGGTGCGTCCGCCCAGGGCACCCCGGCCGCCGCCAGGGCCGCCAAGGCTCCGGTGAAGCTGGCGTTCGTCGGCGCGGGCAACTACGCGACGTCGATGCTGCTGCCGCACCTCGCGCAGCGCGACGGCGTCGAGCTGTCCACGGTCGTCACCACGACGTCGCTGTCAGCGGCCAACGCGCAGCGCAAGTTCGGCTTCGCCGGGGCGACCACCGATCTCGACGCCGTGCTCGGCGACCCGTCCATCGACGCGGTGTTCGTGGTCACCCGGCACAGCTCACATGCCTCACTGACCCGGAGGGCGCTGCTGGCGGGCAAGGCGGTGTTCGTGGAGAAGCCCCTCGCGCTCACCGAGGACGAGCTGTCCGGCGTGCTCGCGGCGGTGGAGGAGTCCGGCAACGACCGGATACAGGTGGGCTTCAACCGCCGGTTCGCGCCGCTGCTGCAAGAGGCCAGGAAGCGGTTCGGCGCCCGGACAGGACCGGCGAGCGTCCGCTACCTGATCAACGCGGGCCGCCTTGAGCACGGAAGCTGGTACCTGCGGCAGGGCACCGAGGGCTCGCGGTTCGCGGGCGAGGGCGGGCACTTCATCGACACGGTGAGCTGGCTGCTCGGGACCGACCCGGTCTCGGTGTACGCGGTCGCCGCGCCCGGCAACGAGGGCAGCGGCGACGTCCAGACCGTGCTGCGCTACCCGGACGGGTCCACCGCCACCATCAGCTACGTCACCACCGGCGCGGCGGGCTTCCCCAAGGAGACCCTGGACCTCGTCGCCGACGGCAAGGTGCTGCGGCTCGACGACTTCACGCGTGCATCGGTGTACGGGCAGAAGAAGTGGGTCAGCTCGCGGCTGCCCAAGGCGCGGGACAAGGGCCAGGAAGCCGAGCTGGCCGCGTTCGTCAAGGCCGTCAGGTACGGCAGGCCGATGCCGGTGCCGCTGGAGTCGCTGGCCGCCACCACCGCGGCCACCCTCGCCGTGCGGACCGCTCTGACCAGCGGCGTGCCCGTGACGCTGGAGAGAGCGCGATGAGCATGAACGCGGGCTGGTACCTGCGGCGGCTCTCCCGGATGGGGCCGCGGGAGGTCGGCGGCCGGGTGGGCGACGCCGTGCGCAGACGGCGGTGGCGCTCGGCACCCCCCGAGTGCCCCCGCGTGTCCGGCGCCCGCTTCACGGCGGCGCTGCCCGCCGAGGCGGTCGCCGCGATACCACCGGACGCCGCGAAGCGCCTCGTCGCCGAGGCGGACCGGCTGATGGACGGGCACGCCGAATACTTCGGCGTGCACCGCGACGATCTGGCGGACCCCGACTGGTGGTACGACCCGAAGACCGGGCGCCGGGCCACGCCGGGCTATGCCTTCGACGTGCCGTACCGCGACGAGGACGCGGTCGGGGACATCAAGCAGATCTGGGAGCCGTCCCGGCACCAGTACCTCACCGTGCTCGCCGTCGCCTACGCCATCACAGGCAACGACCGTTACGCCGAGCGGGTGGCCGCGCACCTGCGTTCGTGGTGGGCGGCCAACCCGCCGCTGCGCGGGGTGCACTGGATCAGCGGCATCGAGCTGGGCATCCGGCTGCTGTCGTGGGTGTGGATACGTCGGCTGCTCGACAACTGGCCGGGCGCGGCAGGGCTGTTCGAGGACAACCCGGTGGCGCTGAACCAGATCTGGCACCACCAGCGCTGGCTGGCCGCCTTCCCCAGCCGGGGCTCGTCGGCGAACAACCACGTCATCGCCGAGGCCGCCGGGCAGTTCGCCGCCGCCTGCGCGTTCGGCTGGTTCCCCTCCTCGGCGCGCTGGCGGGCCGACGCGCTGCGCTCGCTGGAGCGGCATCTGCGGGGCAACACCTTCGCGTCGGGGCTCAACCGCGAGCTGGCGACCGAGTACCACGGCCTGGTGCTGGAGCTGGGGCTCGCGGCGGTGGCCGAGGCGGACGCCGCCGACGTGCCGGTGCCCGCTTCGGTGCGGCTGGTGCTGCTGCGGATGACCGACGCGCTCGCGGCCGTCGTGGACAACCGGCTGCGGCCACCGCGCCAGGGGGACGCGGACGACGGGCACGGTCTGATCGTGGACGGCGCGGGCACCGACCGCTGGGCCTCGCTGCTGGCCACCGGGGACGCCGTGTTCGGCTCTCGCCCCTGGTGGCCGACGGTGACCGCCACCGATGTGCGCACCCCGCTGCTGGCCGCGCTCATCCGGCCGTACCCGAAGGACGGCAGCGCGCCTGACGTGGCGCGTCCGGCGACCCGCCCGGCGCACTTCGCCGACGCGGGCATGACCATCCTGCGCGGTCCAGGGAAGACCGGGGAGATCTGGTGCCGCTGCGACGGCGGCCCGCACGGCTTCCTGTCCATCGCCGCGCACGCCCACGCGGACGCGCTGTCCGTGGAGGTCCGGCACGACGGGGTCGACGTGCTCGCCGACCCGGGCACGTTCTGCTATCACGGGCAGCCCGAGTGGCGGCGGTACTTCCGGTCGACCCTCGGACACAACACCCTGCAACTGGACGGCGCCGACCAGTCCGTCTCCGGCGGCCCGTTCCTCTGGACCCGGCATGCCCGCAGCCGCGTCCTGGCCGTGGACACCCCCGGTACCTCCGACGTCTCCGGCGCCTCCGGCAAGGGCGTGGCCCGATGGTGCGCCGAACACGACGGCTACGGGCGCTCCGTGCACCGTCGCCGGGTGGAACTGACGGCCGCCGAGCAGGAGCTGAGGGTGACCGACGAGGTGCGCGGCCCGCGCCGTGCCGTGCACCTGGCGTTCCACCTCGGCCCGGCGATCGCCGCCGACCTGGTGGGGAACTGGGCGGTGCTCACCTGGACGCGGGACGGCGAGGACCGCTTCGCGGTGCTCGACCTGCCCGGGCAACTGAGCTGGCGGGCGCATCGCGGCGAGACCGATCCTTCCCCAGGCTCTTCGAGCGGGGGACACCCCATCCTGGGCTGGTACTCCCCCGGCTTCGGACGCAAGGAACCCTCCACGACGCTCGTCGGCACCGGTTTCACCGACGGCACCGCGTTGTCGGGGGAGTTCACCACCGTGCTCAGGTTCCGCGGCTAGGGAGGACGCGTGGGGATCGTGGGGATCAAGTGGCGGCACTCGACGTTGCCGGCGGCACCGCTGCCGACGGCACCTCTGGCGTTGGCCCTGCTGGCGCTTGCCCTGCTGGCGACGGCGGGCTGTGTGAGCACACCGGACGCCCCGGCGGCTGAGGCGACCGCCGCGCCGTCCACATCCGCGGCCCGGCCCGTCGCCCGGGTGTGCGACAAGCCCGCGAGCGGGCCCGCGAAGGCACCTGCGGGCGCGGTGACCGTCGATCCCGCGAAGGTCGGTGATCTGGCGGCGAAGACGAAGAGCAACCCCCCGGGCACCACCTTCTGGCTCCGCACCGGCAAGCACCGGCTCGATCCGGACCGCTACTCCCAGGTCGTCCCGAAGAAGGGGAACCGCTACCTCGGCGCTCCGGGCGCGGTGCTCGACGGCCGGAAGACCAACCAGTACGCGTTCGGCGGCGAAGCCCGCGACGTCACCATCCGCCAGCTGACCGTGCAGGGCTTCGTCGCGCCGCAGAACGAGGGCGTGGTCAACCATGACTCGGCCGACGGATGGGCGATCGAGCACGCGACGATCCAGAAGAACTCCGGTGCCGGGCTGATGGCCGGTGACCGCCAGCGGGTGCGTGCGAGCTGCCTGCGCGACAACGGCCAGTACGGCATGAACGCGTACAAGGCCGACGGCGGGGTCAGCGATCTGGTCGTCGAGGGCAACGAGATCACGGGCAACAACACCGACGACTGGGAGCGGCGGCGCAAGGGCTGCGGCTGCACCGGTGGCATCAAGTTCTGGGCCGTCGACGGCGCCGACGTGCGCGGCAACTGGGTGCACGACAACCGTGGAGCCGGGCTGTGGGCTGACACCAACAACAACGACTTCCGCGTCGAGAACAACGTGATCGAGACCAACGACGGTGCGGCGCTGATCTACGAGACCAGCTACAACGCGGTCATCCGCAAGAACACGATCCGGCGGAACAACTGGGCCGAGGGCCGCAGATACGCCGACCGCGAGGACAACTTCCCGTACGCGACCGTCTACCTCTCCGAGTCCGGCGGCGAACCACGCATCCACGCCCGTACGGACAAGATCGAGATCTACCAGAACGTGCTGGAGAACAACTGGAACGGCATCACCCTGTGGGAGAACGCCGACCGGTTCTGCAACAGCCCGGCCAACACCTCCTCCGGTGACTGCACGTTGCTGGTGCGGGACTCCGACCGCTGCGAGCGGCCCGGGATCGCCACCGCGCCGCTCTACGCCGACTGCCGGTGGAAGACCCAGCGCGTGGACATCCACGGCAACCGCTTCGTGCTGGACACGTCCGTCGTCGAGTGCACGGAGCAGTGCGACCGCATGGCGGTGCTGGCCAACTACGGCACCTATCCGGACTGGTCGCCGTACAAGGGCGAGCGGGTGGCCGAGGCGATCACCCACAAGCAGCACAACCGCTGGCACGACAACGTCTACCTCGGGCCGTGGAAGTTCGTCGCCCACGACCCGAGCAAGGTGCTCGACTCGGGGCAGTGGCAGGGCACGCCGTACGAGCAGGACGCGGGCAGCACCTTCCAGCCGCAGGAAGGGGGTTGAGATGGGTTCCGCCGACACATCGAAGGCCACCGGCACACCGAAGACGGGGACACCGAAGACGGGGACACCGAAAGCCGTCGGGATCGTCTGGGGGCTGCTGATCCTCAACACCCTCGGCTCCGCCGGGGCCGTGACCATCATCCCGCTCCCCCGCTCCCTCATCCAGTTGGTCACCATGGGCGCGCTCGTCGCCGCGTTCGCGCTGGCGCTCGCGCTCAACCTCCCGCTGCGCATCCGGGCCAGCGCCTTCCTGTTCCTGCTGACCATGCTGCTCGTGCCGAGCGTGGTCTCCAGCGCACACCTGGAGTCCGGGTTCGGGGCGCTGTTCCGCTGCACCCGGCTGGCTCTCTTCGTCAGCACGCTGTGGCTGCTCAGCCGCTGGTGGGACGGCGGCCTGACGTTCGTCCGGCACCACATCCGGATGTACTTCGCGGTGCTCGGCTCGGTGGCCGCCGGCCTGCTCATCTCACCCGGCGCCGCCATGCCCGAGCTGTACGGCGGGCGGCTGGTCGGCGCGCTGTGGCCGCTCACCCCGCCGCAGATCGGACAGTACGCCGCGGTGATCATCGGGCTCGCCGTGCTGCTCGTACTGGGCCGCAGGACCGACAGGGCCAGTGCGGCGGTGGTCATCGTGCCCTCCCTCGTCCTGCTCGCGCTGACCCACACCCGTACGGCCACCCTCGGCCTGCTCATCGGGCTGGCGCTGGCGATCGGCTCGCTCGTCCTGACCAGCGCCGCCGCGCGCCGGTTCTTCACCTGGGCGGTGCTGATCGCGGCGGTGGCCGCTGTGGGGTTCGCCTCCCTGCTCCAGGAGTGGTTCCTGCGCGGGCAGAGCCAGGAGAACCTCACCAGCCTGACCGGCCGGGCCAAGGTCTGGGACGCCCTGCTGGCGGCGCCCCGGGCGACCGGGGAGCAGTTGTTCGGCGTGGGCCTGGGCGACAAGTCGTTCGGCGGGCTGCCGATCGACAACAGTTGGCTGGCCGTCTACCACGAACAGGGCCTGACCGGCGTCACGCTCGTGGCGGCCGTCTTCCTCGTGCTCGGCGGTGTCGCGCTGCTGCGGCCACCGTCGCTGTCGAGGGCCTGCGCGATCTTCCTGATCAGCTACTGCGCGATCGCGTCGTACACCGAGGCAGGACTCGGCGACGCCTCGCCGTATCTGCTGCATCTGGCCCTGGCCGCCTCGCTGCTGGTGACACCCACGGCACCCGCCCCGGCCACGGCCCTCCCGAAGCCCGCAGTCCCACGACGACGTGTCCCGCGATGGGCCCAGAGATCAGAGGTTCCTTGAGCATGCACATTCTCGTGGTGCACAACCGCTACGCCTCGGCGCAGCCGAGCGGGGAGAACAAGGTCGTCGACCAGGAGGTGGCACTGCTGCGCGCGGCAGGCCACCGGGTCGAGATGTTCGAGCGGCGCAGCGACGACATCGCGGCGCGGAACCTGCTGGGCAAGGCCGCGATTCCGCTGCTGGTGCCGTGGAACCCGGCGGTCCGCGAGGAACTCGCCGCCCGGCTCCGCGCCTCGCGCCCCGACGTGGTGCACGTCCACAACGTCTTCCCGCTCCTGTCGCCCGCTGTGCTGGCCGCCTGCGCCGACGCGGGTGTGCCCGCCGTCGCGACGCTCCACAACTACACGCAGGTCTGCCCGCCCGGCACGCTGCAACGGGACGGCCGCCCGTGCACCGAGTGCGTCGGCTCCGCGCCGCTCGCACCGCTGCCCGCCGTCCGGCACGGCTGCTACCGGGGCTCCCGGCTGGCGACGGTGCCGCTCGCGGTCAGCCTGTCGGCCAACCGGCGGCTGTGGTGGTCGGGGGTGGAGCGGTTCCTGTGCATCTCCGCCGCACAGCGCGACGTGCTGGTGCGGTCCGGCATGCCGCCCGAGCGGCTGGTGGTGAAGCACAACTTCGTGCCGGAGCCGGGCGCACGCCGGACGGGTGACGGCGAGCATCTGCTCTATCTCGGCCGCCTCGCCGAGGCCAAGGGTGTGCGGCTGCTCATGGCCGCGTGGGACGAGATCACGGCGGGCGGCGGTGTGGGCGTGCCGCTCGTGATCGCCGGTACGGGGCCGCTGGAGCGGGAGGTGACCGAGTGGGCGGCGGGCCGGGACGACGTGCGGTATGTCGGCCTGTACGACGCGGCGCAGAGCCGGGAGGCCATCGCGCGGTCGGTCGCCGTGGTGGCTCCCTCGACGTGGCTGGAGGCGTTCGGCCTGGTGGTCGTGGAGGCGATGGCGGCCGGGGTCCCGGCCGTCGCCGCCGGGCACGGTGCCTTCGTCGAACTCGTCGAGGACGGGGTGACCGGGCTGCTGCACGAGCCGGGCGAGCCCGCCTCGCTCGCGTCGCACATACGCCGGGCAGCGGCCGATCCGGGCCGCAACCGGGAGATGGGCCGGGCGGCTCGGCGCCGGTACGAGCTGGGGTTCAGCCCGGCCGTCGGCCTGGAGCGCCTGGTGGAGGAGTACCGCACCGCGATCGCGGGTCGGTCCGGCGGCGGGGAAGACCCGCCGCCGAAAGGAAACACAGGAAACGAAAGCGCTGACTCGCGGCGGGGGGCCCGCGCGAGCAGGGGGGATGGGGACACCAGATGACACGATGCCGACTCTGCGGCTCGGAAGCGATGACGAGCGTCGTCGATCTCGGGGCGACACCGCCGTGCGAGAGCTTCCTCGCCGCCGACCAACTCGACCAGCCGGAACCGGCGTACCCGCTGCATCTGCGGGTGTGCACGGAGTGCTGGCTGGCGCAGATACCGCCGCTGATCACCCCGGAGGACACGTTCAAGGAGTACGCGTACTTCTCCTCGTACTCGACCTCGTGGGTGGAGCACGCGCGCACGTTCGTCGCCGAAGCGGCGGCGCGGGCGGGGCTCGAAGCCAAGGGGCAGGACGCCTTCGTCGTCGAGGTCGCGAGCAACGACGGGTATCTGCTGAAGCACGTGGTGGACCGGGGGATCCGCTGCCTCGGCATCGAGCCGTCGGTGAACGTCGGCGCCGCGGCGCGCGAGGCGGGTGTGCCCACGCTCACGGAGTTCCTGAGCCCGGACACCGGCTCGGCCGTCCGCGCCGAGCACGGCCCGGCGGACCTCGTCGTGGCCAACAACGTGTACGCGCACATCCCCGACGTGGTCGGGTTCACCCAGGGTCTGCGCGCCCTGGTCGCGGACGACGGCTGGGTCTCGATCGAGGTGCAGCATCTGCTGACGCTGATCGAGGAGAACCAGTACGACACCATCTACCACGAGCACTTCCAGTACTACACCGTCGCGTCCGCGATCCGGGCGCTGGCGAGCGGCGGGCTCACGCTCGTGGACGTCGAGCTGCTGCCCACGCACGGCGGCTCCATCCGGCTGTGGGCCCGTCCGGCCGAGGTGGCCGGTGAGCCGAGCCGCCGGGTGGCCGAGGTGCTGGACAGGGAGAAGGCCGCCGGGCTCCAGGAGCTGTCCGGGTACACCGAGTTCTCGACGCGGGTGGCCAAGGTGCGCCGGGACCTTCTGCGGTTCCTCATCGAGGCGGCCGAGCGCGGTGAGACGGTCGTCGGCTACGGCGCCCCCGGCAAGGGCAACACCCTGCTCAACCACTGCGGCATCCGGCCCGACCTGCTCACGTACACGGTGGACCGCAACCCGTACAAGCACGGCAGGTTCACACCGGGCACCCGCATCCCGATCCTGCCGCCCGAGCGGATCGCCGCCGACAAGCCGGACTACGTGCTCGTCCTGCCGTGGAACCTGCGGGACGAGCTGATCGAGCAGCTTTCCTTCGTGCACGACTGGGGCGGACGGCTGGTCTTCCCCATCCCGGAACTGAGCATCGTCGAGGCCACGTCTTTGGAAGAGGGCACAGAATGAAGGTCGTACTGTTCTGCGGCGGCTACGGGATGCGGATGCGGAGCGGTGCCGCCGACGACGTGCCCAAGCCGATGGCGATGGTCGGCCCACGGCCGCTGATCTGGCACGTCATGCGCTACTACGCGCACTACGGGCACACCGAGTTCATCCTGTGCCTCGGCTACGGTGCACACCACATCAAGGACTTCTTCCTCAACTACGAGGAGACGACGTCCAACGACTTCGTGCTGCGCGGCGGACGCACCGAACTGCTCTCCACCGACATCTCGGACTGGACGATCACCTTCGTGCAGACCGGCGTCGAGTCGCCGATCGGTGAGCGGCTGCGCCGGGTGCGGCAGCATCTGGACGGCGACGAGATGTTCCTCGCCAACTACGCCGACGTGCTCACCGACGCCCCGCTGCCCCAGATGGTCGAGAACTTCGCCCGGCGCGACGCGGGTGCCTCGATGATGGTGGTGCCGCCGCAGTCCTCGTTCCACTGCGTGGAACTGGGCGAGGACGGCCTGGTGGGAGGCATCACCGCGGTGAGCGAACTGCCGCTGTGGGAGAACGGCGGCTACTTCGTGCTGCGTCAGGAGGTCTTCGACCACATACCGGAGGGCGGGGACCTGGTCGCCGACGGATGCGCCCAACTGGCCAAACAGGGACGGCTGGTGGCGCATCAGCACCGAGGCTTCTGGAAGCCGACCGACACCGTGAAGGAGCGGGCCGCGCTCGACGCCGCCTACACGCGGGGCGACCGCCCGTGGGCCGTGTGGGAGCGGGACGCCAGTGGCAAGGCCGGTGGCAAGGAAGCAGCGGGGGTGCGGGCGTGATCCGGCTCGGGACCGCGCGCCTGGACCGGGTCGCCGCGATGGGCGCGCACTGCGACGACATCGCCATCGGCGCCGGGGGCACGCTGCTCGCGATATGCCTCGCACGCCCCGGCATCCGCGTCGACGCGCTGGTGCTCTCCGGCGGTGGCGGCGAGCGGGAGCAGGAGGAGCGGGCCGCGCTCGCCGCCTTCTGCCCCGGCGCCGACCTGCGGCTGACCGTGCTCAAGCTGCCGGACGGCCGCATGCCCGCGCACTGGGAGGAGGCCAAGGCCGCCGTCGAGGAGCTGCGCGAGCGCACAGACCCCGACCTGGTGCTGGCCCCGCGCGCCGATGACGCGCACCAGGACCACCGGAGCCTGGCGCGGCTGGTGCCCACCGCGTTCCGCGACCACCTCGTGCTCGGCTACGAGATCGTCAAGTGGGACGGCGATCTCGGCCGGATGGCGGCGTACCAGCCGCTGTCGCCGGAGATCGCCGAACAGAAGGTACGGCTGTTGCAGGAGCACTACCCCTCGCAGCGGCACAGGCCCTGGTACGACCGGGAGGCATTCCTCGGGCTCGCCCGCATCCGCGGGATCGAATGCCACGCGCGCTACGCCGAGGCGTTCGCCGTCACCAAACTCACTCTCGACCTGGGGGACTGAACCTTGCGCGTACTGCTGACCGGACACCAGGGCTACCTGGGCACCGTGATGGCCCCGGTCCTCACGGCCGCCGGACACGAGGTCGTCGGCCTCGACTCCGGCCTGTTCGCCGACTGCCTGCTGGGCCCGGCGCCCGCGGAGCCCCGGGGGCACCGGGTGGACCTGCGCGACGTCACGGCGGAACACGTGGCCGGGGTGGACGCCGTGATCCACCTGGCCGCGCTCTCCAACGACCCGCTGGGCTCGCTGGCCCCCGACCTCACGTACGACATCAACCACCACGCCTCCGTGCGGCTGGCCCGGCTGGCCCGCGACGCCGGGGTGCGGCGCTTCCTGTACGCGTCGACGTGCTCGGTCTACGGCGCTGCGGGCGGGGACGAGCTGGTGACCGAGGAGGCGCCGCTGCGCCCTGTGACCCCGTACGCGGAGTCCAAGGTGCGGGTGGAGGACGATCTGCACGCGCTGGCCGACGGCGACTTCAGCCCGGTGTTCATGCGCAACGCCACCGCCTTCGGCTACTCGCCCCGGCTGCGCGCCGACATCGTGCTGAACAACCTGGTGGGCCACGCGCTCCTGTCCGGCGAGGTGCTGGTGCTCTCCGACGGCACCCCCTGGCGCCCGCTGGTGCACGCCGCCGACATCGCACGTGCCTTCACCGCCGCGCTGACCGCGCCGCGCGAGGCGGTGCACGATCAGGCGTTCAACATCGGCAGCGAGGTCAACAACGTCACCGTCGCCGAGATCGCCGAGCAGGTCGCGGCGGCGGTGCCCGGCTCGAAGGTGAACATCACCGGGGAGACGGGCGCCGATCCGCGCTCGTACCGGGTGGACTTCTCCCGGTTCCGGGCCGCCGCCGACGGCTTCGACTGCGAGTGGACGGTGAAGCAGGGCGCGCTCGAACTCGCCGACGCCTACCGCGAGCACGGCCTGACCCGGGAGGACTTCGAGCAGCGCTTCACCCGGCTGGCCGTGCTGCGCGCGGCGTCGGACACCGGTGCCGTCGACGACACCCTGCGGTGGCGACGGTGACCACAGCGGGCGAGGCGATGTACGCACTGGTGGAGCGGCTGTACCCGCTCTGCCGGAGCATCACGGGGGACGGTGTGCGCGCCACCCTGGAGATCGTCGGCGAGTACGTTCCGCTGCGCGTGCACGAGGTGCCGACGGGGACCCAGGTGCTCGACTGGACGGTGCCGCAGGAGTGGAACATCCGGGACGCGTACATCGCCGACGCCTCGGGCAACCGCGTCGTCGACTTCGCCGCGTCCAGCCTGCACGTGCTCGGCTACAGCGTCCCGGTGTCGCGGACCATGCCCCTGGCCGAGCTGCGCGCACACCTGCACACCCTGCCGGAGCACCCGTCCTGGGTGCCGTACCGCACCAGCTACTACAAGCCGGACTGGGGGTTCTGCCTGGCCCAGGAGACGTTGGACGCGCTGCCGGACGGCGAGTACGAGGTCCGTATCGACTCCACACTCGCGGACGGCCACCTCACCTACGCCGAGCACGTCGTCCCCGGGCAGGTCCCCGACGAGGTGATCGTCTCCTGCCATGTGTGCCACCCGTCGCTCGCCAACGACAACCTGGCGGGCATCGCGGTGGCGGTGTTCCTGGCCCGGGCGCTGGCGGAGCGGAGCCCGTACTACACCTACCGGTTCATCTTCGCGCCCGGCACCATCGGCGCCATCACCTGGCTGGCCCGCAACAGGGAGCGGATCGACCAGGTCAAGCACGGTCTCGTGCTGGCCTGCGCGGGCGACCCCGGCCAGCTGACGTACAAGCGGAGCAGGCAAGGCGACGCGGACATCGACCGGGTCCTGCGGCATGTGCTGGCCGCCTCCGAACGCCCGCACCACATCGCCGAGTTCACCCCGTACGGCTACGACGAGCGGCAGTTCTGCTCGCCCGGCTTCGACCTCGGTGTGGGCTCGCTCAGCAGGACCCCGTACGCCCGCTACCCGGAGTACCACACGTCTGCGGACAACCTGGACTTCGTCTCCCCGGAGGCGATGGCGGACACGCTCGCCGTCTGCCGCGAGGCGTTCGCCGTGCTGGACCGCAACCGGCGGTACCTCAACCTCAGCCCTTACGGCGAGCCGCAGTTGGGCCGTCGTGGGCTGTACGACGCACTCGGCGGACGCAGCGACGCGAAGCAGACAGAGATGGCCATGCTCTGGGTCCTCAGTCTCTCCGAGGGCGAGCACAGTCTGCTGGACATCGCCGAGCGGTCCGGGCTGCCATTCGACACCGTCGCCACCGCTGCCGAGGCGCTGCACGGCGCCGGGCTGATCAAGGCATGACGCCCATGACCACCGAGGAGGAGAAGACGACGCCGAAGGCGGGGGCCGCCAAGCGCGCCATGGTCGGTCGGCTGTCCTGGGGACTGGCCGACCAGGCGGCCTCCAGCCTGACCAACTTCGCGGTGGGCATCTACGTGGCACGCTCGCTCGGGCTGGCCGCTTTCGGCGTGTTCAGCCTGGCCTGGGTGACGTACGGCGTGGTGCTCAACGTCTCCCGGGGACTGGCCACCGACCCGCTCATGGTGCGCTTCAGCGGGGTGCCGGACGCGTCCTGGCGCGCGGCGGTGGCCCGCGCCTCGGGCACCGCGCTCGGTGTGGGCGCGGCGCTCGGCGGGGCGTGTCTGGTGGCCGGGCTCGCCCTCGGCGGCCGGGTGGGGCCCGCGTTCGCCTGCCTCGGCATCGTGCTGCCGGCGCTGCTGTCGCAGGACGCCTGGCGGTTCGCGTTCTTCGCCGCCGGCGCCGGGCGCAAGGCCTTCGTCAACGACATGGTGTGGGGCGTCGCGCTCGTCCCGGCCATGGTGGTGGCGACCCACGTGGGCAGCGTGCCCGCTTTCGTGCTCGCGTGGGGCGGGTCAGCGGCGGTGGCCGCCGCGTACGGCTGGCTCCAGTCCGGCATCAGGCCACGGCTGACCGGAGCGCGCGCGTGGCTCCGCGAGCACCGCGACCTCGGCTACCGGTATCTGGTCGAGAACGTCAGCAACAGCGGCGCGAGCCAGCTCCGGGCCTACGGGCTCGGCGCGATCGTCGGGGTCGGCGCGGTGGGTGTGATCCGGGGCGCCGAGCTGCTGCTCGGCCCGTTCCTCGCGCTGCTGATGGGGCTCTCGCTGGTCACCGTCGCGGAGGCGGCACGGGTGCTGCGGCGGGCCCCGCACCGGCTCGGCGTGTTCTGCCTCGTGCTGGGCGGCGGGCAGGCCGCCGCCGCGCTGCTGTGGGGCGGGGCGCTGCTGCTGGTGCCGGGGCGGGCCGGTGAGCTGGTGCTCGGCGACGTCTGGCACTCCGCAGCGCAGCTCATCGTGCCGGTCACGCTCGGCGTCGCGGGCGCGGGGCTCGGCACCGGTGCGGCGGCCGGGCTGCGCGCGCTCGGCGCGGCGCGGCGCAGTCTGCGCAGCCAGCTGTTCGCCTCCGTCTGCTACGTCGTCGGCGGGCTCGGCGGCGCCGTCGTGGCCGGTACGGCCGGTTCGGCCTGGGGCGTCGCCGCCGCGACCGGCTGCGGCTCGGCCGTGTGGTGGCTGCACCTGCGCTCCGCGCTGCGCGAGCGCCGCCCCCTGAACCCCATTCCCGAAGTGAGGACCACATGACAGCGCAACCCCGGCTGAGCATCGGCCTGCCCGTGTACAACGGCGAGGAGTATCTCGCCGAGGCCCTCGAAGCGCTGCTCGGCCAGACCTACGAGGACTTCGAGCTGGTCATCTCCGACAACGCCTCGACCGACAAGACCCAGGACATCTGCCGCGAGTACGCCGCGCGGGACCCGCGCATCCGGTACCTCCGGCTGCCCCGGAACATCGGCGCGGCGCCGAACCACAACTACGTGTTCACCGAGTGCCGCGGCGAGCTGTTCAAGTGGGCCTCGCACGACGACCTGTACGCGCGTGACCTGCTGCGGCGCTGCGTGGAGGCGCTCGACGAACGCCCCGATGTGGTCCTCGCGCACAGCGGCCAGGCGGTCATCGACGGCGACGGCGAGGTGAAGGTCCCGTACCAGTACACGCTCGCCACCGACTCGCCGAAGGCACCCGAGCGGTTCCGCAGCATGCTGTTCGAGCCCGGCGGCGACGACTTCTACGGGGTGCTGCGGGCCGACGTGCTGCGCCGCGTGAAGCCGCACGACAGCTACCACCACGCGGACCGCACGTTCGTCGCCGAGATCGCCCTGCACGGGCCCTTCCACCAGGTGCCGGAGCTGCTGTACTTCCGCCGCGACCACCCGACCCGCGCCGAGCGCGCCAACCCGTCGAAGCGCTCCCGGTGCGTCAACCTGGACCCGCGCAGGGCGGGAGTGCTGCACCCGACGCCGCGGCTGCTCGCCGAGTACGTCTGGGGCTTCGTCTCGGCGATCCGGCGGGCGCCGCTGTCCGCTGCCGACCGGCGCGCCTGCTACGGCCATCTGGCCGCGTGGATGGCCAGCCGGGCCCGTCCCGGCGCGGGCGAGCGGGTCGAGGACCGGGTCCCGGCAGGGCAGCGCGTAGAGGGCGGGCAGTCCGTCTCCGTGGACGCGCTCGTCGCCGGGCGCGAGGGGCGGCGGGCATGACGCCGGGGCGCGTGACCCCGGTGCGTGTCGGGGTGTTCGGCCTGCTCGGCTCCGGCAACCTCGGCAACGACGGGTCGCTCGAAGCCGTGCTCGGGTATCTCCGTGCCGAGCACCCGGAGGCGGTCGTGGACGCGCTGTGCGGCGGGCCCGAGACCGTCGCGGCCCGCTACGGGATCCCCGCGACGCGGCTGCACTGGTACCGGGGCGAGTACCGGACCGCGTCACGTGCGGGCGCGGTCGCGGGCAAGGGCCTGGGCAAACTCGTCGACGCCTTCCGCACCGCCGCCTGGGTGCGCCGTCACGATGTGGTGATCGTGCCGGGCATGGGTGTTCTGGAGGCCACCCTGCCGCTGCGGCCGTGGGGGTTCCCTTACGCGCTGTTCCTGCTGTGCGCGAGCGGGCGGCTGCTGCGCACCCGGGTCGCGCTGGTCAGCGTCGGCGCGGCGCCGATCGGCAACCGGCTGACGCGGGCGCTGGTGCGCTGGTCGGCGCGGCTGGCCACGTACCGGTCGTACCGGGACGCGCCGTCGCGTGACGCGATGCGGGCGATGGGTGTGGACACCGCGCGCGACGAGGTCTATCCGGATCTGGCGTTCGCGCTGCCGACGCCGCCGACGACACCTGCGGGGGCGTCCTCGGGCACGGTCTGCGTCGGCGTCATGGCCTTCCACGGTGGCGACGACGACCGCGCGCGGGCCGAGGAGATCCACCGGCGCTACCTCGACGGGACGACCCGCTTCGTCCGCGCGCTGGCCGAGGACGGCAGACGGGTCCGGCTGCTCACCGGCGACGAGTGCGACGCACCGGTGGCCGACGCGATCCTCGACGCGGTGGACTCGCCGCTGGTCACCGCGGCCGAGGCGGGCTCACTGGCCGACCTCATGAGGGAGACGGCGGCTGCCGACACCGTGGTGGCGACCCGCTACCACAACCTGGTCTGCGCGCTGAAGGCAGGCACACCGACGCTCGCGCTCAGCTACGCGGCGAAGAGCGACACGCTCATGGACCGGATGGGCCTCGGCGCCTACTGCCACCCGGCCCGCGAGACCGACACCGACCGGCTGCTGGAGCAGTTCCGTGAGCTGGAGCGGCGGTCGGCGGAGCTGCGGCGCACCCTCGCCGAGCGGAACCTGGACGCGGCGCGTCAACTCCATGACCAGTTCACCGAATTGAGCGAGGCCCTGTTCCCCACGACGTTCCCGACGACCGGCCACGCGCGAGCCCACGTACGGCAGGAGACACCATGAAAGCGACCGAAGTCCCGGAGATCGCGGGCGCGTACCTTTTCGAGCCGACACCGTACGCCGACGAACGCGGCTTCTTCTGCCGCACCTTCGACGCCGACGTGCTCCGCTCGGTGGGCCTGGACCCGTACGCCTTCGTCCAGGACAGTGTGTCCCGCTCGGCCCGGGGTGTGCTGCGCGGCCTGCACCTGCGTTCCGGTGCGGGTGAGGCCAAGCTGGTGCGGTGCTCGTACGGGAGGATCTTCGACGTCGTCGTGGACCTGCGCCCTGACTCGCCGACGTACCTGAGCCGAGCCTTCTTCGAGCTGTCCGACGAGACACAGGTGACCCTGTACATACCGGCGGGGTGCGCGCACGGCTTCCAGGCGCTGACCGGGACCGCTGACACCTCGTACCGGATCGACCGCCCGCACGATCCCGCCGAGGACGTGACGATCGCCTTCGACGACCCGGAGCTGGCCATACCCTGGCCGCTGCCCGCCACGTCGATGTCCCAGCGGGACCGGGAGGCGCCGAGCCTCGCCGCGGCCCTGAAGCAGAACGAGAGTTGAGGCCGGCGTGGACACCGAGGACACAGTGAACACCGAAGACACAGCAGGCGCCGAAGACACAGTGGACGGCGAAGAGTTGGCACTGCCCCGGTCGCGGGCGGCGAACGAGAAGCTGCACGCCATGATCCCCGGGGGCGCGCACACCTACGCCAAGGGCGACGACCAGTACCCCGAGAACCTGGCCCCGGTCATCAGTCACGGCCACGGTGCCCATGTGTGGGACGTCGACGGCAACCGCTACATCGAGTACGGCTCGGGACTGCGGTCGGTCAGCCTCGGCCACGCCCACCCGCGTGTGACCGAGGCGGCGCGGCGTGAGATCGGCCGGGGCAGCAACTTCGTCCGCCCTTCCATCGTGGAGGCCGAGGCCGCGGAGCGCTTCCTGGCCACGGTGCCGACCGCCGAGATGGTCAAGTTCGCGAAGAACGGCTCCGACGCCACCACCGCGGCGGTGCGCCTCGCCCGCGCCGTCACCGGGCGCCCGAGGGTGGCCATCTGCGGCGACCACCCGTTCTTCTCCGTCGATGACTGGTTCATCGGCACCACGCCGATGTCCGCCGGAATTCCGGCGGCCACCAACGAACTGACCGTGGCTTTCCCCTACGGGGACCTGGCCGCGATGGAGGAGCTGCTCACCCGGTACCGGGGCGAGGTCGCCTGCCTGGTCCTCGAAGCCGCCGCGCACACCGAGCCGCCGCGCGGATACCTCGCGGGGCTGCGCGAGCTGGCCGACCGGCACGGCTGTGTGCTGGTCTTCGATGAGATGATCACCGGCTTCCGCTGGTCCGAGGCGGGTGCCCAGGGCCTGTACGGCGTCGTCCCCGACCTCTCCACGTTCGGCAAGGCGCTGGGCAACGGGTTCGCCGTCTCCGCGCTGGCCGGGCGCCGCGAGCTGATGGAGTGGGGCGGGCTGCGGCACTCAGGCGACCGGGTGTTCCTGCTGTCCACCACGCACGGTGCGGAGACGCACTCGCTGGCGGCGGCGATGGCCGTGCAGACCACCTACGTCGAGGAGGGTGTCACCGCGCGGCTGCACGCACTCGGCGAGCGGCTGGCCGCCGGTGTCCGCGACGCCGCGGCGAGCATGGGTGTCGGCGACCATGTCGTGGTACGGGGCAGGGCCAGCAACCTGGTCTTCGCCACCCTCGACGAGGACGGGCAGCCGTCGCAGCGATACCGCACCCTGTTCCTGCGCCGACTCCTCGCGGGCGGGGTGCTGGCCCCGTCGTTCGTGGTGAGCGCCGCGCTCAGCGACGGGGACATCGACCGCACCGTCGATGTGGTGGCCCAGGCATGTGCGGTGTACCGGAAGGCACTGGACGCCGCCGACCCCTCCCCCTGGCTGGGCGGACGACCGGTCAAGCCCGTGTTCCGCCGCTTGGTGTGAGGTGACGTGCGGTGAGGTGCGGTGACGTGCTGCGACGTGGCGTGAGGTGACGCGGTGTGACGTGACGCGGCGTCAGCGTTGCTGTCGCCGACCGGCTCCGGCCACCCCGTCGGAAAGCCGGTCGGCCACCCCGTCGACCAGCCACGCGGTCGCCGGTATCACCGCCAACGCGGTGCACCAGCCGCCGAGCACGTCGGTCGGGTAGTGCGCCCCCAGCCCGACCTGCGCCCACCCCATGGCCGCACCGGCGACCAGCGCGGTGGCGAGCACGAGCAGCGTGCCGCCCGCCCCGCCGAGGCCGAGCAGGTTCGTCGCGAGCAGCGCCACCACGAGGGCGAGCGCGGTGACGAACGCGGTGTGCCCGCTCGGGTAGGACAGATGGCCGTCGTGGATGGTGCGTCCCACCACGGGCTTGAGCAGCGTCGCCACCCCCACGGTCAGCGTGGCGCCCACGACGACGAGCACCGCCGCGCGAGGACACCGCAGCAGCAGGCAGCCCGCGACGGCGGCAACGGCCAGCGCCGCCGCTCCCGCCGGCTCCCCCAGGAAGTCCGTTGCCAGCGCGACGTCCCGCCACGGCGGCCTCACACCGCCCACCTCCGGCGCGACCCACATGTCCGCCGTTCCGGGCTCGCTGTGGCCCGCGTACAGGACCCCGAGCACGACGACCGCCAGCGCGGCGAGGGCCGCGATCAGTCCGAGCCACGCGCGCAGCGGCGGGGGCAGCACGGGAGTATCCGTCATTCGCGGCGGCAAAATGCCCTCCTAGTGGGTGTCGTCGACGTCCCGTCCGGGCGCCAGGGCCAGCGTGTCCGCCACCGTCGCACACGCCAGCCGGGCCACGCCGCGCAATTCCCTCTCCGGACCGCCTGTGCGCGGCGGCGAGGGAGGCGGTGGAACTTCCCCGGATTCGTACAACCCATCGAACCGGTCGGGTGTCTCCTCTGCACCGACCCCGTGGCGATCAAAGGTGGCTCGGAAGCCGCCGTCTCCGGCGTGCCGGGCGCCGGTGCGATCGTCGTGAACACCGGGTCCTCCAGCGGGATCGCGGCCGGGCGGTCCCGGATCGTCACGCAGGACTCCCCCGGTGTGCCCGGGGCCGCGGAGGAGGGCGACATGTTCGGCTCGGTGCTCGCCACCGGTGACCTGGACGGCGACGGCTACACCGATGTCGTCGCCGGTACCCCGGACGAGGAGGTCGGCACCGACGTGGAGGGCGGCACCGTCGCCGTCCTGTGGGGCTCGGCGTCCGGGCTCGACGGCGGTACGACGCTCACCGACCCGGCGCCCACCACGCATGACCGCTTCGGCGCGCATCTCGCCGTCGGCGACTTCACCGGCGACGGGCGGCCCGATCTGGCCGTGGGCACCAGCGACAACGGTGTGTGGGTCTTCGACGGTGTCCCGAGGACGGGCGCCACGGAGCCTCGCAGGCTGGAGACCGCGATCGTCGCCGACAGCTCGAAGTACTACCGCTCGCTCACCGCCGGGGACTTCGACGGCGACGGCACGGACGATCTCGCCGTCGGTGGCCGCTACGAGGGGGACGGCGGCTTCGGCGGCGCCACCCTCGTCTACACCGCCGCGGCCGGTACCCCCACCGTCCTGCGGGACGAGGCACATGCCGCCGCCTCGGCGGACTTCGACGGCGACGGCAGCGACGACCTGGTTCTCGGCTCCCCCGACGGCAACTCGGTCACGGCCTACAGGGGCGGCGCCGAGGGCCTGCGCGCGTCCGCGCGAACCACGCTGACCCAGGACAGCCCCGGCGTGCCCGGGGCCGATGAGCCCGAGGACTCCTTCGGCGAGGCGGTCGCGACGGGCGACGTGGACGGCGACGGCTACGCCGACGTGGCCGTGGGCGCCGAGTTCGAGACCGTCGGCTCGGTGGCCAGCACCGGCTCCGTCGTCGTCCTGCGCGGCTCGGCGGCGGGGCTCACCGGCGACGGCGCGCAGGCCGTGCACCAGGGGACCAGCGGGGTGCCGGGGGCGAACGAGGCGTACGACCGTTTCGGAGCCGCCGTCCGCTGACCGACACCAACCGTGACGGGTACGCCGACCTGGCCGCCGCCGCACCCTTCGAGAACACGAGCAACGGCGCGCTGTGGATCCTGCGCGGCTCACCCGAGGGCGTGAGCAGCGCGGACGCGGTCAGCTTCTCGGCCGCCACGGCGGGTCTGCCGCAGGACCCGTACACCTACTTCGGCCGGTCGATGCCGACCAACGCCCACGGCTCCTGACACCCGTCCGCGGGGCTGTCGCGGGGTACGCGCATGCGGCAGCCCGAAAACCTGTGGGCAGGCGCTGCCCTGACCGTGCGGACCGGACCGGGGCCGGGGGCCGGATAATCGGTGCCCTGCCCGCGCCACGCGGAGGCAAGATGGTCCGCATGACTCTGGCCACCCCCGAACTGCACACCGCTCGCCTGCGACTACGGCCCTTCACCGACGCCGACGCGAACGTCCTCTTCACGCTGCACAGCAGCACCCGTGTGATGCGCTACTGGGACTCCGCGCCGTGGAACGAACGGGCTCGCGCCGGGCGCTTCATCGCGATGTGCGGGAAGATGGCGGCCGAAGGCACCGGAGCGCGGGTGGCCATCGACCGTGTTTCTGACGGTGCCTTCGTCGGCTGGTGCGCTCTGACCCAATGGGACCCGGACCACCGCAGCGCGTCGCTGGGCTACTGCCTCGACGACACGATGTGGGGCCACGGCTATGCGACGGAAGCCGCACATGCCCTGCTGCGGTGGGCGTTCGGCACACTGGACCTCAACCGGGTCCAAGCCGAGACCGATACGCGCAACGTGGCATCCGCCCGGGTCCTGGAGAAGACCGGATTCCTGCGGGAAGGGACGTTGCGGGAAGAGTGCGTCGTGAACGGCGAGGTGTCCGACACATGGGTGTTCGGGTTGCTCAGGCGGGAGTGGCGGCCGTCAGCCATGCCGGTCCCGCGCGACTGAGAGTGCGTGGTGGTCCCGGGGGCCGCGGGCCCCCGGGACGGTGGTGCGGTGGCTCGGTCGGACGGTGGTGCGGTGGTTCAGCCGCTCGGCTTGGTGCGGCAGGTCCGGTCGCCCATGGTGAAGACGCGCGGATCGGCCACTTGTCCGCTCGCCGTGCCGTTGAAGCCGAACGTCACCGTGGCCCCAGGGGCCAGCTTGGCGTTCCAGTCCAGCGCTTCGGCGGTCACGTCGCGGCCGTTCTGGCTGACCTTGGCGCTCCACGCCTGGGTGATCCGCTGGTTGTCGGTGTACGACCAGGCCAGCTTCCAGGGGGACATGGGGGCGTCACCGGTGTTCTTCAGCGACACGTACGAGGTGAAGCCGCTGTTCCACCGGTGCGAGGTGTAACTGACCTCGCACGTCGGCTCGGTGCCGCCGTCCCCGTCCCCGCCGCTGCCCAGGTCGTCCGCGTACGAGGCGATCCAGGCCAGCGGGGCGTTCCAGTTGATGGTGATCTCGTTCGTGGACCAGGACTCGATGTCGTCGATGTAGCACATCGACGGGGCACATCCCGCGAGCTTCTCCGCGGCCACCGGGTCCTGGAGCCCGTCGTTGGGCCCGCCTGCCACGGAACCGGGTGCCGGGTTCGGCAGGTCCGGGTCGAGTTGGTTGGCCCAGAAGCGGTGGTGCTGGTTGTGCGAGTCCCGCTCGCCGTACCCGGTGACGTACGACTGGTTGAGCGCGTTGCGGCCCAGCAGGTAGTCCAGGCCGCGCAGCACCGCGTCGCGGTAGACGTTCTTGCCGGTCAGGTCGTCCGCCGTGGCCAGGACCACCATGTTGTTCAGCACCTGGCTGTTGGACCCCCACACGTAGTGGCCGTCGGCGGGCGCGTACGGCAGGCCGTAAGCGGCGTCCTCGGAGGCGGCGGCGTAACCGTCGGCGGCCTCCGTCACCGTCGCCCGTACCGCGCCCAACTGCTCGGCGGTGAGCTTGTTCGGCACCGTGGCCATGCTGAGCGCGCCGAGTCCCGCGACCGCGCCCCAGGACATGCCGCCGCGCGGGAACACCCCATCGGTGTCGCCGTGCAGCGGGGAGCCCAGGACCTCCTGGCGGAAGGAGTCCTCACCGGTGGTGACGAACAGTTCGGCCGCTGCCCAGTAGAACTCGTCGCGGACGTCGTCGTCGCTGTAGGCGCCGCCGCCGGTGCCGTCGTTCGGGTCGGCGAGGACGTCCGGGTGTGCCTTGGCGGCCTTCCACGCGGTGCGCGCCTTCTCCAGACAGCGGGCGGCGAAGCCCGCGTCGTACGGCTCGAAGAGGCGGGCGCACTGGGCCGCCGTGGCCGCCACGTTGAGGGTGGCCGCGGTGGACGGCGGGTGCAGCTCACGGGGCTGCGGGTCCTGGTCGGGCCGCAGCGGCAGGCCGGTCCACGCCCGGTCGTGCAGCTTGTGGTGCGCCATTCCGGCCAGTGGCTCGCCCTCGGGGACGAGCATCCGCATCAGGAAGTCCATCTGCCAGCGGGCCTCGTCGAGGATGTCCGGGGTGGCGTTGCCGTGCTCGGGGACGCGGAGCTTCCCGTCGCCCAGCGGCGCGCCGTTGGCGCCCTCGGTGGTGAGCGTACGCTCGAAGGAGGACATCAACTGGGCCACCGAGATGCCGCCGTTGACCACGTACTTGCCGTGGTCGCCCGCGTCGTACCAGCCGCCCGCCGCGTCCAGCCGGTGGTCGCAGACACCCTCCTGGCACGGCACGTCGTCGTCGCCCTGGTTGGGGGACACGTTCACGTGCCCCGCGGGCCGTGCGTACTCCTCGCCGACGATGTCCGCGTCGATCTCGATGCCGCTGCGGTTGTGGTAGAAGTACGCCAGCGCGTCGGTGCGCAGCGGCGCGTACAGATCGTCCCCGATGGTGAACGGCTCGCTCTTCTGGCCGTCGATCGTGACGGTGTAGCCCTCACCGGCGGCCGTGACATCGCTGAAGTCGAAGGTGTGGACGTTCTGCCGTGAGGTGGGGTCCTCCCCGGCGGGGGTGGTGGTGCCGGAGGCCCGTTCGGTGCCGTCGGCGTCGTGCAGCGTCCACGGCAGCGGCTGGGTGGCAGACGTGACGAAGGTGCCATTCTTGGGCCCGTTGGTGAGGTAGCCGACCTGGTTGACCCGGACCGGGGACCCGGTGTCCGGCTCGTACGGCGGAATCGTCGCCCCGCCGCGCAGCGAGACGTCGTCGACGCAGAAGGTGTACGGCTCCTCGTTGCCGCCGATCTGGAAGGCGAGCTGCGCGGCGGTGTGGTCGGCGTCCGCGGTGAAGGTGTGGCTGACGGGTTCCGCGGTGCCGTCGATCTGGTCGGCCTCGGCGAGTTCCGTGGTCCACGGCTCGGTCGCCATCTGCACGTTGGTGCGGATGGTGACCGGCACGGTGGAGGTCGCGGTGTAACTCAGCTTGTAGCTCTCGCCCGCGGTGAGGGGCAGATCGTTCTGTCCGATGATGGCGTCCCAGGGGTTGGCCGTGCCGCCGGGCACGTCGGCGCACAGCCGTCCGTCCACGACGCTGCCGGGACTGTTCTCGGTCCACCACCAGGGGGCGGTGCCGTCGGAGAAGTCGCCGTTCTCGATCAGCTCGGGCGGCTCGTCCCGCGGCTCCGGGACGGAGGCCGAGGCCGAGGCGACGGGGACGAGCACCGCGGCCAGCAGTCCGGCGGCGGCCGTGGCGCTGAATAACCGGTGTCTGAGCCTGTGGGGGCGCCGGGAGGCGCGGGGCAGGAGGGGGCGTTGGTGTGGCACGTTCTGTCCTCCGCAGGAGTGTGGGCGTCGGTGGCGCGGGAGGAGGTGCGGCGTGCGTGGGCGCCCCGCGTATGGGAGCGCTCCCAACGGAGAGTGGAGGGCGTTTCCGGAGTCGTCAAGATGTCGGACGCGTCACGTCCGGTCGCCCCGTCTCCGCGCCGGCCCCGACCCCGCCCGGCTCAGGGCGGAGGCCGGGAGGGTCGGGGGGTGCGCCGGAGCGAGGGGCCGGTTGACGGTCGGCGCCCGGGCGGGGAGCCGTCAGACGAAGAAGGCGTTCATCCCGGGCACGTCGGAGAGGTAGGTCTCGATACTCGCGATCTTTCCGTCGCGGAGCCGGCAGACGGTGGCCAGGTATTCGTCCAGCACGGCGTCCTCCCGCTGCGCGGTGTTGTGCAGGGACAGCGCCATGTTCTCCCTGCTGACGAGGAGGTGCAGCAGCTCGAAGTCGAGGCCGTACGAGGCGATCAGCTGCGCGCGCTCCACCACGGCGTCGGCGCCTTCGGCCGTGCCGGAGATGGTGTTGTCGCCGGGCAGGGTCCAGGTGGCGTCGTCGTGGAGCAGGGCCCGGATGCCGTCCCAGTCGCCCGAGACGAGCGCCTGGTGGAAACTGCGCCCGAGGGCGAGGGGGGCTTCATTGGTGGACATGACATTCCCTTCGCGGTGCTAAAGCGGCGATCTCCGCTTTAGCGCGACCGTAAGTGCTCGGCCCACTAATGCGCAACTCTTTGCTTTAGGATGGGGGCATGAACGCTGACGCATCGACGAAGCGGCCCGGCGGCCGCAGCGCCCGCGTCCGTGCCGCCGTGCACGGCGCCGCGATCGCGCTGGTGAGCGAGTTCGGCGCCGACCAGGTGACCCTCCCCACCGTGGCCCAGCGCGCGGGGGTCAACCCCAGCACCCTCTACCGGCGCTGGGGCACTCTCGCCGCGCTCCTGGCCGACGTCGCCCAGCACCGCGGCGATGCCGGAGCACCCCCGCTCGCCGGGGACCTGCGCACCGACCTGGAGAACCAGGCGGTCTGGACGCTGGCCGAGCTCTCCCGGCCCGGCGGCATCGCGTTCTTCCGCGCCGAGGTCGCGCCCGACGTCGATGAGCGGCACGACGGACTGCGCGAGTGTCTGCGCAGGGTCAGCGAGCGCTTCCGCCCCGTGCTCGACGCGGCACGGGAACGCGGCGACGCACCCCCGCCCCCGACCTTGGAACAGGTCCTGGACCGGATCGTCGCGCCGCTCTACTTCCGGGTGGTCTTCTCGATCCCCGGTACGGACGAGGCGTACGTCCGCGAACTTGTCGCGGGGTTCATCGGCGAGCCCTCCGGTTGAGCCCTCGCCGTCTTGTTGAGCCCTCTCCGTCGTGGAGGTCTCGCAGGTGAGAGCCTCGGCCGGCTTCGCCGGGGACGGGAGCGCGAACCGGTCGTCCGGGGCTCAGACGGCCAGGGTGCGGGTGGTGACGAGAGGCAGGCGTTCCTCCATCGCGTAACGGCGGACCGCGGCGTGCCCCTCGGTCACGTGGTCGAGAACGGTCAGCGCGTCGATCACGTACCGGTTGAGGGCTGCCTCCTCTTCCGGGCAGGTAGAAATCGCGGCGGTGGTTCCACAGACCGAGGAGGTGCGAGCCGTCGGGGTGCGGGACGACATGGTCCACCGCGTGGCCGCCGCCCCTGCGCTTCTCTTCGTCGGTACAAGGGGTCGCGTAAAGGAGGAGGCCGGCTGCCCGGGCAGTGGCGTGCGGCGAGTTCCAGGGCGATGAGACCGCCGGTGTGATGGCCCACGAGGTGGTACCGGTCCAGCGCCTGCGCCACGCGGAAGCCGCCGCCCGGCGCTATGGACCCAACACGCGCGGCATCCTGGTCGAGGTCGGCCCGCCGCAAAATGATCGGCGGCCAGGAGGACATGGTCACCGACATCGCGCTCGACCTCGTGTCCCGGTCATGAGTGGCGGACACGGACGGGATCACGCGACACCGCGACCCCCGCCGACGAGAGCGGCTGCGACGACACGTTGCACGGATACCCAACTCCCCCGGGCAGTCCCTTCAGCGGTCGACGACCACGGTTGCCGTATCTGTTCGGCCCGGCTTTCCGGGAGTATCTTGGTGGACAAGGCCCCCAAAGGAGGGCGATTCGATGCCGTGGTTCCTCTGGCTGCTCGCCGCCGCGGGGCTGGGCGTCGCGGAGTTCTTCACCCTGACACTGGTCCTCGGGTTGCTGTCGGGTGCGGCACTGGTCGCCGCCGTCGTCGCCGGTGTGGGCATCGGTGTGTTCGGCCAGCTCGTGGCCTTCGGAGTGGCGGCGGGAGCGGGCCTGGTCATGGTCCGTCCGGTGGCGCTGCGGCACATGGCACAGCTGCCCCTCATGCGTGAGGGCAGTGACGCGCTGATCGGCAAGCGGGCCGAGGTCGTGCAGGAGGTCACCGCGACCTGCGGTCTGATCAAGCTCTCGGGCGAGGAGTGGTCCGCCCGCGCTTTCGACGAGAGCCTGGTGATCCCGGCGGGCACGCTGGTGGACGTCATGGAGATCGAAGGCGCCACGGCCGTGGTCTATCCGCGCGAACTCCTCCCCTGAGCGGCTGAACACGAAGCGATGGAGGCACTGTGGAACCAGTTGTCATCCCCATTCTTGTGGCGGCCATCGTCGTCGTCTTCCTCGTGGCCTCCACCGTGCGGATCGTCCCGCAGGCGCGCCGCTACAACATCGAGCGGTTCGGCCGGTACCGCCGCACGCTGCAACCCGGCCTGAACCTGGTCGTGCCGGTGGCGGACCGGGTCAACTCCAAACTCGACGTGCGCGAGCAGGTCTATTCGTCCGACCCGAAGCCGGTGATCACCGAGGACAACCTCGTGGTGAACATCGACACCGTGCTCTACTACCAGATCACCGAGCCGCGCGCGGCGGCGTACGAGGTCGCCGACTACCTCCAGGCGATCGATCAGCTCACTGTGACCACGCTGCGGAACGTCATCGGCAGCATGGATCTGGAGGAGACACTCACCTCGCGTGAGGAGATCAACACCCGGCTCCGCACCGTCCTCGACGACGCCACCGGCAAGTGGGGAATCCGGGTCAACCGCGTCGAGATCAAGGCCATCGATCCGCCGCACTCCATCAAGGAGGCGATGGAGAAGCAGATGCGGGCCGAGCGCGACAAGCGCGCGGCCATCCTGCACGCCGAAGGCGAGCGGCAAGCCAAGATCCTTACCGCGGAAGGCACCAAACAGAAGGACATCCTGGAGGCACAAGGCACACAACAAGCCATGATCTTGCGCGCTGACGGTGAGGCGAAAGCGGTGGAGCGCGTCTTCCAGGCCGTCCATCGCAACAATGCCGACCCGAAGGTCCTCGCCTACAAATACCTGGAGACTCTCCCCCACTTGGCGAGCAGCGACAACAACACGTTCTGGGTGATCCCGGGCGAGCTGACCGAGGCGGTCCGGACCGTCACCAGCGCGTTCGGTGACCAGACGAGGACGGGTTCGCCCCCGCCCGCGCGTCCTGATGGGACAGCCACCGCCGATGCCGACGGCACGTCGGACGAGGACGAGGACGAAGACCGGGCTCCGGAGCTGGTGGCAGGCTCGACCGGTTCGCTGGACGCCGCCACGGCTGCTGACGAGGCCGCGAAACAGGCCGACGCCGCGGTGACGGACGCCAAGGCGGAGGCCGAGGCCGCGGCGGCCAAGCCGCCCCAGGCGCCGCGCCGGGAACGGTCGCCCGGCGACTGAGCCCTGAGCCCTGAGCCCCTGGCCTGCACGGTGAACCCGGCTGACGGCGCGCGAGGTGGCCGACGGCTTTTCGGGTCAGCCGGCGAGGAGTTCGGCGACCTCCCGGCGGACGTACGGCAGGTCGGTGTGCAGGGTGCCGGGGCATGCGGTGCTCGCCCAGTCGCGGTGTCCGCTGATGGCCGGCACGGTCCGGACGGCGGTGCTGGCGGGATTGCGGTAGAGCACCTCGGCCAGTGGATCCACCCCGTGCCGCCTGGCGAGTTCGGCCAGGAGCCGGGCCAGCGAGATGCGCGCAGCCGGGGTCGCGGACCGTCCGGTGAGCGTCCCCAGCAGGGCGATTCCGACGTTTCCGGAGTTGTATCCCCCGATGTGGGCCGCGGTGACCAGACGTCCCGCCCCATCGTGCGCGGGTGATCCGTCGGTACCCGACCAGCGCCCCTCGTAGACCTGACCGTTGTCGTCGATCAGGTAGTGGTAGCCGATGTCACCGTACTCAGCGGCGTCCGTACGGTAGATCGCGCGCACCCGCGCGGCCGGGGCCAGGCTGTCACCGCCGTCCGCGGTGTGGTGAACCGTCAAGGTCTGGACGGGATAGTACGCGGGGGGGCCAGATCTCGGTGCCGTCGGCGTCGTGGCGCAGAGCCTCGTCCGCTCCCCATTGCGCCCGGGACAGCAAGGGGTAGGCGGCCGCCGATGCGGCTGCCGCAGCTGGGCGCGCCGCCGTCCCCAGCAGGGCCGCGGCGCCAAGGGCGCCGAGAAGCAGCCTGCGCGGTACCCGGGAGGTGGGGCGACTGGTGCCCGGGAGATCACTGCGGTCCGAGAGTTCCATCCTGTACGTCTCCCTGTCCATTTACGTCCTGTTCGTGCTGGGGGACTGCCGCGACGACAGCGGCCGTACCGCGACGGTCACGGTCCGGACCATCGCCATGACGGTGACGTGAAGACGCCGCCTTCACGGCAAGGGTCCTGCCCGGATTCGGGCGCTATCGGCACCGGGTCCCGCCGGAACACGGCCCGCTGTCCGGCCGTCTCCGAGGGGAGTACGGGCAGCGGGCCGTGTGTGCGGTCGGCGGAGCGGAGGGATCAGCAACGGTGGGTGCCGGCGAAGTCCCAGAACTCGGACTTGGTCTCCGGTCCCGCAACCCCGTCGACAGCGAGGTTGGCGCCGTGGAGGTTCAGATACCTCTGCAGCGCCTTGATCGTGTTGGGGCCGACGGTCCCGTCGATGGCGTCGTTGTAGTAGCCCAGAGTGTCGAAGAACTTCTGGGCCGCCTTCCAGCTGTTGGCGCCCAACTGCCCGTCGATGGTGCCCGGGGAGTAGCCCCTGTCGCGCAGCAGGCACTGCCAGCTCTTCGCGTGGGCGGTGTCCAGACCCAGGTTGACCGTAGCGAGCGGGGCGACGGCCTCCACGCTCGCCGTCCGCGCCGAGGACTGCGCGGGCGCCGCGAAGCTGGTGCTCGCCCCCGCCAGGCCGCCGACCGTGAGCGCGGCAACGGTCGCGGTGGTGACGCACGCCCGCTTCATGATCTTCGATCGCATCCGGAAACCCCCTCGTAGACCACCCCGGTGCTGCACCGGGATGCGAGACCACCTTGTCAGCCCGGCCCGATCACCCACATACCTTTCAACGCTGGCGTAAAAGACGAGGTCATGGAGGGGACTCCGATGCTCCGCACCCATTTCACGGTGCCGATTCAGCACACGCTCAGGCCGCGTCCAGAGCCGTCGGAGCCGCCGGAGCCTGCGGCCGCACGATCCGATGGTGAGTCAGTGCTCCTGTGCGGCGATGCTGTTCAGCATGTGCTGCTGGTGGCGGTGCCCGATCGTCTCGTAGCCGATCACGGTGACGAAGGGCGCGAGCATGACGACGAGCAGGCACACCGCGACGGCGACGCCGGCCGCGGACAGCAGTACGGCCACGATGAGCACGGCGAGCGTGAGGCCGATGAGCAGGAAGTGGAAGCGGTCCACGGTGGAGAGCAGCAGGGTGTGGAGGAGGTAGACCATCAGCAGGTAGAGGCCGACGGGGAGGGCCAGTGACAGCACGACGGCGGCGTCGCTGATCTTCGTGTGGTGTTCCAGGTGCAGGCCGGCCACGTGCAGCCCGGCGCCGGCTCCGGCGATGCCGATGAAGAGGGGGATGTGTCCGTAGCCGAAGAGGTATCCGCGGTTGCGGCGGTGGGTGAGGATGTCGCCGAAGGGCGTGGTGAAGTACACCCACCACATGCCGAAGGTCAGACCGGTTCCGGCGATGACGATGGCGACGGCGTTCGCACTCCACTGCGTTCCGTCCGCGCCGCCCAGGAGTTCGCCGGACGAGGCGATGGTGCCGACGACTCCTTCGCCGAGGGTGATGATGGCGAACAGGCTGTAGCGTTCGGCGACATGGTGGGGATGCCAGGGGGTTCCTCCCGCGCGGCCCTGGGTCAGGAGCGGCAGCACCAGTTCCAGCACCCCGAGCACGACGAACGCGGCCAGTACGGCGGCGAGCGGCATCTCGGTGAAAGCGACGACGATCCATCCGGCCTGGGCGATCATGGTCCAGCGGATGTTGGCCCTCCCGACCTCGCGGAAGGAAGGAGACTCCCGGGCCGCGCGCCACCACTGCGCGACCATCGCGATCCGCATCACGACGTAGCCGATCACCATGGCCCGCAGCTCGAGGTGGTCGCCCTCTTCGAGGGAGTGGAACATCGCCGGGAGGCCGAGGGCGAACACGACGACGCCGATCATCTGAAGCATCGTCAGGGCGCGGTAGAGCCAGTCGTCGGTGGCGAAGGCGGAGGCGAACCAGCTGAAGCTGAGCCAGGCGACGCTGATGGCGAACATCGCCAGTGTGAACGCGGTGATCGCCTGGGCGGCGTGGCCTTCGGCGAGCATCTCGGCGAACTGGGATGCCGCGGTGCCGACGGCGACCACGAAGGTCAAGTCGAACAGCAGCTCCAGTGGTGAGGCGGCCCGGCCGGGTTCCTCCGGGTCACGGCCGGTCATCGGTACCAGACGGTGCGAAAGCCCGCGCCGGCGGTCGGCGCTGGTTGCTTCGGAGTGACTCATGCCCCGCATGATGCCTGACACGGCAGGGCCGCTTGGCCGACGCCGCGCGGTGCTGGCAGGAGTACAGGCCGGGCCTGTCCAGGTTGAGGTCGAGACCCGCTCCCAAGCGCCGGAGTATGTGGACACTCAGACATGAGACGAGGTCCTCGACCACAGTCTCCACGCACCAAACGGGGCTGCACAGCGGCGGCCATCTGGTGCAACAGGCAACTGACCGAGGACGAGTCCGGCTTCGATTTCGGTGGCCGACGCATCCGCATGCTCTCCCCGATCGAGGGCACCGAACACCGGCACCAGCTCTTCTACCTCCAGCTGATGGCCTGACCGCACGCTCCTCGGCACGACGACAGTGCAGGTGATCGGCGGCGAGGTCCACGTCGACCGCGTCCGTGTCGTCGGCAATGCCGCGCCGCGGGCGCCGTGGTGCCGTCCACATCGTCCCTGTGTGGGCGCTCCGGGGACCGGAAGGGCGCGGTCCTCCCCGACGGGCAGGTGGCGCCGTGCGAGATCGGGCGGTTCCTGACCGCAGGAAGCGTCAAGGGCGGCTTCCTGCGTATCGTTGCTCCCTTTTCGTCAGCGAGTCGCGAAGCCGAGGAGCGGAACGTTGTACAGCTCCGGCGCTCGATGACGCGTCAACGGCGGTTCTCCTCCCCCGCCCGTGAACTCCACAACGGTGATCTCGCAGATGAACTGGACGGCCGCCTCCAGCAAATGGGACACACGCCCGTCCGCGGAGGCTCCCTTGATGCCTGCGGCCACGTGGATGTGGGGAGCGAGCACGTTCTCCTCGGTGTCCCAGGCGAGGGTGCCGCCCCCGAATACCTCCAGGTATTCGACGCTGACCTCGTCCCAGAGGGGGGCCTCAGGGTTCTTCAGAGGAGTGCAGGACCCGACCAGACGGGCGCTGCGGAAACCGCCGATGAACGACAGTGAGCCGGACCGTACCTCCCGCTCGGCGCAGAACGCGGTCAGGCCGGTCATGAAGTCCTCACCGTCGTCAAGAGCGACGAGGAAGGACCGTCCTACGGTGGTCTGGATCGAGCGCATGACGGGGTGCCTCCATGAGGTGAGGACGGTCAGCGATGGGCGCTGCCCGCAACTGCGATGAAGTGGGTTTCGGCGGCTGAGATGTGGCTGCGGGAAACGGGCCCCCTGTCGTCCGCTCCCCCGTCTCCTCACCGTTCCAGCGGCCGGTGCGCCGTCTCGGGCAGCCGAAGGTAGACGACGGAGGAGGCCAGGCACAGCACCGCCACATACACCGGGAACAGACCCGCATGCCCCAGGTCCTTGAACAACGTGCCCAAATACGGCGCCGTACCCCCGAACAGCGCCACCGTCAGCGAATACGGGAACCCGATCCCCGCCGCACGCACCCGCGCAGGGAACGTCTCCGCGTTCACCGCCGCCGAGATCGCCGTGAAACCGCTCAGCAGCACCATCCCCGCACACTGCACCAGCAGCAACGTCACGAACGAACCGTTCAGCGCCTGGAGCAGCGGCACACACAGCACCCCGAAACCCAGCCCGAACATCAGCAGCAGCGGCTTGCGCCCGAACCGGTCCGAGGCCAACCCCGCCACCGGCTGCAACACCGCGAAGAACGCCAGCGAAATGGTCCCCGCCAGCAACGCGTCCGCCTTCGCCACCCCCGCGTTCAACTCCGCGTACGTCGGCAGATACGACGTCCACGTGTAATACGCGAGCGTGCCACCCATCGTGATCCCGCAGATCAGCAACGACTCACGCGGATGACGCCGCAACGCCTCAAAAAGTCCCGGCCGCGGCGCCCGCACCTGCTCCTCGCTGCGCGTCTCCTGCGCACCGCGCCGGATCCAGAAACCCACCACACTGAACAGCGCACCCAGCACGAACGGCACCCGCCAGCCCCAGCCGTCCATGCTCTCCGACGCCAGGTTCGCCACCAGCAGCGCCGCCACACCCGACGCCACGAGCTGCCCGACCGTCGTCGACACATACTGGAAACTGGCGAACAGCCCACGCCGCCCAGGACCGGCCGACTCCACCAGAAACGTCGTCGAGGCCGCGAACTCCCCGCCCACCGACAAACCCTGCAACAGCCGCGCCAGCACGAGGATGACCGGCGCGAAGATCCCGGCGGCGGCATACGTAGGCGTCAGTCCCACCAGCAGACTGCTGCCACCCATCAGCAGAATCGTCACCGTCAACGCGGCCCGCCGCCCGTGCCGGTCGGCCACCGCACCCATCAACAGCCCACCAACGGGCCGCATGAAGAACCCCACCGCGAACACCGCGAACGTCGACAGCAACGGCACCAGCGAATTCCCCGCGCTCTTGGGGAAGACCTGCGCGGCGATATACGCGGCCAGGAACGTATACGCGTACCAGTCGTACCACTCGACCGCGTTGCCGACGGACGCGGCGAGCAACTGCCGCCCAGGACGCGCCGGAGGAGTCACCGCGCCCGCGGAGTCTCCCGTGGCGGCGGAATCCGGCCCGCCCTCGGACGCGGGCCCCTTCATAAAATCTGTCATGATCGCGCATCTCCCCAGTCCCAGGGAACCGCAATCACACCGCACCGGCTCCCCTTCCCCGTGACGGTCGGCCAGTGGCGGCCGGTGCCCACCTCGCTCCCCGCGGGCCTCGTGCGGACGGATAGCCTGGCCGCGTCAGTGAAGATCGCAGAAGGGTGGAGCACGTGGCGGACATCGTGGAGACGGCGGCGCGGAAGGTCTTCGACCGCTACGACCTCGACGGGGACGGCCTGGTCACAGCGGACGAGTACCGCAAGGCCGTGGCGGAGCTGGAGGGTTCGGAGATCACCGAGTCGGAAGCGCAGGGGCTGATCGACTCGCTCGACACCAACGGCGACCGCCGGATGTCCTTCGAGGAGTTCTGGGCGGCCATGAATGGCTGACACCGTCGGGCCCGGCACCTGAGCGTCCCGGGCCCGGCCCACCCGGACCCGGACCCGAACCCGAGCCCGGCCCGTGTTCATGACGCCTGGGAAAGGGAGGGCACTCCGGCCGCCGCGCCGGGGAGGGTGTCGCCGTCGCCCGCGCGGGACCCGTCATCCGTGCCGGAACCGTCCGGCGTGCGGGCGTCGCGCCGCACCAGCGCCGCGTACCGGCCGTCGGCGGCGAGGAGTTCGTCGTGGGTGCCGCGCTCCGTCACCCGTCCGCCGTCGAGCACGACGATCTGGTCCGCTTCGCGGACGGTGGACAGCCGGTGGGCGATGGTGAGCGTGGTGCGGCCCTCGGAGAGCGCGTCGATCGCCTCCTGTACCGCGCGCTCGGTGCGGGTGTCGAGGGCGCTGGTGGCCTCGTCGAGGATGAGGACGGGCGGGTCCCGCAGGATGGTGCGGGCCAGGGCGAGTCGCTGCTTCTCGCCTCCGGAGAAGCGGTAGCCGCGCTCGCCGACGACCGTGTCGTAGCCCTCGGGGAGCGCCGCGATGTGGTCGTGGATCTGGGCGGTGCGGGCCGCGGCCCTGATCTCCTCGTCCGTGGCCTCCGGCTTGGCGAAGCGCAGGTTGTCGGCGACGGAGGCGTGGAAGAGGTACGTCTCCTGGGAGACGACTCCGACCGCGCGGGAGAGGGTGGCGAAGTCGAGGTCGCGCACGTCGGTGCCGTCGAGGGTGACCCGGCCGCCCGTCACGTCGTACAGCCGTGGCACCAGATAGCTGAGGGTGCTCTTGCCTGAGCCCGTCGGGCCGACGACGGCGAGGCTGCCGCCCGCGGGAACGCGCAGGTCGATGCCGCGCAGGGTGGCGCCGGGGTCCTCGGCGTCCTTGCCCGCGTAGGCGAAGTCGACGTTCTCGAAGCGCACCTCGCCCCGCACCCGCTCCAGCCTGGCGGGCTGCTCGGGCTCGGTGATGTCCGGGCGCAGGTCGAGGTACTCGAAGATGCGCTGGAAGAGGGCGAGGGAGGTCTGCATCTCGACGCCGGTCGAGAGCAGCGAGACGGTCGGGCGCAGCAGTCCCTGCTGGAGCGCGACGAAGGCGACGAGCGTGCCGATGGAGAAGGCGGGTCCGCCGAAGTGGACGAGCATGCCCGCGGTCCAGTAGAGGAGCGCGGGGATGGCGCCCATGACGATGCCGATGACGGACATGCGCCAGCGCCCGGCCATGCTGGAGCGGATCTCCAGATCGGCGAGGCGGTCGGACTCGTCGGCGAACTGCCTGGTCAGCGAGTCGGACCTGCCCATGGTGCGGCCGAGCAGGATGCCGCTGACGGACAGCGACTCGGTGACGAGCGCGGACATCGAGGCCATCTGCTTCTGCCGCTGGGTGGTGATCTTCTTGCGTTCGCGGCCGACGCGTCGGCTCACCCACACGAAGACGGGCAGCAGGAGCAGGGAGACGAGGGTGAGCCGCCAGTCCAGCGCGAGCATGGCGACGACGGTGGCGACGACGCTCGTCAGGTTGGAGACGAGGGAGGTGGCCGTGGAGGTGACCGTCGCCTGCATGCCGCCGATGTCGTTGGCGATGCGGGACTGGACCTCTCCGGTGCGCGTGCGCGTGAAGAAGGCGAGCGGCATGCGCTGGAGCTTGGCGTAGACATCGGTGCGCAGGTCGTGCATGACGCGCTGGCCGACGGTGGCCGAGATGAGGGTCTGCAGCACGCCGAAGACGCTGTTCAGCACGGCGGTGGCGATCAGGCCGAGCGCGAGCAGGCCGAGCAGCCCCGTGCGCCGGTCGGGGATGGCGACGTCGAGGATCTCGCGCAGCAGGAACGGCGAGGCCACCGAGACCAGGGACGAGGCGCCGACGAGGAGGCCGACGAGGGCCAGGGAGGCGCGGTAGGGGCGGAAGAGGCGCAGGATCCGGCGCACCTGGGCGGGCTGCTCGGGCGCGTCCGTGGCCTTGGGTGGCGAGGTCCAGTCCGGTGTGTCGCGGTGCAATGGGCTCCTTGGGTTCGGGGGGTGGCGCAACGGGGGTGCGGGCGGTGGAGGCGGTGCCGGAACGGCAAGGCTCCATGGAGCATAGTTCATTGTTACCTATACTCACAATGAACCGCATCCTGATAACCTGCGCCCATGTCAGCGCCTCACCACGACGAGACCGCCGGCGACCTCGCCGACCAGCTTCTTCGCCTGACCAGGAGGCTCAACCACGCGCACCGGCACAACTTCGCGCCGGTCGGCGTCACCCCGGCCCAGGCCCGCCTGCTGCGCACCGTCGCGCGCTGCGAGGCCCCGCCCCGGATGGCCGACCTCGCCGAGTTCCTGGGCGTGGTGCCGCGCCAGGTCACGAGCCTGGTCGACGCGCTGGAGGAGCGCGGCCTGGTGCGCCGCGCCGCTGACCCGTCGAACCGCAGGGTGACCCGCATCGAGCTGACGGAGGACGGCCGCACGGCCCTCAAGGAGCTGCGCCGGGCACGGCGGTCGGCGGCCGAGGAACTGCTCGCACCGCTCTCCCGTGCACAGCGCGATGATCTGAGCGGGCTGCTCGGCCTCATCGACGCGGGGCGGCACCACGACTGACGAGGGGCTCCGGCGCAGAATGGGGACGAGCCGCGCGCATGCGACGGCGCACTGCCCGGAGAGACTCCCGTCAGAGACCGGAGAGACCCATGCCGCTGCTCGAACCCCGTCCCGAAGCGCTGCGACCGCACCCGGAACCCGGCCACTCCCCCGCCTTCGACCGGGTCGGCGAGGAGCGGGCGCAGGGGACGCCGGAGCCGCTGCTCGGGGATCTGCGACGGCTGCTGGGCGACGACGGCGAAAACGCTGAGAACACCAAGAACACCGCCGGCGGCAAGGTGCTGTGGAAGATCTCGGATCTGGTCCGCTACGCGTCCGACGCGAGCCCGTACCGCTTCCTCCCCCAGGTCGTCGTGCTCGCCGAGGACATCGACGACGTCTCCGCCGTCCTCTCCTACGCGCGCGGCCAGGGCCGCAACGTCGTCTTCCGCGCGGCGGGCACCTCGCTCAACGGGCAGGCGCAGGGCGAGGACATCCTCGTGGACGTGCGCCGCCACTGGGCGGGCGTCGAGGTGCTCGGCGAGGACGGCGCGCGGGCCCGCGTCCGGCCCGGCACGACCGTGGTCAGGGCGAACGCGGCGCTCGCCCCGTACGGGCGGCTGCTCGGGCCCGACCCGGCGAGCGCCATCGCCTGCACCCTCGGCGGGGTGGTCGCCAACAACGCCTCGGGCATGACGGCGGGCACCTCCCGCAACTCGTACCGCACCGTCGCCTCCCTCACCCTCGTCCTGCCGTCCGGCACCGTCGTGGACACCGGCGATCCCGCCGCCGACGAGGAGCTGGCGCACGCCGAGCCCGCGCTCTGCGAGGGGCTGATGGCGCTCAAGGCCGAGATCGAGTCGGACGCCGAGCTGGTCGCCCGCATCCGTGCCAAGTACGCGCTGAAGAACACCAACGGCTACCGCCTGGACGCCTTCCTCGACGGGGACACACCGGCCCGCATCCTGCGCGGGCTGGCGGTGGGCTCGCAGGGCACGCTCGGCTTCATCTCGGAGATCGTCTTCGACACCCTGCCGCTGCACCGGTACCACTCGACCGGGCTGCTCTTCTTCCCCACCCTGTCGGCAGCGGCTGCGGCCGTGCCCCTCTTCAGCGAGGCGGGGGCGCCCGCCGTCGAGCTGATGGACGGCAACACGCTGCGCGCCTCCGTCAGCGTGGCCGGGGTCCCGGCCGACTGGGCGGAGCTGCCCAAGGAGACGGCCGCGCTGCTGGTGGAGTTCCGCGCGCCCGACGAGGCGGCCCGCGAGGCGGACGAGGCGAAGGCCCGCGAGGTCGTGGCGGGGCTCGATCTGGTGGCGCCCGTGGCCTCGGTGACCAACGCGTTCACCCGGGACGCGCGGACGAGCGCGGGCTACTGGAAGGCGCGCAAGGCGTTCGTCACCGCCGTCGGCGGCTCCCGGCCCCCGGGCACGACCCTGATCACCGAGGACTTCGCCGTGCCGCCCGCGCGGCTGGCCGAGGCGTGCGAGGCGCTGCTCGAACTCCAGGAGCGGCACGGCTTCGACGCGGCTGTCGCCGGTCACGCGGCGCACGGCAATCTGCACTTCCTGCTCGCCTTCGACGCGGCCGAGGAGGAGGACGTGCGGCGGTACGCGGCGTTCATGGACGACTTCTGCCGGCTGACGGTCGAGCGCTTCGACGGCTCGCTCAAGGCCGAGCACGCCACGGGCCGCAATATCGCGCCCTTCCTGGAGCTGGAGTGGGGCGAGCGGGCCACCGAGCTGATGTGGCGGATCAAGCGGCTCGTCGATCCCGAGGGGGTGCTGGCGCCGCGCGTCGTCCTGGACAGGGACCCCGAGGCGCATCTGCGGGGGCTCAAGTCGATCCCCCGGGTGGAGGCGGTGGCCGACCCCTGCATCGAGTGCGGCTTCTGCGAGCCCACCTGCCCCAGCGGAGACCTGACGACCACGCCACGCCAGCGCATCGTGCTGCGCCGCGAGATGCTGCGCCAGCCCGCGTCGTCGCGGGTCAACGACAGTCTGCTCGACTCCTACGGGTACGACGCGGTGGACACCTGCGCGGGCGACTCCACGTGCAAGCTGGCCTGCCCCGTCGGCATCGACACGGGCGCGATGATGAAGGCGTTCCGGCACGAGCGGCATTCGGGGCGCGAGGAGCGTACGGCCGCGCGCACCGCGCGGCACTTCGCGCTGGTGGAGAAGTCGGCCAGGCTGGCCGTCGCGGCGGCCGAGCGCATCAGCGACAGGCTGCTGGAGTCGGTGACGGGCGCGGCACGCAAGGCGGTGCGTCCCGATCTCGTGCCCGAGTGGCTGCCGCAGATCCCCGGCGCGGCGGCCAGGCGGCTGCCCGCGACCGACAGGACCTCGGCGGCGGCCGTCTACTACCCCGCGTGCGTCAACCGCATCTTCGGGGAGCCCGAAGGGTACGCGGGGCCCTCGCTCCCCGAGGCGATGGTCGTCGTCTCGGCGCGGGCCGGGCGGCCCGTGTGGATCCCGGAGGACGTCCAGGGCACCTGCTGCGCGACGATCTGGCACTCCAAGGGCTACGACTCGGGGAACGCGCTGATGGCCAACCGGACCGTGGAGGCCGCCTGGCGCTGGACGGACGGCGGGGAACTGCCGCTGGTCGTCGACGCCTCCTCGTGCACCCTGGGCCTCACGCACGAGGTCGTGCCGTATCTGACCGCCGCCAACCGCAAACTCCACGAACGGCTGACGTTCGTCGACTCGCTCGTGTGGGCGGCGGACGAGCTGCTGCCCCGTCTGACCGTCGAACGGCGCCTGGGCTCCGCCGTCCTGCACCCGACGTGCTCGATGGAGCACCTGGGGGACACGGATCAACTGCGGCGGGTGGCGGAGGCGTGCGCCGAGGAGGTCGTGGTGCCGCTGGACGCGGGCTGCTGCGCCTTCGCGGGCGACCGGGGCATGCTGCACAAGGAGCTGACCGCCTCGGCGACGGCGCGCGAGGCCGCCGAGGTGACGGCCAGGCACTTCGACGCGCACCTCTCGGCGAACCGGATGTGCGAGGTGGGCATGGACTACGCGACGGGCGGGCGGGGTTACCGCTCCGTCCTGCTGGAGCTGGAACGGGCGACGCGGCAGGGCTGACCGCGTGGGCGGCCGGGCCGGGCGCGTCGGCCCGCCCGAGCCCGCCCGAGCCCGCCCGAGCCCGCCCGGGTACGGGGCGTTCCCCGGGCGGGGCGTGAGGGCGTGGGGGGCGTACGGGCCGGGCTTCTCTGTGGCGTCACCCCGAGCCCCGAGCCCCGAGCCCCGGGCCCCGGGCCCCGGGGCGGTGCCCCTTGGCGCTACTCCTTGGCGTCCGCGTGGAGTGCCAGCGCCCCCTTCGCGGGGAGGGTGACCTCGGCCTTGCCGTCGTCGCCGACCTCGACGGTGTTGCCCGCGCAGTCGCCGGGTGCCGCGGCGGCGACGTTGCAGTAGGTGCCGCCGGGCAGTGAGGTGGCGAAGGTCCGGCTCAGTTCGCCGTCCCCGGCGTTGAGGGCGACGAAGCCCTTGTCACCGCGGCCGAAGGCGAGGGCGCTGCCCTCGGACCACCAGTCCGTCAGCTCGGCGTCGCCGACGACGTTGCGGAAGCCGACCAGTCCGGTGACGGCCTGCTTCTCGTGTGTGTTCGTCCAGCCCTCGCCGCCGCTGGGCGGGCCCGCGTCCTTGTCCGACCACTCGTAGCCCGAGAAGACGTTGGGCGAGCCGTAGGGGTGCGCGAGCATGAACACGTTCGCGAGCGTGTAGGTGTCGCCGTCCTTGTAGCTGAGCGTCGAGCCGTTGCGCTCGGTGTCCCAGTTGTCGACGAACGTACGGGCCTTGCCGCTCTCCAGCTTGCCGTCGGCCACGTTCTGGAGCTGGCCGGGGTCGCCGCTCTGGAAGGCGCTCTTGAGGTGGCCGCCGTAGCGGAACTCGTCCACGTCGCCGAGGCCCGTGTACTCCTCGGGCTGCACGGCCTCGCCGCCGCCGTATATCACCTCGGAGACCCAGAACCCGGGGTCGGCCATCTTGCCCTTGATGGCCTCCATGTCGGCGGCGGCCATGTGCTTGGCCGCGTCGATGCGGAAGCCGTCGACGCCCATCTCGCGCAGGCTGTCGAGGTATCCGGCGATGGTGGAGCGGACCGAGTCGCTGCCGGTGTCGAGGTCGGCGAGGCCGACGAGTTCGCAGTTCTGCACGTCGTCGCGGCTGGCGTAGTCCGCGATGTCCTTGCGGCAGGTGTGGAAGTCGGCGTCGCCGTAGGTGTCGGGGTAGCCGTACTTCGTGTACTGGGTGCCGCCCGTGCCCGTTCCCGAGCCCGAGGACATGTGGTTGACGACCGCGTCCGCGATCACCTTGACGCCCGCCTCGTGGCAGGCGCTGACCATGTTCTTGAAGGCATCGGCGTCCCCGAGGCGCCCGGCAATCTTGTAGCTGACGGGCTGGTACGAGGTCCACCACTGGTCGCCCGCTATGTGCTCGCTGGCCGGTGAAACCTCCACGTAGCCGTAACCGGCCGGGCCGAGCGAGTCCGTGCACTCCTTGCCGACGGACTCGTAGGGCCACTCGAAGAGGGTGGCGGTGACGGTCTTCTCGCCCGGCGGTGTCGCCTGGGACTGCCAGGGCGCTACGGCGAACAGGCCGCATGCGGCGAGGACTCCGGCGAGGCTCCCGCCGAGCAGGCGCTTTCTCATGGTTCGCGGCTCCTTCTTCGTTCGGGCATGGGGGTGCCCTGAAGGCAGCCACGCGCCTGGGCCGCCGTGGGGGGAAGTACGCGAGCGAGCCTGCCGGTGACGGCGTGAGCACGTCAATAGGTGACGCAAGGGTTTCCAGTGACTTGCAGAAAGTTCTTGCCGCACGGAAGCCCACATGGCGACCCTCACGGAAGTCCATGAACCCGCGCGAAGAGTCCAAGGCGGTCCTCTTGCGCACCGTCAGCACCAACGGCGAGTGTCCTGGACGGAGTTCACGCATCCGACGTGCAGTACACCTGCTGGAGCAGTACACCTGCTGGAGGTCAGATGAACGACCAAGGGTTCAGCCGACGTTCCGCGCTGCGCGCGGCGGGGGTCGCCGGTGCCGGACTGGGCATCGGTTCGATGAGCACCCCTTCCGCCTTCGCTTCGGCACAGGGGGTGGAGGCGGAGGCGGGAGTGGGCTCGGAGGCGGGAGCCGCGCCCGCCGCTCCCCCGCGCAGGGGCGAGACCATGATCGGCGTGCCCTTCGAGGGACGCGGCACCATCCGGATCGGCATCATCGGGCTGGGCCAGCGCGGCGGCAGCATGATCGACCTGTATCTCGCGCTGGAGGGCGTCCGGGTCGTGGCGCTGTGCGACCCCGTCAGGGAGAAGGCCGAGAGAGCGGCGAAGAAGGTCACCGACGCGGGCCAGCCGGCGCCCGCCCTCTACACCAAGGGCGACCACGACTTCGAGAAGCTCTGCGAACGCGGCGACCTGGACTTCGTGTACGTCGCCACCCCGTGGGACTGGCACTTCGAGATGGCCAAGGCCGCGATGAAGGGCGGCAAGCACGTCGGCGTGGAGTGTCCCGTCGCGCTGGAGCTGGACCAACTGTGGGAGCTGGTCGACCTCTCCGAGCGCACCCGTCGGCACTGCATGCAACTGGAGAACTGCGCGTACGGGCAGAACGAGATGCGTGTGCTGCGCATGGCGCACGAGGGGCTCTTCGGCGATCTCCTGCACGCGGCGGGCGCCTACCTCCACGACCTGCGCGGGCTCATGTTCGACCCCGACTACTACGAGGGCCCGTGGCGCAGGCTGTGGCACACCCGTCTGCGGGGCGATCTGTACCCCAACCACGGCTTCGGGCCCGCGGCCAACTACATGGACATCAACCGCGGTGACCGGGCCGTGCGCATCGCCACCTTCGGCTCGCCCTCGCTCGGACTGGCCGCGTACCGCGAGCAGAACATGCCGCCGGGCCACGAGAGCTGGAAGGAGAGCTACATCGAGAGCGATCTGTCGATCAGCCTCGTCCAGACGGCGAAGGGGCGGGTGATCCGGCTGGAGCACGGGGTGTCCAACCCGCACCCGTACAGCAGACTCAACATCCTCGGCGGCACGAAGGGCGTCTTCGAGGACTATCCGCCCCGCATCTACCTGGAGCCCGACATGAGCGGGGACGAGTGGGGTGACTTCGCGAAGTACGAGAAGTGGGACCACTGGCTCTGGAAGGAGCACGCCGACCCGCCCGGCGGGCACGGGGGCATGGACTACATCATGCTGTTCCGGCTGATCCAGTGCATGCGGCTCGGCCTGATCCCGGACTTCGACGTCTACGACGCGGCGACGTGGACCTCGCCCGTACCGCTGAGCCACGCCTCGATCAAGGCGCACGGCGCACCGCAGCGGATACCGGACTTCACCCGGGGGCTGTGGGAGAAGGAGCGGGGCGGGGTGGACTCGGAGAAGCCCGAGGGGTAGGCGCGAGCGGCACCGGCCACGTTGCGCGGGGCCGGGCGGCGGACGGGTCGCACGGCCGGGACGACGGGCGGGCGCTGCCGTGTTGGCGACCTCGAACCACGAAAAACCCTCCGGCCGACACCGTCACGTAGCGCCATGAAGCGCGCTACGCGGCCTGAACGATGTCGGCCGGAGGGGAACGGCAGGGAAACGTCAGGAAGCAGCCGGATGCTGATCAGCCTTGGTCAGCTCTCCAGGGACGCCTTGTCCCCCATCACCACCACGGGGTGCTGCTTCGGGTCGAGGGTGCGCAGCAGGTGCCGCATCGCGGACTTGGACATGCTGACGCAGCCCGAGGTCCCGCTGCCGTGGTCCATGTGCAGCCAGATGCTGCCGCCCTTGGACTGGCCCTGGGGGCGGGTCGGGTCGAGCGGGCTGGTGCCCTTGACCCGGTTGTAGTCGACCGCGATGACGTGATCGAAGTCGTGCCGCGTCGACTTGGGCCAGGCCGGGGAGGGCGTGAAGGCCGAGGTGTGCGTGTACGGAAGCTTCGCGCCGGGGTCGGCGAGGAGACCGCCCGCGTCGGAGAGCGTGAAGACGCCGACGGGGCTGCGCTTGTCGCCCTCGTGGTGGTCGGGGGTCCAGCCCTTCTTGCCGTTGTGGGCCGCCCAGCCGCTGTCGCGGGTCCACTTGTCGCCCTTCTTCGTGAAGAGCTTGACGGTGGACTCGGCGGAGTCCTCGCCCTCGCCGTAGACGGCCACGACCTGGCGCGAGTTCTCGGGGATCTTCTTCTGGAGGCGGTCGCCCACGCCGGGGATACGGGTGGGGTCGGCGGCCCGCACGGTGGTGTCTCCGGAGGATCCCGCGGCCTTCTTGGCGCCGGAGTCTCCGCCGCTCGCCTCGCTCCCGCCGCCGCACCCCGCGAGGGTGAGGCCCAGTGCGAGGGCCACGGCCGTCGCACCCGCGGCGGTCCTCGCTCCCGTCGCCGTCCTCGCACGCGCCCCGGTCCCCGGGCGCCCGCGCGAGGACGCGTCGCCCGCGTGGTCGCCGGCCTGCCGGTTCTCTTCCGTCGTGCTCTCTTCGGTCACCTGTGTCATGCCGCTCCGTACTCGCCGGGCCCCCGGTATGTGCATGCGCCCTATCGTCCCACTTGCTCCGTCGTGTGCGCGCGTGCACAGCCGTATCGCCTCCTTGAGCAGGGACGATGCCCTGGAAGCCGCGCCTGGGGGCGCCCCGTCGCATACCACCTCGCGGCCGGGGCGCAACCGGGGGCGGGCGCGCGGTGGCCCGTGAGGGACACGGGTGAGGGCCGCGTGAGGAGAGCGAGCGGGGCCCGCGAGGAAGCCGGGTCCGAAAAGACGGGTTCCGGACGAATCCTGCACCGAAAAGTCAGCTTTGGGCCCCGTCGGTCCTTGATCTGTAAAAACCCATTGATTTACCGCCCCTCATTTCGCGAGCCTTTCACGGCCCCCCGCCCACAGCGAGCCGCTCGGGATGCCATGCTGATTCGCGATCTTCCCTTCTCCGACCCCGGCGTACCCGACGTCCGCTCGGGCTACCGCTTCCTGCTGTGGCTCGGACGTATGCAAGTCGGGGGCCAGGCCAAGGCCCTCGCCTGGGGTCTGCTGCATCTCATGGGCGTGGCCGGGCTGCCGCTGGTGGCCGGTCTTGCCGTGCAGGCCGCCGTGACCCGCTCCGGGACCGGCCTCGCCGAGGCGGGCGCCATGATGGCGCTCATCGCGGTGGCCGTGACCGCGGGCGACACGATGCTGCACCGCACCGCCGTCACCAACTGGATCACCAGCGCCGCGCGGGTGCAGCAGCTCCTCGCCCGCAGAACCGCCGAACTGGGCTCGGCGCTGACCAGAAAGGTGGCCGCCGGAGAGGTCGTCGCGGTCTCGACCGGCGACATCGAGAAGATCGGCTGGTGCGTGGAGTCCTTCTCCCGCTTCACCGCCGCGCTCCTCGTCACCCTCGGCGTGTGCGCCGGACTCGTGGCGTACGAGCCCGAGTTGGGCCTGCTCGTCCTCCTCGGGGTGCTGGTACTGGCGCTGACGGTGCTGCCGATGCTGCCGCGCGCGACCCGTCGCGCCGATCTCCAGCGGGAGAAGGCGGGCAGGGCCACGGAGCTGGCCGCCGACACCGTCGCGGGGCTGCGGGTGCTGCGCGGCATCGGCGGCGAGGAACTGTTCCTGACGCGGTACCGCCGGGCCTCCCAGGAGGTGCGGCGCGCCGCCGTGCGCACGGCGCGGATGTGGGCGCTGATCGAGGCCGTCCAGGTGGCCCTCCCCGGGCTGCTGCTCGTGGCGGTGGTGTGGCGCGGCACGCATCTGGCCCTGAGCGGACGGATCGAGGTGGGTGAACTGGTCACGGTGTACGGAGCGGTGACCTTCCTTCTCTTCCCGCTGCGGCTCTTCCAGGAGTTCGCCATGGCGTACTCCTTCTCCCGGCCGTCGGCGAAGCGGGCGGCGCGGGTGCTCTCGCTCCGCCGCGGCGCGGAGGGTGCCGAGGGCGCGGAGGCCGACGGCACCCGGTCCGATGGCTCACGGGAGGAGGCGGCCCGGACCGGCCCCGGCACAGACACGTACCCGTACCCGACGGGCGCCCGGAAGCCTGGTGAGGCGCTCGCGGGCGACCTGTACGACCCCGCGACGGGCCTGCTCGCCCCCGCCGGGCTGCTGACGGCCGTGGTCTGCGGCGATCCCGACGCCGCCGGTACGCTCGCCGACCGGCTCGGCGGCCACCCGCCGGACGGGGACGGCGGCGTCGCGGCCGTACGACTGGGCGGCGTCGCCCTGGACAGTGTGCCGCTCAGCGCCGCCAGGACCGCGGTTCTCGTCCAGGACAAGGACCCCGTCCTGCTGTCCGGAACCCTTCGCGAACTGCTCGACGTGCCCTCCGCGACCGCGACCGTGACCGAGCCCGCGCCCGTGACGCCCGCCCTGGCGCTGGAGGCGGCGCAGTGCTCCGACGTGCTGGAGGCTCTGGTGCAGGGCAGCCCCGACGCGGAGGGCGACCCCATGCGGGCGACCCTCACCGAGCGCGGCCGGTCGCTGTCGGGCGGCCAGCGGCAACGGCTCGCGCTGGCCCGCTCCTTGATGGCCGACCCGGAGGTGCTGGTACTCGACGAGCCGACCTCGGCCGTGGACTCCCACACCGAGGCCCGCATCGCCCTGGGCCTGCGACGGATACGCGAGGGCCGCACCACGGTCGTCTTCTCCTCCAGCCCCCTCCTCCTGGACCGGGCCGACAAGGTCATCCTTGTGCAGGACGGCGAGGTCACCGCCACCGGGCAGCACCGCGAACTCCTGCGCACCGACCCGGCGTACCGCGCCGCCGTCACCCGCGAGACCGGCGACGGCGAACCGCCCGGGGCCACCGCCGCTGACACCAGGAACGGCCGGTCGGGCCCGCAGAACCAGCGCGGACCCCACGCACACCACGCACAGCACACACAACAGGAACCGCACCAGGGCCGACGCGGCCGACTCGCGGGGTCCGAAGGGGCTGAGAGCGCATGAGCCGGAGATTCGGCATCGCACCTCCCTCGTACGATCCAGCGGGCTCCGAGTCCGCCACCACGCTCCCGGTGGGCGCGTCCGCGACGGTACGGGCCTACGTACGCAGGCTCGTCCGGCGGCATCGCGGCGCCTTCGCCGCCCTGGTGACGGTCAACTCCCTCGCCGTGCTCGCCTCCATGGTGGGCCCCTACTTGCTGGGGCGGATCGTGGAGGGCCTCTCGGAGGGAGCCGACGCGGGGGAACTCCAGCTCGGCCGCACCATCGCCCTGTTCGCGGTGGCCCTCGCCGTCCAGACGTACTTCATACGGCAGGTGCGGCTGCGCGGGGCGATGCTCGGCGAACGGATGCTGGCCGATCTGCGCGAGGACTTCCTCGTGCGCTCGGTCGGCCTGCCGCCCGGGGTGCTGGAGCGCGCGGGCACGGGTGACCTGCTCTCGCGGATCACCACGGACATCGACCGGCTCGCCAACGCCATGCGCGAGGCCGTGCCCCAGCTCGCCATCGGGGTCGTCTGGGCCGGGCTGCTGCTGGGGGCACTGGCCGTCACGGCGCCGCCGCTGGCGCTCGTCGCACTGATCGCGCTGCCCGTGCTGCTGACCGGCTGCCGCTGGTACTACCGCAGGGCGCCCTCGGCCTACCGCTCGGAGGCCGCCGGTTACGCCGCCGTCGCCGCCGCTCTCGCGGAGACCGTGGACGCGGGCCGCACGGTGGAGGCCCACCGGCTCGGGGAGCGCCGGGTGCGGCTGTCCGAGCGGCGGATTTCCGAGTGGACAAGTTGGGAGAGGTACACCCTCTGGCTGCGCACCGTCCTCTTCCCCACCATCAACGTCTCCAACGCGCTCATCCTGAGCGCCGTCCTCATCCTCGGCGGCGTCTTCGTCCTCCACGGCTGGATCGGCGTGGGCCAGTTGACGACGGGGGCGCTGCTGGCTCAGATGCTCATCGATCCGGTCGGGCTGATCCTGCGCTGGTACGACGAGCTTCAAGTCGCCCAGGTCTCGCTCGCCCGCCTGGTCGGGGTGCGGGAGATCGAGCCGGACTCCGGTGACGGGGCCCTCGCGCCGAGCGGGCGTGACGTCCGCGCCGACGAGGTGCGCTTCGGCTACCACGCGGGCACGGACGTGCTGCACGGCGTGACCATGAACGTCCCCAGCGGCACCCGGGTGGCCCTCGTCGGCCCCTCGGGCGCGGGCAAGTCCACGCTGGGGCGCCTGCTGGCCGGGATCTACGGGCCGCGCACGGGCGAGGTCACCCTCGGCGGCGCCGAGCTGGCCCGGATGCCCGCCGAGCGGATACGGCAGCACGTCGCGCTGGTCAACCAGGAGCACCACGTGTTCGTGGGCTCCCTGCGCGACAACCTGCTCCTGGCCCGTACGGACGCCGGGGACCCCGAGCTGTGGGCCGCGCTGGCCGCCGTGGACGCGGACGGCTGGGCGGGGGCGCTCGCGGACGGGCTGGACAGCGAGGTCGGCTCGGGCGGCCTCGTCGTCACCCCGGCGCAGGCGCAGCAGATCGCGCTGGCCCGGCTGGTGCTCGCCGACCCGCACACGCTGGTGCTCGACGAGGCGACCTCGCTCCTGGACCCCCGCGCCGCACGGCATCTGGAGCGTTCGCTGGCGCGGGTGCTGGAGGGGCGCACCGTGGTGGCCATCGCGCACCGGCTGCACACGGCGCATGACGCGGACGTGATCGCCGTGGTGGAGGGCGGGCGTATCAGCGAACTGGGCAGCCACGATGCCCTCGTCGCAGCGGACGGCGCCTACGCGGCGCTGTGGCGCTCCTGGCACGGCTGACGGCCCGGTCTCCGGCCCCGCTCCCCCGCCTCCGGCCCCCGGGCCCGACGCCGAGGGGCGGGGGCCGGTGCCGGAGCCAGGACCAGGGTCGAGGCGGGCCAGCCAGCTGGGGCGGGCCGCCCGTCGGAGGCCACCCGACCGGCGGGAGTGGCGCACGGCGGCCGGGGCCGCGCGCCGCGGCGTCAGCCGAGGACGCCCAGCGCTGACAGCGCCCCCGCGCCGCCGAGCAGCATGAACAGCGGCATCAGCACCGCGGTCTCCACCCACGCACCCGCGCGGAAGCGCAGGAAGCGCGGGGTGCCCAGCGGATACCAGCGCTTGCCCGCTATCGGCAGCGGCCACAGGATCGGGCAGCCGGAGATCGTGAGCGCGTCGCCGATGCTGTGGACCAGGGCTCCGAGGACGATCGGCAGCCCGAGCCAGAGATAGTCCTGCCCCTCTCCCGTGAAGAGCCAGTCCGAGCCGTTGCCCGGCTTGTCCATGATCCCCGCGAGGATCCACGCGGTGGCCGCTCCCAGCAGCCAGACGAGCACGTCGCTGGAGACGCGGGCGGCCCGCCACAGCAGTCCCTCGACCGCCAGCACCATGTGGATGAAGAGGATCACCAGCACCGCCCAGCGGCCACCGAAGACCGCGGCGGCCGAGAACCCGGCGCCGATGAAGACGGCCCAGGGCCAGGTGTGGGTCAGAGTGCGGTGACCGCCGGAGCGGCGCCGTTCGCCCTGGCCCCTGGTGGCGTTGTAGACGGTCTCGGAGAGCTTGTCGATCACTCCGCAGAGGCCGCGGGAGATGGGCCCGAAGGCCCTGGAGATGGTCGCGGACTTCTGGTCCAGGTCGGGAGCGAGCGCCGCTCCCGAGCAGATCAGGGCGCCCGCGACCAGCACTGGCCACGGCATCGGGTGGTCCAGCGCGGACGCCGCTGCCCCCACCCCCAGCCAGGCGGCTGCCCCCGAGAGCGAGTGCGCCGGTCCCATCATGGTCGTTTCCCACCCCTGTTGTCGTTCGCGGTGCCGTTGGGCCGACCGGGACAGGAGCGGTGGCTCCGCGCGGCTCCGTCACCGTCGCGCGTGAGGGCATCACCCGTGACACGGACGGAGATGACGCCTTCGCATGCGACGGCCGCTGAACTGACGCTTCCGCTTCTGATGCCCGGTCGGCGACACAGCGTAGCGCCACATGATCACCGTAACCGCACCGGTTCTCTGATCCGGGGCGGGGGAAGGCAGTATGGGGGTTGTGACAGCCACCCTTATCGATCAGATCCCGAGCGACGCCGACCCCGATGCCCTTTTCGAGAATTTCTCGGGCTGGGCCGAAGAGCGGGGTATCTCCCTCTATCCCGCCCAGGAGGAGGCGCTGATCGAGGTGGTTTCGGGGGCGAACGTCATCCTTTCGACGCCCACCGGGTCCGGCAAGAGCCTGGTGGCGGCCGGTGCGCACTTCGCCGCGCTGGCCAAGGACGAGGTGACCTTCTACACGGCTCCGATCAAGGCGCTGGTGTCGGAGAAGTTCTTCGACCTGTGCAAGCTCTTCGGCACCGAGAACGTCGGCATGCTCACCGGCGACGCCTCCGTCAACGCCGACGCCCCCGTCATCTGCTGCACCGCCGAGGTGCTGGCGTCCATCGCGCTGCGCGACGGCGCGAACGCGGACATCGGCCAGGTGGTCATGGACGAGTTCCACTTCTACGCCGAGCCGGACCGGGGCTGGGCCTGGCAGATCCCGCTGCTGGAACTGCCGCAGGCGCAGTTCGTGCTGATGTCGGCGACGCTGGGCGATGTCACCCGCTTCGAGGAGGACCTGACCCGGCGCACGGGCCGCGAGACCGCCGTCGTCCGCTCCGCGACCCGCCCTGTGCCGCTCAGCTACGAATACCGCACCACCTCGCTCACCGAGACCCTGACCGAGCTGCTGGAGACCCACCAGGCGCCGGTCTACATCGTCCACTTCACCCAGGCGCAGGCCGTGGAGCGGGCGCAGGCGCTGATGAGCATCAACATGTGCTCGCGCGCGGAGAAGGACGAGATCGCCAAGATCATCGGTAATTTCCGCTTCACCACGAAGTTCGGCCAGAACCTCTCGCGGTACGTGCGGCACGGGATCGGCGTCCACCACGCGGGCATGCTGCCGAAGTACCGGCGGCTCGTGGAGCGGCTTGCCCAGGCGGGGCTGCTGAAGGTCATCTGCGGCACGGACACGCTGGGCGTCGGCGTGAACGTGCCCATCCGCACGGTGCTGTTCACCGCGCTCTCGAAGTACGACGGAAACCGCGTGCGCACGCTGCGCGCGCGGGAGTTCCACCAGATCGCGGGCCGCGCGGGGCGGGCGGGCTTCGACACCTCGGGCTTCGTCGTCGCACAGGCGCCCGAGCACGTCGTCGAGAACGAGAAGGCCCTCGCGAAGGCCGGTGACGATCCGAAGAAGCGCCGCAAGGTCGTCCGCAAGAAGGCGCCCGAGGGCTTCGTCAACTGGAGCCAGCAGACTTTCGAGAAGCTCATCGGCTCCGATCCCGAGCCCCTCAACTCGCGTTTCCGTGTCACCCACGCGATGCTGCTGTCCGTCATCGCGCGGCCTGGGGATGCCTTCACGCAGATGCGCAAGCTGCTGGAGGACAACCACGAGGACCGGCGCTCCCAGTTGCGGCACATCCGGCGCGCCATCGCCATCTACAGGTCGCTGCTGGACGGCGGCATCGTGGAGCAGATGGACGAGCCGGACTCGGAGGGCCGGACCATCCGGCTGACCGTCGACCTCCAGCAGGACTTCGCGCTCAACCAGCCGCTGTCCACCTTCGCGCTGGCGGCCTTCGACCTGCTCGACCCCGAATCGCCCTCCTACGCGCTCGACATGGTCTCGGTGGTCGAATCGACCCTGGACGACCCGCGCCAGATCCTGGCCGCCCAGATGAACAAGGCCAAGGGCGAGGCCGTCGCCCAGATGAAGGCCGACGGGGTCGAGTACGAGGACCGGATGGAACGGCTGATGGACATCAGCTACCCCCAGCCGCTGGAGGAACTGCTCTTCCACGCCTACGGCCTCTACCGCACGTCGCACCCCTGGGTCGGCGACCACCCGCTCTCCCCGAAGTCCGTCATCCGCGACATGTACGAGCGGGCGATGACCTTCACCGAGTTCGTCTCCTTCTACGAACTCGCCCGCACCGAGGGCATCGTGCTGCGCTACCTCGCCAGCGCCTACAAGGCGCTGGAGCACACCGTTCCCGACGAGCGGAAGTCCGAGGACTTCGAGGACATCATCGAGTGGCTCGGCGAGATGGTCCGCCAGGTCGACTCCAGCCTGCTGGACGAGTGGGAACAGTTGGCGAACCCGGCGGACGAGACCGCCGAGGAGGCCCAGGAGCGGGCCGACCAGGTGAAGCCTGTGACCGCGAACGGGCGGGCCTTCCGCGTCCTGGTGCGCAACGCGATGTTCCGCAGGGTCGAGCTGGCGGCGCTCGACAACGTCGCGGAACTCGGCGCCCTGGACGGCGAGGACGGCTGGGACGCGGAAGCCTGGGGCGAGGCGATGGACGCCTACTGGGACGAGTACGACGACCTGGGCACCGGGCCGGACGCCCGTGGGCCCAAGCTTCTCCAGATCGAGGAGGTGCCCGAGGACCGCCTGTGGCGCGTCCGCCAGACCTTCGCCGACCCGAACGGTGACCATGACTGGGGCATCTCCGCCGAGGTCGACCTCACGGCCTCCGACGAGGAGGGGCGCGCGGTGATCAAGGTCACCGACGTCGGCCAACTGTGAACGCCGCGGAGGCCGTGATGAAGGAGCACAAGAGTTGACCAGACCCGACCCCAGCCCGAGCCCGGCCGAACAGCTCGTCGGCCTTCTCGACCTGGAACAGATCGACCTCAACATCTTCCGTGGCCGGAGCCCTCTGGAGTCCCTCCAGCGGGTCTTCGGCGGACAGGTCGCCGGACAGGCGCTCGTCGCGGCGGGACGCACCACCGACGGGCAGCGCCCGGTGCACTCGCTGCACTCGTACTTCCTGCGCCCCGGGGTGCCGGGGGTGCCGATCGTGTACCAGGTCGAGCGGGTCAGGGACGGGCGGTCCTTCACGACGCGCCGTGTGGTGGCCGTCCAGCGGGGCAAAGCCATCTTCAATCTCACCGCTTCCTTCCATCAGCCGGAGCCCGGCTTCGAGCACCAGGTGCCGATGCCCGAGGTTCCGGACCCGGAGACGCTGCCGAAGCTGCCCGACGAGATCCGCGCGCACCTCGGCGAATTCCCCGAGTCTCTGGAGCGCATGGAGCGCCGGATGGCCTTCGATATCCGTTACGTGGAGCGCCTGCGCTGGGACACGGGCGAGCTGCGGGACGTGGAGCCGCGCAGTGGCGTGTGGATGCGCGCCATCGGGTCGCTGGGCGACGACCCGCTCGTGCACACCTGCGCCCTCACCTACGCCAGCGACATGACGCTCCTCGACGCCGTGCGCATGCCCATCGAGCCCCTGTGGGGTCCGCGCGGCTTCGACATGGCGTCGCTGGACCACGCGATGTGGTTCCACCGGCCCTTCCGCGCCGACGAGTGGTTCCTCTACCAGCAGGAGTCCCCCATCGCCACGGGCGCCCGGGGCCTGGCCCGCGGTCAGATCTTCAACAGCGAAGGCCAGCTCATCGTGTCCGTGATGCAGGAGGGCCTGTTCAGAAAGCTGGACGGCTGACGGGCGAGCCCTTCCGCAGCCACCCGCGCCAGCCCTGGCGGCCCTCCGCCCTGGCCGTCCCTCCGCCACGGGGCTCCTGCTGCTCCGCTCCGGTCACACCACGCCGGTCCGGCGCGGTGGCCTCCTCCCGCTGACGCGGAGGGCGGGAGGTCATGGCGAGCACCGGATCGCGGACCGCTCCCTGCCCGGAGCCGGAGCCCGGCGCGAGGCCGGAACCGACGTGGGAGACGGAGCCCGCATGGGGGACAGGGCCCGGCTCAGGGCCGGAGGAAGAGCCCGGCGCGGGCTCCGCGTCCGCGGGAGAAGTCCCCGCACCCGCATGGGGAGAGAGCCCGGAGAGGGAATGGGTTCCGGGCCCGGACCGGGGCAGCGGGCAGGGCTCGGACGCGCGGGCCTCCTCCAGCTCGGCGCCGAGCATCAGCCGGTGCCCGGCCACCTCGTCCTCCTCCAGCGCGCGGCACAGCTCATCGACTGCCTCCTGAGTGGCCGCTCCCTCGTGCCGCACCGTGACCAGCGCGGGGCGCAGAGCAGCGAGGCAAGCGCGCTCGGCCGCGTCCGGCACGGCCTCGGCCAGCGCGTCCTCGTCCAGCACCGACGCACGCGCGGCGGCCCGTTCCCAGGGGCCGGGGGCCTGCCGCACCAACTGTTCGACACGGCGGGCGCGCCACAGCACCGGACGGTGGTCGGCACCGCGGTCCAGCAGGGCGCGCAGCTCCCCCGGGGTCCTTCCCGTGAGCAGTCCGGGGCGGCGCTCGCCGAAACCGCGCAGTTCTTCGGCCAGATAGAGCCAGACCACCGCGCGATAGCGGTTGACGTAGAACCTCACCGGGCCGAAGCAGCCGCACCTCGCCAGGCGCGTGAACCGGGCCGGGCTCACTTTCAGCAGCGCCGCGCCCTCCGCCGCGCCCACGACCCACAGCCGCTCCCGCAGCGCGCGCAGCGCACCCTCGGAAGCCGCCAGCCGGTCCACTTCCTCGCGCGGCACCCGGCGCGGCCCTCCGGCCGGACCGGGGACGGTCCGCACCACATCGAGCTGCACGGCGAGTTCCATCTCGCCGGACCTCAGCCCCCACTCCTTCGCGGCCGTGCGCATCGCGACGTTCTCAGGCATCGCTCTCATCCCCCACTCACCTCGTGGTCACCCGCAGTGACTCGACTACTGTGAGTAATGACAATAGCCCGCGAGAAAGAATCCCGCCGCCCCTGTGGATAACCCGCACAGTCGCAGGTCAGAGTGCCTTTGGCCGCGTCAGGCGCCTGCTAGGCGCCGTTCCGCACCGCCACGCCCAGATGCTCTCCGACCCGGTTCACGAGCAGGGTCATCTCGTACGCGACCTGGCCGATGTCGGCATCAGCACCCGCCAGCACGCACAGACAGCTTCCGTCGCCCGCGGCGGTCACGAACAGCACCCCCTCCTCGAACTCGATCATGGTCTGCCGGACCTGTCCCGCTCTGAAGTGCTGGCCCGACCCCTTGGCGAGGCTGTGCAGTCCCGACGAGACGGCCGCGAGGTGCTCGGCGTCCTGCCGCTCCAGTCCCTGGCTGTTCCCCGTCACCAGCCCGTCGTTGGAGAGCACCAGCGCGTGCCGTACGGAGGATATGCGCTGGGTCAGATCGTCCAGCAACCAGTCGAGCCCCGTATTCAGTGCCATCCCCGTGTCCCCCTTCTTCTGGGCAACTGCCGTGCCACCCTTACCCATGACAGTGCGGTGAGCAACCATCAAACGGTTCTGGATGCCCATGGCGCGCGAAGCGGTCCCGACTGCCGCAGGATGGGCGTATGGCACACAAGATGACCAAGGACGAGTGGCAGGCCTTCGTCTCCGAGGGCAGCCGCACAGGCAAACTGGCGACGGTACGGGCCGACGGCAGCCCCCATGTGGCACCGGTCTGGTTCCTCCTCGACGGGGACGACCTCCTCTTCAACACCGGAGAGGAGACCGTAAAAGGGCGCAATCTCGCCCGTGACGGCCGGATCGCGCTCTGCGTGGACGACGAGCGGCCCCCGTTCTCCTTCGTGGTGCTGGAGGGGCGCGCCGAGATGAGCGACGACATCGACACGATGCTCCACTGGGCGACGCGCATCGCCGCCCGCTACATGGGTGAGGACAAGGCGGAGCAGTTCGGCGCGCGCAACGCCGTCCCCGGAGAGGTGCTGGTCAGGGTGCGTGTGGACAAGGTGGTCGCGCTGGGAGACATCGCGGACTGACGACGCGGGCCGCGTCTGTCCTCTTCACCGGCTCCCGCCGCCCTCACCCATCGCCCATCCCGTCACCCGTCCGTGCGCGCGGGAGCGCTCAGGTGCTCGCCCACCCGCCGCACCAGGCGCGTCATCTCGTAGGCGATGAGTCCCAGGTCGGCCTGTATCCCGCTGAGCACCGCGAGCGCGGAGCCCTGGCCCGCGGCGGCAATGAAGAGGTAGCCGTCCTCCATCTCGACCATCGTCTGGCGCACCTGCCCCGTGCGGAACTGGTGCCCCACGCCCTTGGCGAGGCTGTGGAAGGCGGAGGCGACGGCCGCCAGGCGTTCGGAGTCCTCGCGGGGGAGGTCGCCCGAGGCGCCCACGACCAGGCCGTCGTTGGAGAGCACCACAGCGTGCCGTACCTCTCCGACCCTGTTCGCGAGGTCGTCGAGCAGCCAGTCCAGTGTCTTGGAGCGGTGCGTCGCGTCGGACACGGCTGCCTCCCAGTGCGGCTGACCGGGCCCAGCGCCCGTACGACGGCCGCCCGTACGACAGTAGTGAGGGGCACACATGTGCGCCAGACACCCCGTACGCGGCAACGGTGTCCAGGAGTCACGACGGGCCCGGCGTCCGACAGCCCGCGTAGTGCGCCGTACGGCCTTCCGCCCACCCCGTACGGCCAGGCGGACCCGTACGGCCCCGTACGGGCCGCTGGGCGCGGCCCCACGACGTGCCTGCCCGAGCCGGACCCGAACGTGCGGCAGGAAGGCGCGATGATGGGCGCATGGCTCACGAGACGACCCACGACCCGGCACACGTCCGCGCGTTCTTCAGCGAGCGGGCCGCGGCCTGGGACGCCCGCTTCCCGCACGACGGCCCCGCCTACGCCGCCGCGGTCGCCGAACTCGGCCCGCTCCACGGCCGTACGGTCCTCGACGCGGGCTGCGGTACCGGCAGGGCCCTGCCCGCGCTGCGCGCCGCGACCGGTCCCACGGGCAGGGTGCTGGGCGCCGATCTGACGCCCGCCATGCTGGAGGCCGCCGTACGGGCCGGGCGGGACCGGGACGCGCTGCTGCTCCTCGCGGACGTCTCACGGCTGCCGCTGCGCGACGGCGCGCTCGACGCCGTCTTCGCCGCCGGGCTCGTCTCCCACCTCCCGGAGCCGGAGGCCGGGCTGCGCGAACTGGCCAGGGCGGTGCGGCCCGGCGGCGTCCTGGCGCTCTTCCACCCCGTCGGCCGGGCCGCGCTCGCCGCGCGCAAGGGCCGCACGCTGACCTCAGACGACCTGCGCGCCGAGCCCAACCTGCGTCCGCTGCTGGCCCGTACGGGGTGGCGGCTCACCTCTTACACGGACGAGGACGACCGCTACCTGGCGCTCGCCTCGCGCACCGCCGCCTGAACCACACCACGCCCGCCCCGGAGCCCCTGCTCGCTCTCAGTCCCCCGCGCCGTGCGGCACGGGGCACGCGGAACGGCCCTGGCCCCCAGGACCGCCGGAGCCGCTCTTGCCGGGGAAGGTTCCCAGGTCACCGACGCGGTAGCCGGACGGGTAGCCCGGATAACCCTTGATCTCGGGGTTCTGGCGGGCGAAGTGGGGCGCGCGGCGCGGCGGGAGAAGCCGGACGGCACGCGCCCTCAACCGCAGCGCACCCCGCACCGCCTTGCGCACCAGGGGGCGCGGCTGGTCGTAGCGGAAGGCGCGCAGCAGGGAGTCGTCGAGCAGCGCCAGGCTCGCGCCGCGCACGGCGGGGGCCAGCGGACGCGGGTACCAGGAGGCCATCAGGGCGAGCGTGGAGTCGGAGACCCGGCGGGCGCCCTCGTCCCAGCCGAAGTGCGCGGCCTCGTAGTCGTCCAGGCAGCGCTCGAACTCCTCCCAGCTCTCCGGGATTCCACTGATGCCCATGCGGCGGCCGAGGGCACGGTAGTAGTTGGCCGTCGCGCGCTGCTCGTGCCCGGTGAGCTGGCGCCAGCCGTACGCGTCGAGCCAGCGCTTGGGCATGACGACGAACGTGCACAGTACGTAGCGCATATCGTCGTTGGAGATGTCGTAGCTGCGGTGCATCTGGTTGATGCGGCGTACCGCCGTGCGGCCGTCGTCGGACTCGAAGCCGTGCTCCACCACGGCGTCGAGGAGGAGAGCGGTGTCGTCGTAGCGCTTCTGCGCGCGGTCGGTCAGCTCGGCGGTGCGCGCGAGCAGGTTTCCGATGCTGGGGACGGCATAGGTGCGGTACAGGGCGAGTTCGAGCGCCCGTGCCATGTCCCAGGGGAACTCGTAGGCCGAGGAGAGCCGGTAGATCTCCGCGTAGTCCCGCTCCGGGTCGAGCCTCAGAATTTCCTTGAGCCGGTCATAACGCCGCACGTCGCGTCGTCCCCTCTCTGCCTCACACCTGCGCCCTGCCTCTGTCGGAGGGGCAACTCTAGGGTTAGGGTGCCCCGGAACTGATCGAAAGGGGAGGCGTGGTGACCGCCGAAGAGGACGACGCGCTCTACGTGCTGACGGCTGTGCTGCTCACGCCCGCCCAGTTCCCGAGCGTCCTGGGTGACGACTACCCGGAGGCGTGCGCCGCGCTCGGTCTCGAACCCTTCGCCGAGGGCTACGGCCTGGTGCTCGGCCAGGACGGCGAGGGCGCGCGCTGGACGGTGGCCACCGAGGACGTCACGCTCGTCGCCTGCGCGATCGCCGCCTGGGACTGCGGTATGGAGTACGACCTCTCCCCTGACGACCGCAGCATCGCCGCCGTGCTGCCCGGCTGGCCACTGGCCCTCGCCGTCGCGGCCCCCGGGGTGCCCGAACCGCACGACCCGGCGCCGGACCCGGAGGCCGACGGCGGGCGCGCGGCGCTCGTGCCGCCGGACACCGAGCACTGGGGACCGGCGCAACGGCGCCTCGGCGCGGACGAGATCGCCCTCCAGTGGGCGGTCTGGCGCGAACAGGTCGACGGCGACGTGGAGTTCGTGGACCCCGGTGCCGGTGAGGACTCCGACGGGAGCGTGCGCCGGGTGCTGGACGAGGTGCGCGCGTATCTGGAAGAGCCGCCACCGCCCGGACGTGTGCGTTCCGCCTTCGCCTCGGGCGAGTCGCGCACGCTGCGCGCCGACGGTCCGGGCTGGAGCATGGTCGCCCGTACGGACGACATCGCCTTCCTGCTGCTCGACGACGAACCCGGCGAGGTGCTTCCCGTGGGGCGCGGTCCCGAACTGCCGGGGCTCCTCGAAGCGCTGGACGGAATCGCCGTGCGCCCGGCGGCCTGAGCGCCCCGTCCCCCGCCCGCTGTCCCCCGCCCGCTGTCCCCGTCTGCCGCCCTCCGCCCGCTGTGTTCCGGCCCGCTGACCTCCGGCTCTGCCCCCGTCCTCGCCTCGCGGCCCGGACGCGGCGGCGACGGCGCCCTTAAGCTCGTACGCGGTCCGCTGTCCCGCCGCCCCGTCGCGTCACCCGGACGAGGACGCCCGGACGGGTTTCGCGGGCCGCCGCACGCTCACGCCGTACGTACCGCCGCACGTCCTGGGGAAAGGACAGCACCGTGCTTCGAGCGCGAGGAAGTCTCCTGGCAGTCAGCGATCTGCACATCGCCTACGACGAGAACAGAGCGCTGGTCGAGAAGATGCGGCCGGACTCGGACGAGGACTGGCTGATCGTCGCGGGCGACATCGCGGAGAAGGCGGCCGACGTCGAGTGGGCGCTGCGACTGCTCAGCGAGCGCTTCGCCAAGGTGATCTGGACTCCGGGCAACCATGAGCTGTGGACGCATCCCCGGGACCCCTGTGCGCTGCGCGGCGAGGAGCGCTACCGGTATCTGGTCGACAGGTGCCGCGCCCTGGGGGTGCTCACGCCGGAGGACCCCTATCCGGTGTGGGAGGGCGAGGGCGGGACCGTCGCGGTGGCCCCGCTGTTCGTGCTCTACGACTACTCGTTCATGGCGCCCGGTGCCACCACGAAGGCCGACTCGCTGCGCATCGCGGAGGAGGCGGGCGTGGTGTGCACGGACGAATTCGTCCTGCACCCCGACCCGCACCCCGGCAGGGACGCGTGGTGCGCGGCGCGCGTGCGGGAGAGCGAGCGGCGGCTGTCGGCCCTCGATCCCTCGCTGCGCACGGTGCTCGTCAACCACTATCCCCTGGTGCGCGAGCCCACCCGCGTGCTGCGCTATCCGGAGTTCGCCCAGTGGTGCGGCACCGAGCTGACCGCGAACTGGCATCTGCGCTTCCGTGCCGCCGCCGTGGTCTACGGCCATCTGCACATCCCCCGGACCACCTGGCATGACGGGGTGCGCTTCGAGGAGGTCTCGATCGGTTATCCGCGCGAGTGGCGCCAACGGTCACCGCAGCCACTGCTGCGGGAGGTCCTGCCCACGACCGCCCCCGGGGAGCCACGCGACGACCGGAACGGCCGGAGCGGCCGGAGCGACAGCTTCCCCTAGCGGCCCAGCTCCTTGCGGGAGACGCGGCGGAGCCTGCGCCGCTGCGACGGATCGAGCGCCAGATAAGCGACCGCCGGAACGCCGACGATCACCGCTACGGCGATCCAGAACGACGTCAGCCACCACAGGAGCAGCCCTACGGCCACACCGCCGACGGCGACCTTTCCTCTGTTGGTCATTTCTGCCTCCTCTGCGCAGCGGCGGCTGCCACTGTCTCCATTGAACGCCCATTCCCCCCGGCAGGTTCCACTCCGCCGGGCATGGGCGTCCTCCGGGAAATGCGAAGAGGGCCCCGAAGACGTTTCCGGTACCGGTACACGGTGAGGTACCCTCGGCGCCCTCCGGCTCCACTAGTCAAATTTGAGAAATACGTCAGTACCGTGGCTCAGACCGTGGCACCACCGCCCTCCCTGATCTCCGAACTCGCCGACTGCGCGGCCGTCCTGCTGCCCGCCGACCCGCCCCGCTCCTCACAGATCGCCTTCTGGCGCCCGGACGGCACCCCTCCGCTCCGTACCGACGACGCTGACGACACCGACGGCTCCGGCGCGCACGGCGACGCCACCGCTCCCCTGACCGTCGCGCTGCCCGACGAGGAGGGACACGCGCGCCCGTGCAGCGTGCCCGCGCTGCGCCTGCCCGTACGCGAGGCGCTTCCCGTGCTGACGCGCGCCCGCGCGGGGGCAGGCGAAGACGGCAGCGGTCCCGGAAACGGAAGCGGAAACGGAAGTGCCGCGGCCTTCTGGGGCAGCGCGGCCGTCCTCGCGCTGCACCTGGCCGCGCGCGGACGGCTGCTGCCCGGGCTGAGCCGCGAGGACCACGACGCCTGGCGGATGGGCCCGCTGGAGGCGGCCGACATCGAGCGGCTGAGGGACCTGGCAGCGTCGATGCCGCCGTACGCGCACGCGGTCCCGCTGCCCGGCGAGGGCCCGCTGCGGCTGCCCCGGCCCGAGGCACTGGTGCACGCCTTCCTCGACGCCGTCGCCGACGGGCTCCCCCGCACCCCGGCCGCCGCACTGGCGGCGGGCGGCCCCGCCTTCGCCGCCGACCCGCCCCAGCGGTTGCCCGAGCAGCGCGCGTGGGCCGCCGATGTGGCGGCGGGCCATGACGCGGGGGTACGGCTGTCGCTGCGCGTCGAGGTCACGGGGCTGGAGGCGGACGGGGAGGACGAGACACGCGAAGCGGACGCGGGCGCGGCGGACACAAGCGCGGCGGCCCCCGCCCGTTCCGGCGGGCCGCGCTTTCGCGGGGTGCTGCAACTGCACAGCCTCACCGACCCCACGCTGGTCGCCGACGCGGCCGAGGTCTGGGCGGGCAACACGGGAGGCACGCGCGGCGCGGGTGGCGCCGCCGAGGAGTTCGGGCCGCGCGCCCGTACGGACACCCTGCTCACACTGCGCCGCGCGGCGGGCGCCTGGGAACCCCTCGCCCCACTGCTGTCGGCCGCCGTACCCGACGCCGTCGAGCTGGCCGACGAGGAGATCGCCGAGCTGCTCGGCGCCCCCGTCTCCCGCGCCCTGGCCGCCGCCGGGCTCCAGGTGCACTGGCCCAGGCACCTCGCCCAGCGCCTCACGTCCCGCGCGCTCGTCAGCCCGGACGGCGACCAGGAGGCACCGTCCCAGGACGCCCCGCACGGGACCCGCGGCCCGGACGGATCCGCGCTGCCCTCACTCCTCGGCGCCGAAGCACTGCTCAGCTTCAGCTGGCGCTTCGCCGTAGGTGACCAGGAGCTGACCCGCGACGAGCTGGACCGGCTGGCCGAGACGGGCCGCCCCCTGGTGAGGCTGCGCGGCGAGTGGGTGCTGGTGGACCCCGAGGCCGTACGCAAGGCGCGTCGCCGCCAGGACCGCCGGCTCACCTCGCTCGACGCGCTCGGCTCCGTGCTGACCGGAAGCGTCGAGGAGGACGGCGAGCGGATCGAGGTGCGGGCCACGGGCCGGCTGGAGACGCTGCGGGAGCGCCTGGCCGACCCGGAGAGCGTGGACCGTACCCCTCTCGCGCAGCCGCCGAAGCTCGACGCGACGCTGCGCGACTACCAGTTGCGCGGCCTGGACTGGCTGCACCGGATGACGTCGCTGGGGCTCGGCGGATGTCTCGCCGACGACATGGGCCTCGGCAAGACCATCACCCTGATCGCGCTCCATCTGCACCGGCAGCAGTCGCCCGCGTCGGCCGGGCCCACCCTGGTCGTCTGCCCCACGTCCCTGATGGGGAACTGGCAGCGCGAGATCGAGCGGTTCGCGCCGGGCACGCCGGTGCGCCGCTACCACGGCACCGGGCGGAGCCTGGAGGGGCTGGCCGAGGACGAGTTCGTGCTGACCACCTACGGCACCATGCGGCTGGACGCGGCACGGCTCGCCCGGCTCCCCGGAACCGGCCCCGAAACCGGAACCGGCGCCGGAACCAGCACCGGAGCGAGCACCGGAACCGGCTCCGAAGCGCCCGCCTGGGGCATGGTCGTCGCCGACGAGGCGCAGCACGTGAAGAACCCCTTCTCGCAGACCGCCAGGCAACTGCGCACCGTCCCCGCGCGCGCCCGGGTCGCGCTGACGGGCACGCCCGTCGAGAACAACCTCTCGGAGCTGTGGGCGATCCTCGACTGGACGACCCCGGGGCTGCTGGGCCGCCTCGGCACCTTCCGCAGGCGCTACGCCGACGCCGTCGAGGGCGGCGACCCAGCGGCCGGTGAACGGCTGGCCCGCCTCGTGCGGCCCTTCCTGCTGCGCCGCCGCAAGACGGACCCCGGCATCGCGCCCGAGCTGCCCCCGAAGACCGAGACCGACCGCGCCGTCGCGCTGACGACCGAGCAGACCGGGCTCTACGAGGCGGTGGTACGGGAGGGCCTGGCCGAGCTGTCGGGCACCGGCGGCTTCGCGCGCCGGGGGCTCGTCGTCAAGCTGCTGACCTCGCTCAAGCAGATCTGCAACCACCCGGCCCAGTACCTCAAGGAGGACGATCCGCGCCTTCCGGGCCGCTCGGGAAAGCTGGAACTGCTGGACGAGCTGCTGGACACCATCCTCGCCGAGGACGACGGGGAGGACGGGGAGACGGCGGGCGTGCTGGTCTTCACCCAGTACACGCGGATGGCGAAGCTGCTGGAGCGGCATCTCGCCGCCCGTGGGGTGCCCACCCAGTTCCTGCACGGCGGCACCCCCGTCGCGCGGCGCGAGGAGATGGTGCGCCGCTTCCAGGAGGGCGCGGCGCCCGTCTTCCTGCTCTCCCTCAAGGCCGCCGGTACGGGGCTGAACCTCACCAGGGCCTCCCATGTCGTCCACTTCGACCGCTGGTGGAACCCGGCCGTCGAGGCGCAGGCCACGGACCGCGCGTACCGCATCGGGCAGACCCGTCCCGTCCAGGTGCACCGGCTCATCACGGAGGGCACCATCGAGGACCGCATCGCCGGGATGCTCCGGCGCAAACAGGAGCTGGCCGACGCCGTGCTCGGCTCGGGTGAGGCCGCGCTGACCGAACTCACCGACGCCGAGCTGGCCGACCTCGTCGAGCTGCGGAGGAACGAGCGATGACAGGAACCGGCGCGTCCGCCGACGACGAGCGGACCTTCGACGCGCTGCCGCCCGCACAGGGCCGCGGCTTCGCGCGCACCTGGTGGGGTCTGCGGTGGCTCAAGGCCCTGGAGGACACCGCGCTCGACAACCAGCAGCTCAAGCGCGGCCGCGGGTACGCGCGGCAGGGCGCGGTCGGCGCCGTCTCGGTGCGTCCGGGGCGGATCACCGCTGTGGTACGGGACCGGGACGGCACTCCGCACCGCGCCGACGTCCTGCTCCAGGAGCTGAGCGAGGCGCAGTGGGACATGCTGCTGGAGGTGGTGACGGGCGAGGCGGGGCACATCGCGGCGCTGCTGGACCGCGACATGCCGCCGCACCTGGTGGAGGACGCGGCGGACGCCGGCGTCGATCTCCTGCCCGGCATCGGCGATCTGGAGCCCCAGTGCGCCTGCGAGGCGTGGGACCACTGTCTGCACACCTCGGCGCTGGCCTACCAGATGGCGCGGCTGCTGGACCAGGACCCGTTCGTGCTGCTGCTGTTGCGCGGGCGGGGCGAGCGGGCGCTGCTCGAACAGCTCCAGGAGCGCAGCGCGGCCCGCGCGGCGGGCACCCCGCGCGCCGCTCACACCTCGCACGCCCCGCACGACGCCCTCCGCGACGGGCCGGACGACGGCGAAGACGGTCTCGGCGGCGTCCCGGCCGACGAGACCTTCGCGCTCGGCGCCATCCTGCCGCCCCTCCCGGAGTCGCCGCCGCACGTACCGGAGGCGGGCTCTCCGCCCGCGCTCGACGGGGGCACTCCCCCGGCCGCCGGGCTGGACGTGGCGGCCCTGGAGTTCCTGGCCTCGGACGCGGCGGAGCGGGCACGGCGGATGCTGGCGGAGGCGCTGTCGCCGGGGCACGCCGAGAGCGTGCCGGCCGGGCCGCTCACCCAGTGGCAGGACGCGGTGCGGCTGGCCGCGGCCCGCCCCGCACCGTGGATCGCGGCACGGCTGGCCGGAGGCCGCGGCGATGCGGGTTCGGGCCGTACGGGTTCAGGCCCTACGGGTTCGGGCCGCGCGGTTCGGCAGCTCGAACCCGCGGTGCGCGCCTGGGAGTACGGGGGCGCGGCGGCGCTCGACGTGCTGGAGGAGAGCTGGGCCCCGGAGCCCGGCGCGCTGGCGCGTGCCCGTGACCAGTTGGCGTCGGCGTGGGCGGACGACGACGGGGCGCGCCCCCGGCTGCGGGCCACGCGCAACCACTGGACGGTGGTGGGCCGGGGCGCCCAGTTGCGCTACGGAAGGGACGGCCGCTGGTGGCCGTACCGCAGAGAAGACGGCGCGTGGTGGCCCGCCGGGGGCGCGGAGCGTGACCCGGCCGCCGCGCTCGCCGTGCTCCTCGCGCACGGCGGCGGGGACGGCGTGGAAGACAGCGCGAGGGACGGCGGCGAGGAGAGCTGAGCCCCGCCATGCGAGGCGCCAAGGCGTCGGGGCGGGGAGGGCATCCTCCCCGCCCCGACGGCGGTGCGCGGCGCGCGCGGCGACGCGCCGCGTCCTCCGGCACGTCGCGCGTCACGCCGCACACGTCACACCGGAGACGTCCCGGACCGGACCGGCCGCTCAGGCGGCCTGTTCGAGCACCGGAAGATAGCCGCCGGACTGTCCGGAGGCGGTGGGGTGGTAGGACTCCTCGACCGGGAAAGTGACGCTGTGCAGCCACGGCGCGGCGGAACAGATCTCGTGCCCGCCGAACGCGGAGCGGACGTCGCCGTAGGTGAAGCCGTGGTCGGCCGCGCGCTTGGCGGTGACGCCGCTGAGGTCGTCGGAGGCGGCGTTTATGGCCGCCCTGGACTTCTCGCTGATGCCGGCCTTGCACTCTCCGTTCAACTGGTACATGCGCGGATAGCCCAGGACGACGACCTCGGCGGAGGGCGCCTTCTGATGGATGGCGTCGTACACCGCGTCGAGCTTGCCCGGGAGCGTCTCGGCGATGTACGTGCGCGCCTGGGCGACCCGTGCCAGGCACGCGCGCTCGCCCTGGAGGACGCAAGTCGTCATGGTGTCGCCGAAGCCCGCGTCGTTGCCGCCGATGCTGACGGTGACCAGCCCGGTGGAGGCGTTGAGGGGGCCCAGTTGTCCGGCGATGACGTCGGTCGTACGGGCACCGGCGCAGGCGGTGAAGGCGAAGGAGGAGGGGGAGTTGGCGGCGCTCCACAGCCGTGGATACGCCTTGGCGCTTCGTTTGCAGGCGCCGCTGCCCGATTCGTAGCTCCCGGCTCCGACGCCGGAGGAGTACGAGTCGCCGAGCGCGACATAGGCGGGGCCCGCGTCCTGCGCGGTAGCGGGCGCGGCCCCGGAGAGAGCGGTCAGTCCGACGAGTGTCGCCACGGCGGTTGCCATGGACGTCCATCTGCGCAGCTTCATGGAACCTCTCATGGGTGACATGGAGGGAACATCTGCCACATAGGTCGTAGCAGCGCACATCCCGAACGAGAAGTGTCCATGCCAAGAATTACGTTGACTGCTACGGACTTGAACGACCGGGGCCGGAAGGAGTGCTGACGACTCACCGGAACGAGGCCCGCCGTACACCCGAATGCCGCCCCCGAGTGCCGCCCAGCACTGCGAACGGGATGCCGAACGAGTGGTTCCGCAGAGACAAGATCCCTACACGCTCCGTCACTTGACAAAGGTGAGAGCAGCGCACAGTGGGGAGGTGAGCGCTTTCGCCAAGGGTTGGCCGAAGGGGTTGTCCACGGCGCGGCCCGTCCGTAGCGTGACGGCCGTGAAGCGCTCCTCCCGGGACATAAGGACCGCCAACCGGTATCAGGTGCTCCGTCACGTCATCGCCGAACACCCCGTCTCCCGGTCCGCGTTGGCGATGCGGACGGGGCTCAGCCTGGCGACCGTCGCCACGCTCACCGGGGAGCTGCTCGCCCTCGGCCTGCTGACCGAAGCGGGCCACGAGGACTCCGCGGGAGGCCGCCCTCGCGCCCTGGTGGCCCCCGACGCCGGGGGCGGTGCGCTCGTCGGCGTCGACGTCGCCGAGACGTATGTGCGCGCGGAGGTCTACGACCTGGCCTTCGGCGTCCTCGCCACGGCGCAGGAGCAACTGCGCCCCGGCGAGCGGGCCCCCGGCGAGGTCGTCGGCCGCATCGCCAGCTCCGTGGAGCGCGCGCTCGACGCCTCGGGGGCCGAAGGGGACCAGGTGCTGGGCGTCGGCGTGAGCATGCCCGGGATGGTGGACCGCGAGGGCGGCGTCTCGGTCTACGCCGCCAACTGGGGCTGGCACGACGTCCCCCTGCTCCGGCTCCTCGGGGAACGGCTCCCCCACCCCCTCCACCTGGACAACCCGTTGCGCGCCTGCGCGGTGGCCGAGCTGTGGTTCGGCGCGGCACGCGGGTGCGAGGACTCCGTAGTCGTCAACCTCGGTACCGGCGTCGGCGCGGGTCTGGTACTTGGCGGCGAGTTGCACAGGGGCAAGGACAACAGCGCGGGCGAGTGGGGCCACACCCCCCTCGTCCTGGACGGGCATCCGTGCCTCTGCGGCGACCGCGGTTGTGTGGAGGCGTACGTCGGCGCCCATGGCATCATGCGCGCGCTGCGCGAACTCGCCCCCGGCAGCCCGCTGCACCACCCGGACGACCAGACCGCGACCATCGAGGCGCTCGGACGCGCCGCGGCCGACGGTGACCCCGTGGCCGTGCGGGTCGTCGCCGGGACGGGGCGGCTGCTCGGCGCGGCGCTCGCGGGCCTGGTCAACCTGCTCAACCCCGAAGTCGTCGTCCTCAGCAGTTGGGTGGCGTCCGCGCTCGGGCAGCAACTGCTCGACGCTGTACGCGCCACCGTCGCGGAGCGCGCCCTCGCCCGCCCCCTGAGCGGCACCTCGATCGTCCTGTGCCCGCTCAGCAGCGACCCCGTCAGCCTCGGCGCCGCCACCTTCGCACTGGAGGGCCATCTGGCCGCGCCGCGAAACCGCACGCGCCGACGAAGGAACAGCGCCCACACCCCACAGACCCCACAGCACTCTCGCACCGCCCGCACCCCTTGAGGAGAGCGATGAGCACGACGTACTACGAGGACGTGTCCCCTGGCAGCGGCACCCTCGCGCCACGTGCCTGGTCCGCCGCCTCCGACGCGCACAGGCTCAGCCTGAACGGGAGCTGGCACTTCCGCTTCTCCCCCACCGCGGAAGGCTTCGGCACCGGCTTCGTCCACGACGACTACGACTCCTCGGGCTGGGACAGGACCGCCGTGCCAGGGCACTGGGTGCTCCAGGGCCCCGAGGCCGCGCGCCCTGAGGAACAGGTGCAGCGCGAGAGTTACGGCGCCCCCGCGTACACGAACGTCATGTACCCCTTCCCCGTCGACCCTCCGCACGTGCCCGACGAGAACCCCACGGGCGACCACCTCCGCTTCTTCGACCTCCCCGAGGACTGGCCGGACGGCGGCGATGCCGTGCTGCGCTTCGACGGTGTGGAGTCCTGCGCCCGCGTCTGGCTCAACGGACGGGAGCTGGGCACCTTCCAGGGCTCGCGGCTGCCGCACGAGTTCGCGGTGGGGGAAGCGCTGCGTCCGCGCGGCAACGTGCTGGCCGTCCGCGTCCACCAGTGGTCGGCGGGCAGCTATCTGGAGGACCAGGACATGTGGTGGCTGCCCGGCATCTTCCGGGACGTCACCCTGCTGCACCGCCCGGAGGGCGCCGTCGCCGACTTCACCGTCAGCGCGGACTACGACCACGTCAGCGGCGAGGGCACCCTGTTGGTCACCTCGGAGCCGGGCGGCACGGTGAGCGTGCCCGAACTGGGCGTCGAGGCGGCGCCCACGGGCGAGCCCGTGCGGCTGCCGGTGGAGCCGTGGACGGCGGAGACGCCGCGGCTGTACGAGGGGGTGCTGAGCACGGAAGGGGAGCGGGTGCCCTTCCGGGTGGGCTTCCGCACCGTCGCCGTCGAGGACGGCCTGCTGAAGGTGAACGGCAGGCGGGTCCTCTTCCGCGGGGTGAACCGGCACGAGTTCCACCCGGAGACCGGCAGGGCCGTGGACGCGGCGACGATGCGGCGCGACCTGGAGCTGATGAAGCAGCACAACATCAACGCCGTGCGCACGAGCCACTATCCGCCGCACCCCGCGTTCCTGGACCTGTGCGACGAGCTGGGCCTGTGGGTCATCGACGAGTGCGATCTGGAGACCCACGGCTTCGTCTTCACGGACTGGCGCCACAACCCCGTCGACGACGTCCGCTGGACGCCCGCGCTGCTGGACCGGGCGCGGCGGATGGTCGAGCGCGACAAGAACCACGCCTCGGTGATCATCTGGTCCCTCGGCAACGAGTGCGGCAGCGGCCGTGGCCTGTCCGCCATGGCCTCCTGGATCCGCGAGCGCGACCCCTCGCGCCCCCTCCACTACGAGAACGACCCCGACTGCCCGGACAGCGACCTCTACTCCCGCATGTACGCGCGGCACGACGAGGTGGAGCGGATCGGGCGCCGCGAGGAACCCCCGCTGGAGGACGCCGGACTCGACGCGCACCGCCGCTCGCTGCCCTTCCTGCTGTGCGAGTACGGGCATGCCATGGGCAACGGGCCCGGCGGGCTCAGCGAGTACCAGCGGCTGTTCGAGAAGTACGAGCGGTGCCAGGGCGGGTTCATCTGGGAGTGGATCGACCACGGGCTGCCGCGCCGCACGGACGACGGGCGCGCGTACTTCGCCTACGGCGGCGACTTCGGCGAGGAGCTGCACGACTCCAACTTCGTGTGCGACGGGCTGCTCTTCCCCGACCGCACGCCCTCGCCGGGGCTCGTCGAGTACAAGAAGGTCATCGAGCCCGTCCGCATCGAGGGCGACGCCTCGGCGGGCACCGTCACCGTCACCAACCAGCACGATTTCGCCGGTCTCTCGCATCTCGCCTTCACCTGGTCGTACGAGATCGACGGCGAGACCGTGGACAGCGGCCCACTGGCCGTGCCAGGACTCGCGGCGGGCGAGCGGGCAACGGTGAAGCTGCCGTCCGCGCCGGACAGCCCGCGCGCGCGTGGGGAAAGGGAAACCGGAGGCGGGGACACGGGCCGCGCCCCCGAGACCCAGTGGACCGTACGCGCGACGCTCGCCCACGACACCGCCTGGGCTCGTGCGGGGCACACCGTCGCATGGGGCCAACTACCCGGCGCACCGGCGCGCGAGCAGCGTCGCCCGCGCGCGCTCGGCGCCCCCGTAAGGCCCCGCCGCGAGGACGCGGGAACCGCACGCGAGGGCGAGCGCCATGACGCCCCGTACCGCCTCGGACCCGCCCGCTTCGACGCGGCGACGGGCGTGCTCACCCACCTCGGGGCCCTCGCGCTGACCGGACCCCGGCTGGACGTGTGGCGGGCGCCGACGGACAACGACGAGGGTGCGCCCTGGCAGCCCGACACGCGGTACGGGCAGGTGTGGCGGCAGCGCGGACTGCACCGGATGCGGCACAGGACCGACGCGGTCGAGACCGACGGCGAGGCCCTGGTGGTCCGCACCCGGGTGGGCGCCGCCGCGACCGACCTGGCGCTGCGCACCACCTACCGCTGGACCGCCTCGGCGGAACGGGTGCGGCTCGCGGTCTCCGTCGAGCCCGAGGGCGACTGGGACTTCCCGCTGCCCCGGCTCGGGCTGCGCATGGGGCTGCCGGGCGCCTACGGCACGGCCACCTGGTTCGGCGGCGGCCCCGGCGAGTCCTACCCGGACACCCGCGCCGCCTCCCGCACGGGACTGTGGCACAGCACGGTGGACGCGCTCCAGACGCCGTACGTGCGCCCGCAGGAGAACGGGGCGCGCTCCGACGTGCGGTGGGCGGAGCTGAGCGCGGACGGGAACGGGCGCGGGGCCGACGGGACGTCGTGGGAGGACGCCGCCCCGGCCGGTGGGCGGCTGCGCGTCGAGGGCGACTCGCACCCGTTCTGGTTCACGGCACGCCGCTGGACCAGCGAGCAGCTGGACGCGGCGGAGCACACCACCGACCTGGTGCCGGGGGACACGGTGTGGGTCACCGTCGACCATCTCCAGCAGGGCATCGGCTCCCAGTCCTGCGGCCCTGGAGTGCTGCCGCGGTACCGGCTGGAGGCGGCTCCCGCCGAGTTCTCCGTCGTCCTCGCCTTCCGCGAGGAAGGGCAGGACGAGGCGGAACGGGGCTGAGCGCAGGGCCCGGGCGCGTGGCCGCCGCCGCCCGCCCGGCGCCCGGCTCAACGAACGGGCAGCCAGACGGAAGGCCCAACGGACGGAAGGCCCAACGGACGGAAGGCCCAACGGACGGACGGTCCGCCGGCACGCTCATCGCGTTACCGCCGACGGACCGGCCGCCACGCCCCCGATCTCCCCCGTCGTCCTCATCTGCCGCACGGCGCCGCTTACACGCCGCCCTTGATCCCCATGCCCGCGTATCCGGCGTGCTGGGTCAGCTCCTTCTCCGTGGGCGCCTGCCCGTCGGGCCGCCACAGCGGCGGCTGGACGAGGCCAGGCTCCAGCAGCTCGAAGCCCTTGAAGTAGGGCAGCACCTCGTCGTACGTGCGCAGGGTGAGCCTCGCCGTCGCGCTGTCGTAGACGTGCGCGGCCTGGCCGATGGCGTCGCGGTCCTCGTCGAAGTCACCGGTGACATGGGAGAGGATCAGCGCGCTGCCGTCCGGCAGCCGGTCGGTCAGCTCCTTGAGGATGCCCGCGGGGTCCTCGTCCTCGGTGATGAAGTGGAGGACGGCGACGAGCATCAGGGCCACGGGCTTGTCGAAGTCGATGAGCTGCCGCATGCCGTCGTGCTCGATGATCGACTTCGGCTCGCGCAGATCCGCGAGCACGAAGTCCGCGTTGCCGAGGTTGGTCAGCTTCGCACCCGCGTACGTGGCGACGATCGGGTCGTTGTCGACATACGCGACCCTGGCGTCCGGGGCCGCGGCGCGGGCGACCTCGTGGGTGTTGGGCGAGGTCGGGATGCCCGTACCGATGTCGATGAACTGGCGGATGCCCATGTCCACCGCCGTGCGCACGGCACGGTGGTGGAAGTCCCGGTTTCCGCGCGCCGTGGTGCGGATGTGCGGCACCAGCTCCAGCACCCGCCCGGCCGCGGTGCGGTCCACCTCGTAGTTGTCCATGCCGCCCAGGTAGAAGTCATACATACGCGCCGGGTGCGGCTTGGTGGTGTCGATCTGCTCGGGGCTGAAGCCCGTTTCCGACACGACGTCCTCCGTCTCTCTTTTTGCTGGTCAGGCGAGCAGGAAGTCGGCGTCGCCGGCCTTTGCGCCTTGAATGAACTTTTCGATCTCGTGCGAGGTGTAGATCAGGGCGGGCCCGTCAGGATCCGCTGACTGGCGCAGGGCCACCCTGCCGTCCGCGAGCTTCAGCGCCTCGACGCAACTTCCCCCGTTGCCGCCGCTCCACGGCTTGTGCCAGCCCTCGGTCCCGAGGTGTTTCGCCGGCATGCCGTTGTAGATCTGACCCATTTCAGAGCTCCTTGCGCATTGCACTGAGGATCGCCTCAGTCCGTGCCACCGGCGCGGCCTGAGCGCACATCCGGTCCAGTGCTTCCAGGAACGACGAGACATCGTCGCGCTGGTCGAAGTAGACGGCGCCGACCAGACTCTCCGAACAGGCGAAGTCCGGCAGTTCCTCTATGGGGAACCTGAAGAGGTGGAACGGGCCGTACATGGCCGGGTGAGGCCCCACGCTGAAAGGCATGATCTGAAGCCTGATGTGGGGCTGTTCACTGGCCTCGATGAGGTAGTCGATCTGCTCGCGCATGACTTCGGGTCCGCCGATGGAGCGGCGCAGTACCGTCTCGTCCATCACGACCCACAGCATCGGGGGCTCTTCGCGCCGGAGGACCGTCTGACGCTCCAGCCGCAGCGCGACCTGGCGTCTGATCTCCTCCTCGGGCGCCTGCGGCATCCCCGCGCGCAGCACCGCACGCGCGTAGCCCTCGGTCTGGAGCAGACCGGGCACGTAGTGCGGCTCGTAGGCGCGGATGACGTGGGACTCGCTCTCCAGGCTGACGAAGGCGCTGAACCACTCCGGGACCACGTCCCGGTACCGGTGCCACCAGCCGGGCTGGTTCGCCTGCCGGGCCAGCGCGATGAACTCGTCTATCTCGTCCTGACCGCTGACGCCGTACGTGCTCAGCAGCTTCTCGACGTACGGGACTTTGAGGCCGACCTCGGCCTTCTCCATCCTGCGCACCGTGGCGTGGGTGACATCGAGAGCCTGGCCCGCCTGCTCGTACGACAGGCCCGCCTTCTCCCGCAGGTGCTGGAGCCGCTTGCCGAGCACCACTCGCAGCACGGTGGGGGCGGCGCCACCGCCGGAGCGTGAGTCCACCACCACTATTGCTCGCCTCCAACTGCCGTCATGGTTACGCAGTTTGGCATGTGCTTCAGGTAAGGCAACAGCCTGCCCCCTGCGAATCTGTAAATTACAGATTGATCCTTGCCATCCGTCACTGGCGCAACGCATAGTGGACCGGTGGCTTCCCCCCATGACGCCCCCTCCTTAGAACACCAGCACGGTGCCCTGCTGGCACGCCCGCTCAGGGACTGGTTCCACCTACCCGCCCTCGACACCTCCGTGGCGACGGCGCGAAGACGAGTGCTCGACCGCCTCCGTGAGTGGCGTGTCGACCAGGAGTCCCGCGACGACGCCGAGTTGCTCGTGTCCGAGCTGTTCACCAACGCGGTGCGGCACACCACGAGCGACCGGGTGAGCTGCGAGCTGTGGGTCATCGGCGTGCGACTGCGCGTCGAGGTGACCGACCAGGGCGGCGGCAACCGTCCCGTCGAACCGCGCGTGGGCAACTGCCCGGACGCCGACGGCGAGAGCGGCCGCGGTCTGCTGCTCGTGAGCGTCCTCGCGGACGACTGGGGCATCCGCCCCGAGTGCGGCGACGGAGGCGAGAAGGGGCACGCCGTGTGGGCGGAGCTGCCCTGCGCGCGCACCCTGCGCTGACCGACTGACACCGCGTGCCTGTGACGCCAGGGCACCGGTGCACCACGGCGTCCACGGAGTGAGGCCCGGCACACACCACTGCCGGGCCTCACCCATGCCGCCTGTGCCACCCGTGGCACCGTGTCACCGGCTCCGTGACGCCACCGGCGCCGGGCCTCCCCGGGGCGGCCGTGCTCCCCGTGTGCCCCCTCCCCCGCCGACGGTGTCCCGCTGTGCGGACACCCCGGCGACCGCGTACAGCCGTGGACTACACTGCCGCGCATGGACACCACGTACTGGCACGCGGTCACACCGCCCCCCGCGTCCCGCTGAGGGCGCACTTCCGCTGACGGGCCGCGAACGCCCGCCCGCTACGGCAGCCCGAGGCCGCCGCGGTCCTCCGTGACCCGCGCCGCCGCCCGGCTGCCGATCACTGCTGCGCCCATCCGTGACCCCTTGCTCGACTCGCTCGACCTCAACGGATCAGGACGCGTCTCCCATGTCTTCTCGTTCTTCCTCCTCGCGTGCCGCCATGCGCTCCCGCGCCGCCGTGCCCGCGCACACCGGCCTCCCCGTCGGCACCGCTCCCGCAGACGGACCCTCGCCCTCCGGCTCTCCCGCCCCCTCCAGGGCACCTCGCGCGGCCTCCGGGCCGCTGCTGGTGCTGGCCGCGGCGGCGCTGTGGGGCACGACGGGCACCGCCGCCAGCTTCGCGCCCTCCGGCGCCTCGTCGCTCTCCATCGGCGCCGCCACCATGGGCGTGGGCGGGCTGCTCACCCTCCTCATCGCCGGGCGCTCGGCGCTGGGGGTGCTGCGGGGCGGGCGCGCGACGCTGCTGTCCGCGCTGGTCGGGGGCCTGGCGGTGGCCGTGTACCCGCTGGTCTTCTACACCTCCATGGCCTGGGCGGGAGTCGCCACGGGCACCGTCATCACCATCGGCAGCGCGCCCGTCTTCGCCGCCCTGCTGGAACGCGTACTGGACGGCACCCGGCTCACCGCGCGCTGGACGACCGCGACGGTGGCCGCTGCGGCGGGCTGCTGCGCGCTGGCGCTGACCGGGCACGGCGGCGCGGCGGCGGGCGGGAACGTGCCCGGAGGGGTGGCGCTGGGGCTCCTCGCGGGGGCCTCGTACGCCGTCTACACGTACTGCGGAGCGGGCGTCATCCGCGCGGGCCACTCCTCGCGGGCCTCGATGGGCGCCCTCTTCGGGCTCGGCGCCCTGGTGCTGCTGCCGGTCTTCGCGGCGACGGGGGGCCCGCTGCTGGGCGAGGGACGGGGCATCGCCGTCGCGGCCTATCTGGCCGTGGTGCCGATGTGTGTCGCGTACGTCCTCTTCGGCGCCGGGCTCGCCCGCGTCAGCGCCAGCCAGGCGACGACGCTCAGCCTCTTCGAGCCCGTGGTGGCCGCGGTCCTGGGCGTCGCGGTGGTCGGCGAACGCCTCGGCGCCTGGGCGTGGGCGGGCGTAGCGCTGGTCCTCCTGGGCCTGCTGATCCTCACGGCCCGCCGGTCCTGACACCCGGGGCCCGCCGGACCTGGCGCCCGACTGGCACGTGACGCCCGGCGCCCTACGGCGCGGCCCCGCCCCGCCCCCTCGCGCGAAAGCGGAGGGGGCGGGGCCGTTCTCGTACGCGGGAGGGGGATCAGTAGCCGTGTGCCGAGACGTAGACGGTGTGGGCGTGCTTCACGGCTTTGAGGACGACCTGAACGGCCTGCCCCTTGCGGCCACCGTCTGGGGCGCCTGCGTCATCTGATGCGGGGCAGCAGCGAGCGCCTCTGCGGTGATGGGCCCGAGGGCCGTGGCACCACCGAGGACGCGAGCGCCGCGATCTTCCCAATGTGTGCACGAGAGCTCATTGTGGATTCGCCCTTCCCGGGTTCGCACGGCTCCTAGCGTGCTCAGCGTCGGTGTTGGCGCGGCCGGAACGGGGCGGGAGGGATGGGGCGTAGCGAGCGTCCGGTCGATGCCGGGGCCGACGGGGGACAGAGATGAATGTGCCGTGTCGCCTCTCCGGGGTTCCAAGCCGTCAGAGTGTCCTCACTTCGGTCCTCGGGGCCTCCGTGACGGTTTCCGGTTGTTCCGGTTGTGTTGCCTCGGGGTTCTCGACGTAGCGCGTCTCCTTGGCCAGCGCCACGGAGCCCGCGGTCAGGAGGCTCATCAGGGCCATGAAGACGACGACTCCGATGACGTGGTGGTCGAACCAGACGAGCAGCGAGGTGGCGAGCATCGGTGCGAGTCCGCCGGTCAGGACGGTGCCGATGTTGTTCGCGACGCCGACGGCGCTGAAGCGGACCTTCGTGTCGAAGAGTTCGGCGAAGAACGCGGGCTGGGAGCCGAGGATCGCGGACTGTCCGACGCCCAGCGTGACCAGGAGCGCCAGCCAGATCGCCCAGGTCTGCCCGCTGTCGAGGAGTTGGAAAAACGGCCAGGACGAGGCGAGCAGGACCAGGGCACCGCCGATGGACACCGGCCGCCGCCCCACCTTGTCGGAGAGCGCGCCCAGGGCAGGTACGGTCACGAGTTTGAGAGCGGCGACGATCGAGATGCCGCTGAGGATGGACGCGGTCGCGATCCCGCGGTCCTCGGCGTAGGTGACGGAGAACGTGCCGAAGATGTAGAAGCCTGCGTTCTCGGCCGCTCCGGCGCAGATCACGATGAGCATCTGCCTCGGATAGCGACGCCATGCCTCGACGAACCGGGACTCGGCGAGGCGCTGGCGGAGGGGGCGGTGCGCCTGCGGCTCACCGGCTCCGTCCTCCTGGAAGGCGGCTGTCTCTTCGAGGGACCTGCGGATCCAGAGCCCGAAGAAGGTCAGGATGCCGCTGAGGAGGAAGGGCAGGCGCCAGCCCCATGAGAGCAGGTCTTCTTCCGACAGGAGCGCGGTGACGAGGGCGAAGGAGCCGGTGGACAGGAGCGTGCCGGTGCCGGTGCCGATGGCGGGCAGTGAGGAGAGCAGACCTCGCCATTTCGGGGGTGCGTTCTCGAAGAGGATGATCAGCGCGCCGGTCTTCTCGCCGCCCGCGGCGAATCCCTGGAGGAAGCGCAGGAGGGTCAGCAGGACCGGTGCCGCGACACCGATCTGCGCGTAGGTGGGCAGCAGGCCGATGGCCGTGGTGGCGATGCCCATCAGGAGCAGGGTGGCGACGAGGACATGTTTGCGTCCCTTGGTGTCGCCGCGTTCGCCGAAGTAGGCGCCGCCGATGGGCCGGGCGAGGAAGCCGATGGCGAAGGTGCCGAAGGCGAGGAGCGTACCGACGAGTGGGTCGCTGTCCGGGAAGTACGCCTTGTTGAACACCAGGGCGGCGGCTGTTCCGTACAGGGCGAAGTCGTACCACTCGATAGTGGTGCCGAAGACCGCGGCTATCGCCACCTTCGGCTGGAACAGGGGCCGGTTCCCCGGCGGGCTCTCCATGGATGTCACGGGGACTCCTTCGTCACCTCAAGTCGTACCGCCTAGTGGCACACTTGTGTCGTACTGTGGTTCGGTGATGTTATGGACAGGCATTGCCCCTGACAAGGGGTTGCCACGAAGCCCTTCTTCTCCGCTTGCCCCGACCCCTTGCTCACGGCAGGGCGGCTCGCGGTTCCGCTTCGCACCGGAGGTGCACACCGTTGAGTACGAATGCCGAGACTCCGCCGCCCCTTCTCGATGGCGTCCGGGTCCTGGACCTGACGAACGTGCTGGCCGGTCCGTTCGCCGGTTACCAGTTGGCACTCCAGGGCGCCGACGTCCTGAAGGTCGAGATGCCCCGGTCCGGCGACCTGGCCCGGCAGTTGGGGGCCGACCGGAAGCTGAGCGAGAACCTGCTCGGCGCCTCCTTCCTCGCCCAGAACGCAGGCAAGCGCTCATTGACCCTTGACCTCAAGGACGAAGAAGGGCGCGCGACCCTGCTGCGCGCCGTCCAGGAGTACGACGTCCTCATCGAGAACTTCCGGCCAGGCGTGATGGACCGGCTCGGTATCGGATGGGAGACCCTGCGCCAGCACAATCCCCGACTCGTGTACTGCGCCATATCCGGCTTCGGCCAGACCGGCCCCATGCGCACCCGTCCGGCCTACGACCAGATCGTGCAGGGCCTGTCCGGCATGATGAGCGTGACCGGGACTCCCGGTTCCACGCCGCTGCGCGCGGGTTTCCCCGTGGCCGACACCCTGGGCGGCACATCAGCCGCCTACGCCGTCGCCGCCGCCCTTCTGCGCCGTGAACGCACAGGCAAGGGTGCCTTCCTCGACGTCTCCATGCTGGAGGCCGCGCTCACCGCGATGGGCTGGGTGACCTCCAACTACCTGGTCACCGGGCGGGAACCACAGCCAATGGGCAACGAGAACTTCACCGCCGCCCCCTCCGGCACCTTCGCCACCGGCGACGGACACCTCAACATCGCCGCGAACCGACAGCAGCAGTTCGCCACCCTGTGCCGTCTCATCGGCCGCGAAGAACTCGTCGAGGACGAGCGGTTCCGTCACCCGGCCGACCGCAAGGCACACCGGGAGGAGCTGCGTACCGAAGTCGAGAAGGGGCTCTCCCGGCGCAGCGCCGAAGAATGGGAGCACATCCTCTCCGACGCCGGCGTGCCCGCCGGTCGCGTCCTGTCCGTGCCCGGAGCGCTGAGTTTGGAGCAGATCGCCGAACGGGACTTCGTACGGGCGCTGCCCTATCCGGACGGCCGTGACGGCGAGTTGCGGGTGCTGGGAAGCCCCTTCCGGGTGGACGGCGAGGCCGTCGGCGCCACGGTACCGCCCCCGATCCTGGGCGAGCACACCGAGCAGGTACTGGCCGAACTCGGCTACGGAACCGAGGAGATCGACCGCTTGAAGCAGCGAGGTGCGGTATGACCACGACGCCTGAGACCGAGCAGGACATGATGCCCGTGCGGGAGGCGACGGACTGGTGGTCCACCGGCATCAGCCGCATCCGGCCCGGTGAGATCCTGCTGCGCGGCTATCCAGTGGAACAGCTCATCGGCGAGATGTCCTTCACCGGGATGATCTGGCTGATGATCCGTGGCGAGCTGCCCACGCGCGCACAGGAACGACTGCTGGAGGCCGCCCTCGTCGCCGCCGTCGACCATGGCCCGCAGGCCCCGTCCATCGCCGCCGCACGCATGGCGGCCACCTGCGGCATCGGTCTCAACAGCGCGGTCGCCACCGGCGTGAACCTTCTCGGCGACGTCCACGGCGGCGCGGGCCAGCAGTGCATGGAAGTGCTCGGCCAACTGGACGAGGAGGCATCCGCGGCCGGGGGTGACATCGACGAGGCCGCGGCCCGGCTCGTCGCCGAGTACCGCGCGGCCAAGCTGCGCGTCCCCGGCTTCGGCCACCGCTTCCATCCTCGTGATCCACGCCGCGACCCGCTGCTCGACCTCGTGGGCAAGGCGGTGGAGAACGGGGAAGTGCCGGGCAGGGCACTTCGCGCGGGCATCGCCCTGGAACGCGCACTGTCCGAGAGGCGCGGCAGGCCCGTGCCGATGAACATCGACGGCGCCACGGCCATCGTCTACAGCGAACTCGGCTTCCCGCCCGAGCTGGGGCGCGGACTGTTCGTCCTCTCTCGCAGCGTCGGCATCGTCTCCCACGCCTGGGAGGAGAGGTTCGGCGGCACCCGCATCAAGGGCCCCCTGCCGCGCCCGCTGCTCGCCTCCTACGACGGCCACGCACCGCGCGAGTTCACACCGAAAGAGCCGGAAGAGCGCGCGTGACCGGGATCGGACGACAGAGATGACGGAGGCCGCCCCGCGCACACGTGAGGCGGCCTCCCCCGTATGCGGTCAGCTGCCGGCCGAGAGGAACCTAAGCTCCGTCAGCTCTCGGGCGGCCTTCGTCAGTACGGGCAGGAACGCCTCGATGTGCTCAGCGGTGAAGCGGCTGCTGGGTCCGCCCAGGGACACCGCGGCGGCGACCCGTCCCTGGTCATCGGTGACGCGGGCGGCGACAGCGGCCACGCTCCGCTCCCGTTCGCCGTCGCTGGCCGCCCAGCCCCGCTCGGCGGCCAAGCGCGCCCGCTCGGCCAGCACCTCCGGGTCCTGACCGGCCCCCTTCGCCACCCGGCGCAGGAACGCGTCAGTGCAGCCGGACAGCAGCACATGGCCGGACGCACCCGCCCACAGCGGCATCTCTTCACCGATCCGCACCACATGCCGCAGTTGCTGGGTGCCTTCGTGCTGCGCCACGCACACCCGGGACGTCCCCTGCCGGACGTAGATCCGGGAGGACTCCCCGCCCGACTCCACCGACAGCACCCGCAGGCACTCCACCGCCTCCAGCGGCAGGCGCCACGCCTCCTGCGCCAGCGCCGCCCAGCGCAGCAGACCCGCCCCGGGCGTCAACCGCCCATCGCTTTGGACCCACAGCAGGCCACGCTCCTCCAGCGTGGCCACAAGGCGCACCACGGTGGACTTGGCGAGTCCGGAGGCATCCACCAGTTCACGCACACTGCGCGTACGGTGAGACTCGTCGAACAGGGCCAGGAGATCCAGGGCGCGCAGCACGCTCCGGACTCCTCCCCCGCTCTCGCTCGCTGCCCTTTCCATCCCCACCCCTCCAGGCGGCTGCCGCGCCCCGAGCCGCCTCGCCGCCGATGAACCATTCAACGGTCCGACAGTACCAACAGGCGGCACCACGCCGCGCTGAGTGCTCGGCCCGCCCCGCGAGCTGCCGGGCATTGCGCCTGGCCAGGCGGTCGTCGGACCTCCCCTCAGCGTCTCCAACGGCGCCTCCGGGCCCGGCGACACCCCCAGGTCATCCCTTCGACAGGGGGGACAGTCATGCCGGGCCCGGAGGCCGACGGTCCCATCACGGAACCGGGCAGAAGACAGCGGGGGACGTCCCCCGCGAGAGTTACACGCGGCGGCGCTGGCGCTGGCGCCAGACGCCCAGGGCGAGGACCAGCGCGCCGACGACCACGGACATGATCATCTGCTGGCGTCCCTCGGCGTCGTAGAACATGTAGCCGATCACGAAGAGGATCAGCGCGATGGTCGCGTACGTGAGGTACGGGTACAGCCACATGCGCACCGTGTGCCTCTCCGGCATGTCCCGCTCGATGATGCGCCGCATCCGCAGCTGCGAGAAGCAGATGACCAGCCACACGAAGAGGGCCACCGCGCCGGAGGAGTTCAGCAGGAACTCGAAGACCGTTTCGGGCGAGGTGTAGTTGAAGATCACGGCGACGAAGCCAAAGGCGACCGAGGACCAGATGGCGGCGGCCGGCACGCCCCGCTTGTCGGTCTGTCCGAACGCCTTGGGCGCGTCGGAGCGCTGCCCCAGGGAGAAGGCCATGCGGGAGGCCGTGTAGAGACCGGAGTTGAGGCAGGAGAGCACGGCCGTCACCACGATGACGTCCATGATCGTCCCGGCGTGCGGGATGCCGATCTCGTTCAGCGAGGCGACGTAGGGGCCTTCCTTCAGGAGGGCGTCGGAGTTCCACGGGAGCAGCGCCACCGCGAGGCCGATCGAGCCCAGGTAGAAGATGCCGATGCGCCAGATGACGCTGTTGGTGGCGCGGCGCACCATCTTCGACGGCTCGGCGGACTCACCCGCGGCCAGCGTGACGATCTCGCTGCCCATGAAGGAGAAGACCACCAGGAGCATCCCGGAGAGGATCGCGCCGGGCCCGTTGGGCAGGAAGCCGCCCTGTCCGGTCAGGTTCTCCGTACCGACCGCGTCCGTCCCGGGGAGCACCCCGAACACGGCGAGGCCCGCGATCACGATGAACGCCACGATCGCGACGACCTTGATCCCCGCGAACCAGAACTCGAACTCCCCGTAGGAGCCGACGGAGGCGAGGTTGGTCGCGGTCAGGACGATCATCACCAGCAGTGCCCACGCCCACTGGGGCACGGCGGGCACCCAGCCGGTGAGGATGGTGGCCGCCGCTGTCGCCTCTACGGCGAGCACGACGACCCAGAAGAACCAGTACAGCCATCCGATGGTGAAGCCCGCCCACCGCCCCAGGGCGCGGTCGGCGTAGGTCGAGAAGGAGCCGGAGGAGGGGTCGGCCGCGGCCATCTCACCGAGCATGCGCATCACGAGGACGACGAGCAGCCCCGCCAGCGCGTAGGAGATGAGGATGGCGGGTCCGGCCTTGGCGATGCCCGCGCCGGAGCCGACGAAGAGTCCCGCACCGATGACGCCGCCGATCGCGATCATCGAAAGGTGGCGGTTCTTCAGTCCGGCCTTGAGCGAGTCGCCCGGGGGTGTTCCGGGGTCACCGGATGCCGCTGCCTCGGAGGCGCTCGGCGTTTGCAGGCCCATGCGTAGTCCTTTGAATCCCAGGTTTTAGCCCTGCACTGAGCCCGGATCGAAGATCCCAGATGAATTTCGAGCAGGGACCGCTTGCGTCAGTGGGCCACTACAACCCTGTTCCCAACGTGAGGTCAATGTGATCTGTCTCATAGGTTGCGTTCCATCCAACGAGACAGAAGTGAGGGCCACGGAACAACGGCCGGCCCCGGGACGTTGCCCTTTTACCAAGCCTTGACCGACGATCCGGTGAGGGGACCCGTCGGGCAGTGGACGGAGGCAGCTCATGGGCAGCGAGGCGAACGGTCACGGAACGGAGCGTGGCGGCGAGGGCTCCGGTGACCGCGAGGAGCGCTGGGACGATCTCGTCCTCGACGAGGACTTCATCCGGAGCGCGGAGGTGAACGAACCGGCGGCCCGCACCCGCATGCTCCGTGAGCGCTGGCGGGACCGGCCTCCGGAGCCGCAGCCGTGGCGCGCGGACGAACCCCCAGCGGGCTGGTTCTTCAGCAAGGGCCGCCGCCGCGCCCGTAAGCGCCGCAGGGGCAAAAACGGCTGAGGAATCCGGGCCCGCGGGCACGCGTACGACGGGCCTTTCGTAGCAGGGCCGGGTCCCCGGGGCGCGGGGCCCGGCCCGTTACGTGGTCGCAACCTCCGCGGCGGCGACAGGCAACGTGACCGGTGGCAGGATGCAACGGCACTTGCCCGTCTGTTCGAAACCACCCGTTCGCGCGGGTCACCGACACATCCCCGGAGGCGCTGTGTCCCCATGGTCTTCTCGTAAGTCCCTTCCGCGGACTCTCACCGTCACCGCGTGCGCGACGCTGCTCGCGGCGCTCACCTCCGCCTGCTCCAGCACGGAGACCACGGGCAAGGGCGGCAACGAGGTGGAGCTGGTCTCGGCGGGGCAGCTCAAGACCTGTACGCACCTTCCGTACGAACCCTTCCAGTTCCGGGAGGGCAAGAAGGTCGTCGGCTTCGACGTGGACCTCGTGGACCTCGTGGCCAAGGACCTGGGAGTCAAGCAGGAGATCGTCGACACGCCCTTCGAGGGCATCCAGTCCGGCGAGGACCTCAACGCGAACAAGTGCGATCTGGCCGCCGCGGGCATGACCATCACGGATGTGCGCGAGAAGAACGTCGACTTCTCAGCGCCGTACTTCGAGGCGACGCAGGCCCTCATCACCAAGAAGGGCGCGGACTACAAGTCCCTCGCCGGTCTCAAGGGCAAGAAGCTGGGCGTCCAGGAGTCCACGACGGGCGCCGAGTACGCGAAGAAGAACGCCAAGGGCGTCGAGCAGGTCACCTTCGAGGACGTCGGGCTGCTGCTCACCGCCGTGCAGACGGGCCAGGTGGACGCCGCCATCAACGACAACGGCGTCCTCTACGACTACGCCAGGAAGAACAAGGACACCGAGGTCACCGCCGAGTTCGACACCGGCGAGCAGTACGGCATCGCCGTCCGCACGGGCAACGACGCGCTGCGCAAGCAGATCGACGAGACGGTCAAGGACGCCAAGGCGGACGGCCGTTACGACAAGATCTACAAGAAGTGGTTCGGTGAGGAGCCGAAGTGACCGCTTCCCCCGCCCGTAGCCGCACCCGCTCCCTCTCCCGCCGCCAGCGGGCCCGCGCGATCCGCGGCACGCAGTACGGGGTGCTGGTCCTGGGGCTCCTCGTCGTCGCGCTGGCGGCCGACTGGGGCGAACTGCGCCGCGCCTTCTTCGACATCGAGGTCGCCAGGGCGCAGTTCCCCGACGTGATCACGACGGCGCTGGTCAACACCGTCGTCTACACCGTGCTCGGCTTCGGCTTCGGCCTGGTCCTCGGGCTGCTGCTGGCCCTGATGCGGCTGTCGAAGGTGCCGCCGTACCGCTGGCTGGCCGTCGGGTACATCGAGTTCTTCCGCGGTGTGCCCGCGCTGCTGGTCTTCATCGCTCTGGGCTTCGGCGTTCCGCTCGCCTTCCAGGTCTCGATCAACCAGTACGTGACGGTGATGCTCGCACTCGGCCTCGTCGGCGCCGCCTACATGGCGGAGACGATCCGCGCGGGCATCCAGGCGGTCCCCAAGGGGCAGACGGAGGCGGCCCGTTCGCTGGGCATGTCGCAGTCGCGGGCCATGTTCTCGATCATCATCCCGCAGGCGTTCCGCATCGTGCTGCCCCCGCTGGCGAACGAGCTGATCCTGCTCACCAAGGACTCCTCCCTCGTCTATCTGCTGGGACTGTCCATGGGGCAGTACGAACTGGCCAAGTTCGGCCGCGACGCGCTCAACCAGCACCGCAGCCTGACCCCGATCCTCATCGCCGGGCTCTTCTATCTGGCCATCACCCTCCCGCTCGGCCACCTGGTGCGGCGCCTGGAGACCCGTACCGCGAGAGCCAGGTGAGCGTGCGGGAGCGTGCGGCGGGCCGGGCGGGACGAACGAGGCGGCAGCGGAAGGACGGCGTGAGGCGCGAGTGAGCGTGAGCGAGGCGAACGTGGGGGGACGTGAGGCGGGCGTGGACGCGACAGGCGGGACCGGCCCAGCGGGCGCGGCGGGTACGTCGGGCACAGCGAGTGCGACGGGCACGACGGGCGCCGAGACGGACGGCGCGGCGGCCATCGAGATCACCGGGCTGCACAAGTCCTTCGGTGACCTCGAGGTCCTGCGCGGCATCGACCTGTCGGTGTCCCCCGGAGAAGTGGTCTGCGTCATCGGCCCCTCCGGGTCGGGGAAGTCCACGCTGCTGCGCTGTGTGAACCTGCTGGAGGAGCCGACGTCGGGAACGGTGACCGTGGCGGGCGCCGAGGTGACCGATCCGGACGTGGACATCGACAGGGTGCGGCGCAGGATCGGGATGGTCTTCCAGTCCTTCAACCTGTTCCCGCACCTGACCGCGCTCGGCAACCTCACCATCGCGCAGCGGCGCGTCCTCGGCCGCGGCAAGGCCGAGGCCGAGGAGACGGCCCGCCACAACCTGCGCCGCGTCGGGCTCACCGACAAGGAGAGCGCCTACCCCGCGCAGCTCTCGGGCGGCCAGCAGCAGCGCGTCGCCATCGCGCGCGCCCTGTCCATGGACCCGCGGCTGATGCTCTTCGACGAGCCGACCTCGGCGCTCGACCCCGAGCTGGTCGGGGACGTGCTCGCGGTGATGCGGACGCTGGCGGACGAGGGCATGACGATGCTCGTCGTCACGCACGAGATGAGCTTCGCGCGGGAGGTCGCCGACCGCGTGGTGTTCATGGACGGCGGGGTGATCGTCGAGGAGGGGGCGCCCGAGCAGGTCGTGGTCGAGCCCCGGCACGCGCGCACCCGCGCCTTCCTGGCCCGGGTGCTCGATCCCGCGGCGGCCGAGCTGCCCGCGGCGCGGGACGAGGAGTCCGGCACGGAGTCCGGTTCGGGGCCCGGCGCGCAAACCGCCGCGGAGACCGGCCCGGAGACCGGTCCGGAGACCGACGCACGTCCCTGAGCACGGCGGACTCCCCGCCCGGCTGCCCAGGCCGACGACACTCGGCGGTGCCGTGCGGCACGCGCACGCCCGCGCGCGCTTGACGGGCCGAGGAGCCCCGGAGAGAGCCGGGAAGCGCCGGACCGGGCGGGACGGAGAGGGACGCGGGGGAAAGAGCCCAAAACGGCACGCCCTTGCCGCCCGATAGGGGCACACTGGGCGGTGTCGGCACGGTCGGCCCCGCCGCCTGGCCGTCCGGCGCGAGTGCGGCCCCCGGGCCCCGCGTGTGCCTCACGTGTCTCTTGTCCATGCTCGTCCATGTTCGTGAGCGGGAGAAGACTCTCTTCACAGATTCGCACAAACGAGCGACACGGATGCCGCGCCCCTGGGAAACTCACTTCGAGCGGTGAGCGAGCGTTGAGACCGGCGAAAGGCGAACGACCATGGCAGACGGCCCGATCGGCGACCCCAGAGGGGCCATGAGCGAACCGGCGGGCGTGCCGGGCGGCAGCGGCGACAGTGGCGTGCCCGGCGGTGAGGGCGCCGGAAGCGATCTGCTCGACCGCGCACACCCGTACCGCCGCGAGCTGCTCGCGCACTGCTACCGCATGCTCGGCTCGGTGCACGACGCCGAGGACCTCGTCCAGGACACGTATCTGCGGGCCTGGCGCGCGGCGGACCGCTTCGAGGGCCGTTCCTCGCTGCGTACGTGGCTGTACCGCATCGCGACGAACGCCTGCCTGACCGCGATCGAGAGCCGTGGGCGCCGCCCGCTGCCCTCGGGCCTCGGCGCGCCCAGCGACGATCCCGAGCGCCCCGTCGTCGAGGCACCCGAGGTGCCCTGGCTGGAGCCGATCCCGGACGCGATGTTCGCGACGTCGCAGCCCACCGACCCCGCGTCGGTCGCCGTCTCCCGCTCCAGCATGCGGCTGGCGCTGGTGGCGGCGCTCCAGCATCTGCCCGCGCGTCAGCGCGCCGTGCTGCTGCTGCGCGACGTGCTCAAGTGGCGGGCTGCCGAGGTCGCCGAGCTGCTCGACACCACCACGGCGAGCGTCAACAGCGCGCTCCAGCGGGCGCGGGCCCAGCTCGAAGCGGCGGCGCCCGTCGAGGAGGAGCTGGCCGAGCCGACCGACCCGGACCAGCGCAAGCTGCTGGACCGGTACGCGGCGGCGTTCGAGCACTCCGATGTGAGCGCGATCGTGGAGCTGTTCAAGGAGGACGCGGTCTGGGAGATGCCCCCGTTCCCCGAGTGGTTCTACGGCGCGGAGAACATCGGCCGCCTCATCGGCACCCAGTGCCCGATCGGCCCCGGAGAGGGCCTCATGCTGCCCACGGCGGCGAACGGACAGCCCGCCTTCGCGCTCTACAGCCGCCACGAGGGCGGCGACTACCTCCCCTTCCAGGTGCATGTGCTCACGCTGGACGGCGACCGCGTGGAGCGGGTCGCGGCGTTCTTCGGGGACGCGCTGTTCCGCGTCTTCGGACTCCCGGAGTCCCTGCCAGCCGACACACCGCACGGCATGTACAGCGCGAACGGCGGAAACGGCGACGGCGGCACCGGCACCGGCACCGGCACCGGCTACAACAGCGGCAACGGCTGAGCGCGGCCGGGGCCGCGTGTCCGGGCGGCCCCGGCAACCTTCCCCGCGCGGGTGGCGACTGGGAAACGACAGTCGCCACCCAGGGAACGGACGTACCCCCATGAGCCGCACACCTCCCGACTCCCCCGGGCGCCCCACGCACCCCGGGGACCCCACTCCCGTAGGCACGCGGACGCGCCCCCTGCACCGGCGCCGCACCGGTCTGTTCGCCGCGGTGCCGCTCGCGCTGACGCTGGCGGGCGGCACGCTCCTCGGCCTCGGACCCGCCGTCGGCTGGCCCGCCGACTGGCCAGGCGGCGAAGGGCGGGCCGACGCCGCCACCGCCAACGCCACCGCGCCCAAGGCATGGGCCGAGGAGGCCGACGGCTTCGCCTCCGTCGACGCGCTCGGCCAGAACGGCACCTACGGCGGGCGGGACGGCAAGACGGTCACCGTCACCATGGAGGAGGCACTGAAGAAGTACGCGACCGCCGCCGAGCCGTACACGATCCGGGTGGCCGGAGCGATCAAGTACGCCGAGAAGGGCGAGGAGATCAAGGTCGCCTCGGACAAGACGATCGTGGGCGCCGGGAACTCCGGGGAGATCGTCGAAGGCGGCTTCTTCCTCGGCCAGGGCGTCCACAACGTGATCATCCGGAACCTCACCATCCGCGACACCTACGACGGCGACTGGGACGGCAAGGAGCACGACTGGGACGCCATCCAGATGGACGGCGCGCACCATGTGTGGATCGACCACAACGATCTGACACACATGGAGGACGGCCTCGTCGACAGCCGGAAGGACACCACGAACGTGACGGTGTCCTGGAACCGGTTCGAACAGCACAACAAGGCGTTCGGCATCGGCTGGACGGAGAACGTCACTGCCGACCTGACGATCCATCACAACTGGTTCCGCGAGACGCAGCAGCGCAACCCGTCCACGGACAACGTCGCCCATGCCCACCTCTACAACAACTACCTGCTGGACGAGCCGGACGGCGAGGTCGCCTCCGCTTACGGCAACTGGTCGCGCGGGCACACGAAGATGGTGCTGGAGAACAGCTACTTCGACGGTTTCCACGACCCGTACATGGCCGACGAGACCGCCGAACTCGTGCAGCGCGGCAGCATCACCAAGAACACGTCGGGCCGCACCGACACCCGCGGCGACGCCTTCGACCCGCACGACTTCTACGACTACACGCTCGACCCGGCCAAGGACGTCCCCGCGCTGCTGCGCGAGAGTTCGGGCCCGCGGCCCGACATCGGCGCCAAGAAGACGGGTGCCACGAAGGCGGGCGCCAAGGCGGCGGGCGAGATCACCGTGGCCAAGGACGGCAGCGGCGACCACACCACCGTGCAGGGCGCCGTGGACGCCGTGCCGGAGAACAACGGCTCCCCCGTCACCATCTCCGTCGCGCCCGGTGTCTACCGCGAGACGGTGAAGGTGCCGCGCACGAAGCCGCACATCCGCCTCCGGGGCACGGGCGGGGACAGGGACGACGTGACCGTCGTCTACGACAACGCCTCCGGGACGCCGAAGCCGGGCGGCGGCACGTACGGCACCAGCGGCAGCGCGACCGTCGCCGTCGAGGCCGACGACTTCCAGGCGCGCGACCTCACCATCGTGAACGACTTCGACGAGTCCAGAACGGACATCACGAACAAGCAGGCGGTCGCGCTGCGCACCAACGGCGACAAGATCGTCCTCGACGGCATCGCGGCGCTCGGCAACCAGGACACCCTCCTGCTCGACTCGGCGGCGAAGGGCACCGTCGGGCGGGTCTACATGACCGGGTCCCGTGTCGAGGGCGACGTGGACTTCGTCTTCGGGCGGGCCAGCGCCGTCCTCCACGACACGGACATCGTGCTGCTCGCCCGCGACAGCAACCCGGGCGGCTACGTCACCGCGCCCTCGACCGTGGCGGGGCAGCACGGAATGCTCATCACGAAGAGCCGGATCGGCGGAGCCGTGCCCGCCGACAGCTTCTACCTCGGCCGCCCCTGGCACGCGGGCGGTGACGCCGCGCTCGACCCGCAGACCGTGATCCGCGAGACCGAGCTGAGCGCGGCGGTGAAGGACGCGCCCTGGACGGACATGAGCGGCTTCCCCTGGGAGGAGGACCGCTTCGCCGAGTACCGCAACACGGGCCCCGGCGCCGCCACCGGCGGTTCCTCGGCCGACCGGCCGCAGCTCAGCGACAAGGAGGCCGCCTCGTACGAGGTCGCCGACTGGCTCGACGGCTGGACCCCCGCCGGCTCCTGAGGCCACACCCCGCGAGTCCACGGGGGGGGCCGCCGTCCCGTACGCGTACGGGACGGCGGCCCTCTCGCACGAGCCGTCTCACACGGCCCGGCTCACACGCCCAGCCCTGCTCACACGCCCAGCAGGTGGTCCATCGCGAGCTGGTCGAGCCGCTCGAAGGCCATGCCGCGCGCGGCGGCGGCCTCGACGTCGAAGTCCTCGAAGGCGGACCGGTCGGCGAGCAGCGCCGCCGGGGTCTCGCCCTCGTCGAGGGTGGTCAGCTCCAGCTCGTCGAGCCGCGAGGCGCGCAGCGCCTCCTGGACGGCGGGGTCGGCGCGGAAGGCGGCGGCGCGCTCGCGCAGGATCAGGTAGTTGCGCATGCAGCCGGCGGCCGAGGCCCACACGCCCTCGTAGTCCTCGGTGCGCGGCGGCTTGAAGTCGAAGTGCCGCGGCCCCTCGTACCCCGCGCGCTCCAGCAGGTCCACGGTCCAGAAGGCGGCACGCAGATCGCCGGCGCCGAAGCGCAGGTCCTGGTCGTACTTGATGCCGTTCTGGCCGTTGAGGTCCAGGTGGAAGAGCTTGCCCGACCACAGCGCCTGCGCGATGCCGTGCGGGAAGTTGAGCCCGGCCATCTGCTCGTGGCCGACCTCCGGGTTGACGCCGAACAGCTCCGGGCGCTCCAGGCGCTCGATGAAGGCCAGGGCGTGGCCCACGGTCGGCAGGAGGATGTCGCCGCGCGGCTCGTTGGGCTTGGGCTCGATGGCGAAGCGCAGCCCGTAGCCCTGCTCGGTGACGTACTCGGCGAGCAGGTCGAAGGCTTCCTTCATGCGGTCGAGCGCGGCCCGTACGTCCTTCGCGGCACCGGACTCGGCGCCCTCGCGTCCGCCCCAGGCGACATACGTCTCCGCGCCCAGCTCGGCCGCGAGGTCGATGTTGCGCATGGTCTTGCGCAGCGCGTAGCGGCGTACGTCGCGGTCGTTGGCTGTGAAGGCGCCGTCCTTGAAGACGGGGTGCGTGAAGAGGTTGGTGGTCGCCATGGGGACGCTCATGCCGGTGGCGTCCAGCGCCTGCCGGAAGCGCTTGACGTGCGCCTCCCGTTCGCCCTCCGGGGTCGTGAAGGGGATGAGGTCGTCGTCGTGGAAGGTGATCCCGTAGGCGCCCAGTTCGGACAGCCGCCGCACGGCATCGACCGGGTCGAGCGCCGTCCGGGTCGCGTCTCCGAAGGGGTCCCGTCCCAGCCAGCCCACGGTCCACAGACCGAAGCTGAACTTGTCCTGCGGCGTCGGCTCGTAGCTCATCTCGTCGCCCTTCTCCTAGCGCACGTCCTCGTGCGCACGGGTATTCGTCATGGCCGTTGACAAATTAGTATGCGCTCACGACCTGTAGCGAGGGAAGAGGGAGCCGCGAGGCATGTCCGCACCAGAAGGTCCACTCGTCATCGGCGTGGACAGTTCCACGCAATCCACCAAGGCACTCGTCGTGGACGCGGCGACCGGCCAGGTCGTCGCACGCGGCCAGGCCCCGCACCCCGTGACCTCGGGCTCCGGCCGCGAGACGGACCCCGAGAAGTGGTGGGAAGCGCTGGAGACGGCGCTCTCCCAGTGCGGGCGCGCGGCCCAGGAGGCCGCCGCCGTCTCCGTCGGCGGCCAGCAGCACGGCCTCGTCACCCTCGACGCCGACGGGCGGCCCGTGCGGCCCGCTCTGCTGTGGAACGACGTACGGTCGGCGCCGCAGCGCGACGCGCTCGTCGAGCGGCTGGGCGGGCCCGAGGCGTGGGCCGAGCGCGTGGGCAGTGTGCCCGCGACGTCCTTCACCGTCACCAAGTGGGCCTGGCTGCGCGAGCACGAGCCGGACGCCGCAGAGGCCACGCACGCCGTGCGGCTGCCCCACGACTATCTGACGGGGCAGCTCACCGGAGAGGGCACGACGGACCGGGGCGACGTCTCGGGCACGGGCTGGTGGGCCTCCTCCACGGAGGCGTACGACGAGGAGATCCTCGGACTCGTCGACCTCTCCCCCGCCCTGCTCCCGCGCGTCCTCGCCCCCGGAGAGGCCGCCGGAACGGTGCGCTCCGGGCTGCCGCTGCCCGCGGGAGCGCTGGTGGCCACGGGCACGGGCGACAACATGGCGGCGGCGCTCGGGCTCGGGCTGCGCGCGGGGCAGCCGGTGCTCAGCCTCGGCACCTCCGGCACCGTCTACGCGGCCTCACCGCACCGCCCCGCCGACCCGACCGGCACGGTCTCCGGCTTCGCCGACGCGCGCGGCGAGTGGCTGCCGCTGGCCTGCACCCTCAACTGCACGCTCGCCGTCGACCGGGTGGCCGCGCTGCTCGGACTCGACAGGGAGGCCGTCGAGGGCGGCGGCGAGGTCGCGATGCTGCCCTTCCTGGACGGCGAGCGCACGCCCAACCTGCCGTACGCCTCCGGGCTGTTGAACGGTCTGCGGCACGACACGACGGGCGGCCAGGTGCTCCAGGCCGCCTACGACGGCGCGGTCTTCGCGCTGCTGCGCGCGCTGGACGAGGTCCTGGACGAGGAGACCGACGCCGACGCGCCCCTGCTCCTGATCGGCGGCGGCGCGAAGGGCACCGCCTGGCGGGAGACGGTCCTGCGCCTGTCGGGGCGCCCCGTGCGGGTGCCGCGGGCCGAGGAACTGGTCGCGCTCGGCGCGGCGGCGCAGGCCGCCGGGCTGCTCCTGGGCGAGGACCCGGCGGCGGTGGCCCGGCGCTGGGGCACGGCCGACGGGCCCTCCTTCGACGCGGTGAAGCGGGACGACGCGGCGCTCGCGCGCATCGCCGACACCCTCTCGGGCGGGGATACGCTGCTGCGACGGCACTGACGTCCACACTGACGAGGGCGCCTGCCCGTGCGCCGGTGAGGGCGCGGGTGTCCGGGCCGGTCCGGGTGGACGGGCCCGGCGCTCGCGGTGTCCGCAGGAGCGGGGTGCGGCGGCGGTTGTGGTGGCGGGCGGCTGGTGGCGGGGGCCGTTCCGGTTCACGGTCGCGACGGCAATGCGCCGGTTCAGTCCGCACGTCAGCACTCCTCCACGTCCGCCCACGTTCACGCCTGTTCACGTCGTCGGCGCGTCGCCGCCGCACGAGGAGGAGTCGATTCCCATGGCAGCTCCGGCGCCCACGTCGCAGCGGGAGATGCGCAGGCGCAACCTGTCACGCGTGCTGTACGCGGTCGCCGAGGGCGGCCCGTCCTCCCGTGCCGCCGTCGCCGCGCACATCGGCCTGACCCGCGCGGCAGTCTCCACGCTCACCGACGAACTGCTGCGCGCCGGGCTGCTCGTCGAGCTGGGCCCCGGCCGTTCGGGCGGGGTCGGGCGGCCGGGCAGCGCGCTGGCCCTCACCGACAGCGGGCCCTGCGGGATCGGCGCGGAGATCGGGGTGGACCACCTCACGGTCTGCGCGGTCGATCTGCGGGGGCGGGTACGCGCCCGTACGAGCGAGGAGGCGGCCAACCGGGACAGCGATCCTTCGGCGGTGCTGGCTCGGCTCGGCGAGCTGACGCGACGGGTCACCGAGGACGCCGCAGCCGAGGGGCTGGCCCCCGCCGGGCTCGCGCTGGCGGTTCCCGGGCTCGTCACGCGCGGCACCTCGACCGTCGTCCGTGCCCCCAACCTCGGCTGGCAGGGCACGGACATCGCCGCCCACTTGGATCACCTGGACCACCTGGACGGGCCGGGCGGGCCGGGCGGGCCGGACGGATCGCTTCCGCTGACCGTCGACAACGAGGCCAACCTCGGAGCCCTGGCCGAGCTGTGGCTGGGGCGTGGCGAGGGGTCGGCACGCGACTTCATCCATGTCTCCGCCGAGGTCGGCATCGGCGCGGCCATCGTGCTCGACGGCGAACTCCTGCGCGGCACACGGGGCTTCGCCGGGGAGCTGGGCCATGTTCCGGTGCGCCCGGAGGGGCCCGCGTGCGCGTGCGGCGGGCGCGGCTGCCTGGAGCAGTACGCCGGTGAGGCGGCGCTGCTGCGGGCGGCGGGGATCACGGCGGAGGCCGGGGCGGGAGAGCGCGGCGGCACGGGCGGCGGGACGACGCGGGGTGACGCGCTGGCCGCGCTCGCCGCCAGGGCGGGGGACGGCGACACGGCGGCACTGGAGGCGCTGAGCGGCGCGGGCACGGCGCTGGGCATCGCCCTCGCGGGCGCCGTGAACCTGCTGGACCCGCGCGCCGTGGTGCTGGGCGGGGCGCTGGCGGGGCTGGCCCCCTGGCTCCTGCCGTCGCTGGAGAGCGAGTTGGAGCGGCGCACCGCCGTGCCGGACGGCGTGCCGGAGGTGTCGGTCTCGGCACTGGGTCCCGAGGGGCCGCTGCTGGGCGCGGCGCACTCGGTGGTACGGGCCGTGCTGGACGACCCCGGCGGGTATGTGCCGGTCCGGCGACGCGGCGCGTAGAGGCGACGGCACACGGGTCGGACCGGGCCTGACCAGGCCGGACGGTGCACCGGGGCCGGTCGCCGGTGGTGCGACCAATGGCAGTTCCGATCAGTGTTGTCAGCACGTGGCCGAGATGCGACTATCAACGCGCGTCAACTTGTCATGCACGTGCCCCCATTTCACCCCCCACTGGGAGACACGATGAGCCTCGCACGGCACAGCCGCATCTTCAGTCACTCCAGCAGTCACACCAGCCCCTCACGACGCACCCTGCTGCGTGGCGGACTCGCCTTCGGGGTGGCCGCCACAGGTACCGTTCTCGCCACCGGGTCCGCGCTCGCCACCGGCAGAGGCAACGGCGCACCGGCCGTCGCCGACGTCCCCGGCGCCGAGTGGATCCCGGCCAACAGCGCCAACTTCACGGCCGCCGACCGCCCCACGGAGTACCCGGTCGAGTTCGTCGTCATCCACGTGACCCAGGGCAGCTACGCGGGAACCGTCCAGCACTTCCAGAACGCGTCCGCGCAGGTCTCCGCGCACTACGTGGTGCGCTCTGAAGACGGGCACGTGGCCCAGATGGTCCACGACAAGGACGTCGCCTGGCACGCGGGCAACTGGGACTACAACACCCGCAGCATCGGCATCGAGCACGAGGGCTTCATAGACGACGCGGCGTGGTTCACGGACGCGATGTACCGCTCCTCCGCCGCCGTCACCGCGGCCGTCTGCGACGCCTACGGCATCCCCAAGAACCGCGAGCGCATCATCGCGCACAGCGAGGTCCCCGGCGCGGACCACACGGACCCCGGCCCCCACTGGGACTGGGACCGCTACATCGGTCTCGTCAACGGCGGCTAGGTCGTTTCTGATGGCTCTTGCTGGGGTGGGTGGATCAATGCTGGGGATGGGCAGGCGCGTCGTATGGTGCGGCGAC
>NZ_BAAGSO010000117.1:0-558 GCF_054782395.1 Streptomyces daliensis | reverse complement strand
CAGCTTCGGATGTCGCTTGCGAATCCATCCGGTGACCCGCCACCACATGAAGTGGTCGAGGTATTGGAAGGTCGCTTTGGACACGCCGTGTTTGAAGTAGTGACACCATCCCCGCAGCACCAGCGTGAGCTGGTGCAGCAGGTCGGCGAGCGTACGATGTCTGTTCCGGCGCGTCAGCTCCCTGACCTTCGTCTTGATGGAGTTGAGCGCTTTCTTCGACGGCCACGTGTAGATGTGTGTCTTGGCCGTCCCCCTCTTCCGGCACCGCTGGATGCGGAACCCCAGAAAGTCGAATCCCTCATCAATGTGGCAGACTCTCGTCTTCTCCTCCGACAGACGCAGGCCCATCGGAGAGAGCACTTCGGCAACTTCATCCCACAATGCCTCGGCATGCTGACGACTGCCGGAGACCATCACCACAAAATCGTCCGCGTAGCGCACGATGCGGTACTTGGCTCCCCCGGCCCGCAGATGCCTCTGCATCGCCCAACCCGAGGACAGCACCCGACGCTTTGCGTCAAAATGCTGATCCAGACCGGACAGGACGATGTTCGCCAA
>NZ_BAAGSO010000116.1:27775-39811 GCF_054782395.1 Streptomyces daliensis | reverse complement strand
CCATCCCCGCCAACTGCATGGACGCACCATCCACGCCGTCCTCGACCAGGAACTCGAACTGCTTGAACAACCCCCACCCGGTGTCCGCCGCACCACCGAGGAAGTCCTTGCCGCCCTGCTTCCACGCCTCCCAGCCCTCGGGCTTGTCCGGCGCCTTCTCCGCCGCCCGCGCCAACGTCCGCTTCGAGGAGGAGACGACCCCCTCCAGCTCCTCCTCCAGCCGATCCAGCCGCCGGTAACACGCGTTCAGCGCCGCGATCCCCGGATCATCCTCCGGCGGACGCTCCGGCAGCGGGTCGTCCTTCCGCTCCACCGCCGCGTTGTACGCATCCACCTCCCGCCAGTACCGCTTCGACGCCGCCCGCGCCGCATCCGCGTCCTCCACCAGCGGCTTCACCCGCCCCTGCACCGACCGCAACTTCTCCGCATACGCATCCAACGCACCCGCCGCCGCGGAGAAATACTTCCGCGCCGCCTCCAACTCCCGCGGCAACGCCCTCGTCGCGTCCTTGAACCCCTCCGAACCCGCACCCGTCCAGTCCAACAACGACAAATCGTCCAGCTTCGCCAACCCGTCCCTGAACGCCCCCGCATACGCGCGCAGCTTGACGACCAGATCATCCACATCACCCGGCGACCCGAAGATCACATCCGAGGGCTTCGCACCCGGCGGAATCCGCTCAACAGCCCCGCCCTCCACCGCGTCCTTCTGCGTCACGCGACCGTCCCCCTGGGCAGCAACTCCAGCATCGCGACCTCTCCCCCGTTCCCCCGCGCCCCCCCGCTCACCTCCGGATTCAGCACCGGCTGAGCACTCGCCGGGCATGATCGCACACGCGGTCCCGCGCCGTGCTCCCGTGCGAGGGCGGCTCGGCGCGGTAGCCTCGAAAGGTGCCTGACTCTGAGGAGCCGCTGTTCCGCTACGAGCGGCGCGGCAAGTACCCCGGTTACAAGCTCAACCCCCGCAACCCCACCGGCCTCGCCCTGATCATCGTCATCCTGGTGGGATTCATCCTCTTCGCGGCCATCACATTGCTCTGATCCGTCGCCTCTCGACGGCTCCGCCCGTACCGCCACGCGACGGGTGGGGACCGGCGCTCAACCGCCGTCCGGCCCCGTAGAAAATCTGCCGTGGCCAAGGTAGACATTCCGCCTTGCCCTAGCTAGCATCTTGCCCATCACCCGATGAGAGAGCATCTCGACGGCCCGGCAGACGACGAACTGCCGGGAATGCGTGAAGCAGGCATATGAAACCGATCCCAGGGCCTCGGCGCGTGCGCGCCGGGGCCCTCGGCCCGTGAGGAACCATGGAAGGTGCGATGGACCCAGAAGCACAGAGCATCGACAGCAAGTTCGACGATGAGGATTACCCCGCCTACAGCATGGGCAGGGCGGCCGAGATGCTGGGGACGACTCCCGGGTTCCTGCGGAGCCTGGACAAGGCGAAGCTGATCAGTCCGCTGCGGTCCGAGGGCGGTCACCGCCGCTACTCCCGCTACCAGCTCCGTATCGCCGCCCGCGCGCGGGAACTCATCGACGACGGTACTCCCCTGGACGCCGCCTGCCGCATCATCGTGCTGGAGGACCAGCTCGAAGAGGCTCAGCGCATCAACGCCGACATCCGCTCCCGTCAGAACGGTTAGCCGTCGAGCCGCACCGCCGCTTTCCCGGCGCCCGCCCCCGCGCATACGAACCGCTGAAAGCAGGAATTCGGCCCCATGACGCATCTGGGGCCCGGAAAACCAACGAGCTGTGGCCCGCACCCTGGGGTGCGGGCCACAGCTCGTTGAGAGCGTCAGCTTCAGGCGGGAACGATGTTCTCCGCCTGCGGGCCCTTCTGGCCCTGGGTGACGTCGAAGCTTACCTTCTGGCCTTCGAGCAGCTCACGGAAGCCGGTGGCGTTGATGTTCGAGTAGTGAGCGAAGACGTCAGCGCCGCCGCCCTCCTGCTCGATGAAGCCGAAGCCCTTTTCCGCGTTGAACCACTTAACGGTGCCAGTAGCCAAAATACATCTCCTTCGGGGCGGTACCCGGAACTCGCACTGTGCCAGCGCCGGAGCTGCCGCGATGATTACCCGTCCGGAAATACCGAAATACGCAGGCACCCCGCGGAGAAAACTCTCCGCAAGAGCACCTGAAGTCTTTGGGAACCACAACTGCAACTGCGATCAACGCTAACACGGCAACGCCCCCTGTCAACGGATTCGATCTCAGCGGCGTCGGCACGGAAAATAAACCTCGGCACGCACTCGGAAATTTCTGCCGCGCCCGTATCAGATATTCTGCCCCCCGGGTCGTCGGCAGCCCGTGAGCCCCGGTCAGCCGGTCAGATAACCACCGGAGACATCGACGTCCGTCCCGATCAGCGGCGCCGCCTCGGTGGAGCCGAGCCACATCATCACCCGGGCCATCTCCTCGGGTGCGAGGACGCGGCCGACGGGATAGTCCTGGGCGATCTGCTCGTAGGTGACGCCGAAGGCTTTCGCGGCCCTACGGAGCATCGGGGTATCCACCGCGCCGGGGGCGAAGGGCGTGCGGCCACGCCGTCAGTGCTGATGCCCGTCGGTACCCTCGGTGGCCCCGACGTCGTCGGTGTCTTCGGCGTCTTCGGGCTGTGCGCCCGCGCCGCCCGCGTGGACGGTGAAGGCGGCGGTGCGCACCTTCCCCTCGTGCCGGAAGTCGAGGAAGAGGCGGTACGCGCCGGGGCTGGGGGCCGTCGCGGTGAAGGTGACGCCGGGTCCTGGCTTCGTGGTGCCGTCGCCGGGTTCACCGTTCGGGTGAACGTGCAGATAGGCGAGGTCCCCCGCGCGCAGGGCCACGAGGTGGCCGTACGCGCCGAGGTAGGGCTGGAGATCGGTGACCGGCCTGCCGTCCTTGGTGACGGTCAGCTTCAGCTCGCGCGCCGCTCCCGGGCGCAGTGATCCGGAGAGCGCGACCTCGTAGCCGTCGACGCGGGCTGTGGTGGTGGCCTTGGGCAGCGCCTCCGGTGCGTAGGTGCCGGTGGCGGCGAGGTCGGCGCCGAGGGTGACGCCCTCGCCGCTCTCACCGCCCTTCTCACCGGACCCGTCCCCGGACCCGGCGGGCTTGAAGTCGGCGAACGCGCGGTAGCCGCCCGCCTCGGGCAGCTCGGTGGTGACGCTCCATGTCCCGTCGGCGGCCCGCTCGGGGTGGAGGTGGCGGTAGCCGGTGAGATCGCGCGAGGCGACGATGAAGTGCAGCTCCTTGCCGTGTTCCCGCTCGTACGCGGTGACCTTCTCCCCCTTCTCGTCGAGCACGGAGAAGCGCAGCTCGGTGCGCTTGCCCGCCGTGACGCGCGGGGTGTGGAGGTCGAGCGTGTAGCCGGCGTCGGAGATCTGGAGGCCGCCGGGCAAGCCCTGGTGCGCCCTCGCCTCCCCCGTCTGCCCCTCCTTTTCCTTCTCGTGCTCCTTCTCGTGCCCGTCGCCGTGCGCGGCGGGCCGCTCCCGCGCGACGACGGGATCGACGGCCGCGCCGACGCCCCAGGCGGCGCCGAACGTCGCGGTGAGCGCGGCGGCGAATGCGGTGATCTTCAGTCCGTTGTGCATGGCGGTCTCCTGACGCGAGGACGCGGACAGTGGGGTGGTTCCGTCAGCTCAAGATACCCCCCAGGGGTACCTTGTCAAGCGCCGGGAACGGCTTGCCATTCATACGGGGCGGGGGTATACATGGATCACATGGAGATACCCCCTAGGGGTATACCGTCGCCATCGTCTCAGGAGCAGAGATGACCACCACCACGACCGGCCCCGCCGCGCAGGACGCCCAAGCCACCCAAGGCACCCAAGACGCCCGGGTCGAACTCGCCATCGGGGGCATGACCTGCGCCTCGTGTGCGGCGCGTATCGAGAAGAAGCTCAACCGCATGGACGGCGTCGAGGCCACCGTCAACTACGCGACGGAGAAGGCCAGGGTCACCTTCGGCCCGGACATCGCCGTACGGGACCTGATCGCCACCGTCGAGGCCACCGGCTACACCGCGCGGGAGCCGACCCCGGAGCCCCCGCCGGGCCGGGCGGACCGGGCGGGTCAGCAGGACCCGGCACACGCGACGCCCCCGACGCACGACGCCGAGGACGACGCCCTCCGCCCCCTGCGTCAGCGCCTGCTCACCGCCGTCGTCCTGGCCGTCCCCGTGATCGCGATGGCCATGGTCCCGGCCCTCCAGTTCACCTACTGGCAGTGGCTCTCCCTGGCCCTCGCCGCGCCCGTGGTCACCTACGCGGCCTGGCCCTTCCACCGGGCCGCCTTCACCAACGCACGGCACGGCGCGGCCACCATGGACACGCTGATCTCGCTCGGCACGTCGGCCGCGTTCCTGTGGTCGCTGTGGGCCCTGTTCCTCGGCACGGCGGGCGAGCCCGGCATGACGCACCCCTTCGAGCTGACCATCGCCCGCGGCGACGGCGCCGGGAACATCTATCTGGAGGCCGCCGCGGGCGTCACCGCCTTCATCCTCGCGGGCCGCTACTTCGAGGCCCGCTCCAAGCGCAAGGCGGGTGCCGCGCTGAAGGCGCTGTTGGAGCTGGGCGCCAGGGAGGTCACCGTCCTGCGCGACGGACAGCCCGACGGACAGCCCGACGGACGGACCGACGAACGGACCGGCAGCCGGGAGGAGCTGATCCCCACCTCCGCGCTCCAGGTCGGCGACCGCTTCCTCGTCCGCCCCGGCGAGAAGATCGCCACCGACGGCACCGTGGTCGAGGGCGCCTCCGCCGTGGACGTCTCCATGCTGACGGGCGAGTCCGTGCCCGTGGAGGCCACCGTGGGCAGCGCCGTGACGGGTGCCACCGTGAACGCCGGGGGGCGCCTGGTCGTCGAGGCCACCCGCGTCGGCGCCGACACCCAACTGGCCCGGATGGCCAGGCTGGTGGAGGAGGCGCAGAACGGGAAGGCGGCGGCGCAGCGCCTCGCGGACCGGATCTCGGCGGTCTTCGTGCCCGTCGTGATCGCACTCGCCCTCGCCACGCTCGCCTTCTGGCTGGGCAACGGCGCGGGCCTGACCGCCGCGTTCACCGCGGCCGTCGCCGTGCTGATCATCGCCTGCCCCTGCGCCCTCGGCCTGGCCACGCCCACGGCCCTGATGGTGGGCACGGGGCGCGGGGCGCAGCTCGGCATCCTGATCAAGGGTCCGGAGGTGCTGGAGTCGACGCGGCGCGTGGACACCGTCGTCCTGGACAAGACCGGCACCGTCACCACGGGAAAGATGGCCCTGCTCGCCGTGCACACCGCCGAGGGCGAGGACGAGGAGGGGGTGCTGCGTCTCGCGGGCGCGTTGGAGCACTCCTCCGAGCACCCCGTCGCGCGGGCCGTCGCCACGGGTGCCGCCGCCAGGGTCGGCGCGCTGCCCGTGCCGGAGGACTTCGCCAACGTGCCCGGACTGGGCGTCCAGGGGATCGTCGAGGGGCACGCGGTCCTCGTCGGCCGGGAGAAGCTGCTCGCCGAGTGGGCCATGGAACTGCCCGCGCCCCTGGCGCGCGCCAAGGCCGAGGCGGAGGCCGCCGGGCGTACGGCCGTCGTGGTGGCCTGGGACGGGGAGGCACGCGCCGTCCTCGTCGTCGCGGACGCGGTGAAGCCGACCAGCGCGGAGGCGGTGAGGCGGCTGCGCGCGCTGGGGCTGGCCCCCGTGCTGCTGACCGGCGACCACAGGGCGGCTGCCGAGGCGGTAGCCCGCGAGGTCGGCATCGGTGCGGACGAGGTGATCGCCGAGGTCATGCCGCAGGACAAGCTCGACGTCGTCAAGCGGCTCCAGGGCGAGGGCCGTTCGGTGGCGATGGTCGGGGACGGGGTCAACGACGCCGCCGCGCTCGCCCAGGCCGATCTGGGCCTGGCGATGGGCACGGGCACGGACGCCGCGATCGAGGCGTCCGATCTGACCCTCGTGCGGGGCGATCTGCGCGCGGCGGCCGATGCCGTACGGCTCGCCAGGAGGACGCTCGGCACCATCAGGTCCAACCTCTTCTGGGCCTTCGCCTACAACGTCGCGGCGCTGCCACTCGCCGCGGCCGGGCTGCTCAACCCGATGATCGCGGGTGCGGCGATGGCCTTCTCGTCGGTCTTCGTCGTCGGCAACAGCCTCCGGCTGCGCGGTTTCAGGGCCGCTTCCTGACGCCCGACGGGAGGGAGGTGGGGCGGGGAGGGCGGCGGGGCGAGTGGGACAGCGGGAAGGTCAACTTAGGTAAGGCTAAGCTAACATCTCTCTCGAACGCCTCTCCTCCAGAGGCACTTCCGTGAAGGAGACCGACGCCGCATGTCCTCGTCCTCACCCACTCGCCGCGCCCTTCGCACCCTCGCCCTCGCCACCGCGCTGACCGCGGGCAGTTGCCTGGCCCTCACCGGCACCGCGAACGCGAAAACGGCCGCGCACACCGGCCACTCCGCCGGGTCGTCCGTCACCTCAGGGGCCCTCGTGAAGGGCCTCTACCAGTCCGCGTACTCCGAGCGGAACGACGTGCTGTGGGCCACCGCCTCCGTCGGCAGACCGCCGGTCGCCTCCTCCAGCCTGCTGAAGGTGGACCCGGAGACGCTGAAGGTGAAGGACACGGTCACCCCGCCCGTCACGGACCCGGCCACCGGCGCCGTCGAAGCCGTCTACGGGGTCGCGGTGGACGACGAGCACAACACCGTGTGGACCACGAACACCCGCGACGACTCCGTGGCCGTCTACAGCCAGCGCTCCGGCGAGCATCTGGCCACCCTGCCGGGCGTGGCGCACGCCCGCGAGGTCGTCGTGGACGAGCGGCACGACACGGCGTGGGCGAGCGGCTTCAGCGACGGCAGCGTCGTCGCGTTCGACACGCGCACGTACAAGGAGAAGAAGCGCGTCACGGTGGAGGGTTCGAGCCCGGCGGGTCTGACGGTGGACGAGCGGACCGGCACCGTCTACGCCACCGACCTGAACGGCGACCAGCTCATCGGGATCGGCCGCCGCAGCACGACACCCCGGCTCATACCGGCGGGTGACGGACCCATCTCCGTCTCCCTCTCGCGGGACGGCCGCACCGCCTACACCGCCGACCAGACCGGCGGCACCGTCTCGGTCATCGACCTCCGCAAGGGCGCCGTCAGCAGGACCGTGCCGACCGGCGCTGGCGCGCTGTCCGTGGCCACCGACGCGCGCTCGGGCCGCGTCCTGGTCGCCAACCGCACGGCGGGCGACGTCACCGTCGTGGACCCGCGCGCGGGCGCCGTCGTCGAGACGCTGGCCACCGGCGCCAACCCCAACCACGTCCAGACGGACGAGGGCGGCGCCGCCTACGTGGTCGACAAGTCCGGTGCGGGGCCCGGGGGCGAGGACCAGGTGCACCGCATCCGCGTGGGCCGCTGAGGCCAGGGGGTCCGGGAGCCCGGGGGCCCGGCACATCGCCGGGCCCCCTTCAACTCCCCCGTCAAGCCCCCCTCGGACTCCCCTGCGACGGTCAGCGCAGGAAGCTGCCGAAGAGCGCCTTGGTGACGGCGCCGCCGACGTCGTCGGGGTCGAGCGCCGCGGCCGACTTCGTCGTCAGCCCTTCGGCGGTGCCGCGCAGCGCCCACACCGCGCCCGCCGACGCGTTCTCCGCCGTCGAGGAGACGGTCAGATCGCGGTGGCCGTCGCCGTTGATGTCGAGGAGTTCGCAGGCCGCGCCGAACGCGTCGTCGTCCTCGGCGACACCGGGCACGCCCTCGGTGTCCTGGTGCATGACCTGGCTCCCGGTGCCGGTGACGCCCGACTCGGTGCCGTGCAGCAGCGCGAACCCGCCCGCGTCCGTCAGCCCGCCGAAGTCCTCGCCGCTGATGCCGAGCGCGACCTCAGCGCGGCCGTCCCCTGTCACGTCGGCCACCGCGACGCAGGAGCCGACGCGGTCGCCGTCCTCCTGCGCGCCGTAGAAGCCCGGCAGGGACTGGTCGAAGGACTGTGTGCGGGTGGTGGAGGGCCCGGAGGCCGAGCCGAAGGAGATGGTGACCTTGCTCGTCGCTTCGTTGTCGCCGACCACCACGTCGTCGTAGCCGTCGCCGTCCACGTCGCCCACGCCGATCGCGCCGCCGTAGCCGGGCACGGAGGACTTCGTGAAGCCCTTGGCGCCGCCGAGCAGTACGCCGTTGCCCCACACCCCGTCGCCCTCGTACCGGTGGGTGACGATGTCGTCGCGGCCGTCGCCGTTGACGTCGCCCGTCGCCTGGCCGACGGTGGGGCCGCTGACCGAGTCGGGCCCGTCGATGCACGAGTCGTTGGTGGCGCACTCGGCGCCCGGCGCGTCATCGTCGTAGCCGTTCCACTCGGACTCGTCCAGGAAGTCCACCTTCGCGGCCGGTACCCCCGCACGCGAGACGGGCCCCTTCCACAGGTTCGCGGGCTGGGCCGGGGGGTCGTCGCCGTAGCTGCCGGGGTCGCCGAAGAGGGCGAGGTCGGTCTTGCCGTCGCCGTCGAAGTCGCCCGTCTGCGGGGCCTGTCCGAAGCCGGCGATCGCCGTGCCGCCGGTCAGGCCCGACGCCGAACCCCACAGGATGACGCTGCTCGCGCCCTCGTCCTGGGAGCCGATGACGACGTCGCCGAAGCCGTTCCCGTCGAGATCGCCCTTGCTGAACGTCGCACCGAAGCCCTGTTTGGCGACGGCGGATCCCGGCACTCCGCTCGTGGAGCGGCTGACGACCGTACGGCGGTCGGGATCGATGCCGTCCTCACCGCCGTACGTCACCGCTACATACCCCGCCTGGGCCTGGCCGGAGACCGTGCCGCCGGGGGCGCCGGTGACGAGGTCGGCGAAGTTGTCGCCGTTGATGTCAAAGGCCGCCGCCTTCGCCTCCGCCTTTGTCCCCGCCCTCTCCGCCGCGTGCGCCTCCTGCGGGGCGAGCGACCAGGCGGTCAGGCCGCCCGTCACCAGCAGCGCCGCGGCCAGTGGCGCCGCGGCACGGGCGCCGCGCGCTCCGCGGTCACGTCGGGCAGCGGGGGCGCTGCGGACATCCGGGCGTCTTATGTGCGTCATCGCCGCTTCCTTCTGTTGTCAGCCTGCCGTCAGACCACGTACACCCCTGTGGACACACGGGGAACAGCGAAGGTTGCACACCCGCGACGGGGCGCGACGAGAGCGCCGGAACCGGCCGGTCAGTCCGCTTCCGGCCCCGGCGGCTGCCCCCAGGGGGTCTCCAGCGCGGCGCGCAGCGCGGCGACCGTCGAAGCGCCGATACGGTCGGCCAGCTCCCGCTCCAGATCGGCGAGGACGCGTCCGGCCCTGTGGTGCACGCGCTCGCCCGCCTCGGTGCGACGGATGAGGCGACGGCGGCCCGAGTCCGGGTCGGGAAGCTGCTCCAGCAGCCCTCCCGCGACCAGTTCGTGCACGGCCTGGTGCGCGGTCTGCCGGGTGACGCCCATCCGGCGGGCCAGCTCGGAGACCGTGGTGCCCCGCTCGTCGAGCACGGCGAACAGCCGCGCCTGGGTGGGCGTGACGGGGGTCTCCCCCGCCGCGGCGAGCGCCGACAGCAGCGCCTCCTCGAACCAGCGCCGGGCGTCCCCGAGCAACTGGGGCAGGTCACGGCGTGTGGCGGTCATGCGGTCCTCACATGCGGGCGGTCGGCAGGGGGTGTGCGACGAGCGTAGCGGCGCGGTGTTGACGAGCGGCGTTCTATGTCAGGTACCCTGACATAGAACCCGTTCCCTGGGAGAGAACATGACGATCGAGTACGCCACCCGCTACCGCCGCTCCTCGGCCATTCCCGCCGAGCCAGGCAAGCCCTACTTCATCGAGAAGGGCGAGGGTGACCGCGCCCATCTGTTCGGCGACCTGATCACCATCTACGCGGGCGGCGAGCAGACCGAGAACCTCTTCAACTTCTTCACCTGCGAGGGCCCCAAGGGCGACCTCATCCCGGCCCATGTGCACCCCGACACCTACGAGGTCTTCTACATCGCGAACGGCGCCGTCCGGCTCTTCGTGGAGGACACGGAGGGGACGCAGCAGGAGAAGCTGCTGACGTCGGGCGACTTCGGCTTCGTCCCGAAGAACTGCCCGCACGCCTACCGCATGGAGCGGCACCACAGCCAGGTCATCGGGGTCGCGGCGGGGCCCGGCGGCACCTTCGAGCGGTTCTTCGAGACGCTGGGCGCGCCCGCCGAGGGGCGCGGGTTGCCGCGCGAACCCGTCGTACCCTCCCCGGAGAAGTTCGGCACCGTTCCCCAGGAGTACGACGTGCGATTCCTTCCCGGCCACGAGTGGCGGACCCGGTGAGCGGGGCCGGGGCCGGAGCTGGGGCGTCCCTGCCCCTGTCCCCGTCCGCACCCGAGCCCGCGTCAGGGCCCTCGCCCGAGCTGCTGGGCCTGATCGGCACGCCGCACCCGGACGTCGCACCCCTGCCGCCCGCCACGCCGTGCGCTTCCGGTGTGAAGCTGCTGCGGGGCGTGCCCTACGCCGTCCCCGAGGGCGGCCGTCCCCTCGAACTCGACCTGTGGCTGCCGCCGGCCGCCGCCGAAGGGCCCGTACCCGTGGTGCTGTGCGTGCACGGGGGCGCCTGGCGGCGCGGGCGGCGCGAGGACATCGGCTTCCGGATGCGCGAGTGGAACCCCGGGCCCTTCGCCCGCCTCGCGGCGTCCGGTGTCGCCGTGGCCAGCGCCGACTACCGGCTCAGCGGCGAGGCCACGTTCCCCGCGCCGCTGGACGACCTGCGTGCCGCGCTGCGCTGGCTCGGCCTCCGCTCCGGCGAACTCGGCCTCGACACGGCGCGTACGGTCGTGTGGGGCGAGTCGGCGGGCGGCCATCTCGCCTCGCTGCTCGCCCTCACCGTCACGGACCCGGCCCCCGTCGGTGCGGTCGTCTGGTACGGGCCGAGCGATCTGACGACCCCGCGCGGCGGCTTCGACCCGCACTCCGACGCGTCCCCGGAGGCCCTGCTCCTGGGCGCGGCCCCGGCCGACGTGCCCGAGGCGGCCCGCGCGGCCAGCCCGGTGGCCCACGTACGCACCGGTGCGCCGCCGTTCCTTCTCGTCCACGGGGAGCGGGACACCATGGTGTCCCGCTCGCACAGCGAGGAACTGGCAGCGCGGCTGCGGGAGTCGGGCGTGCCCGTCGAGCTGCGCTATGTGCCCGGCGCCGATCACGGGTGGTACGGGGCGAGCGACGCACAGGTGGAGGACGTCTTCCAGCGCTCGCTGCGGTTCGTGCGGTCCCCTTCGCGGGGGGCGGAATGAAACGAGGGGTTCCCGCTTCACGGGGGTGTTGCGCGGGACGGTTGCCCTGTGTGGTGCGCACTGTAGGGTCCCGCGCTGATTTTTGTGCCGCAGCACGTGGTGCGGGGTGCTGCGCTGGGCTGGGCGCCGTTGCCGGGTGCGGCTGTGTGGCTTCGGCGCGGCGTGTGGTCCCGGTTGTTCGCGGCTGGCGCCGCGTGATTCGTGGTGCCCGACGGTGGCCGTGTGGGGTACGTGTTCTACGGTGTCCGGTGCCGCGCCGGGGTGTCTCCTCGGCGTGAAGGTCTCGTCCTTGTCTCTCCGCCGGTGACTTGCTCGTCCTGCGGGGACACCCCACCGCGTCCCCGTCCCGCCGGTGGCCCGCTGCCACTCCGGGTGGGCTGGGGTCGGCTCCTTGGCGTGCGGCGGCACGCCCACCCCAGCGCGGGACCTACGGTCCCCACCGCACGGGCCAACCGTCCCGCGCAACACCCCCTGTGCAGGGGTGCGCCTAGCCGATTGCCCCCTGGGGTTTCGTTCGTGTGCTGCGGGCCGGTGGGTGGGTTGTGCCCACTCTCCCCCAGCTACCGCTGGGAGGTGCCCCCTCGCCGAGCGGGACGCTTGCCCACAACAATGGTGGCGCCGTCGTCTCCAGGGCCCCTCCGGCGCGGCACCGGCCCACGGCCACGGCGAGCCGTCCCCGTCGGCTCCCCACGACAGGGGCGAAGCCCCCCGGGTACAGCACGGGCCGGGCACACAACAGTGGTGGCACCGTCACCGCCCGCAGGGGCGGAGGCCCTCCGACGCGGTACGGGGGCGGGCGCATGGGTGCCGATGAGGCACCCGTCCACAGCATGGCAACAGCCTCAGGGACCACCGGCCGGAGGA
>NZ_BAAGSO010000116.1:7930-27765 GCF_054782395.1 Streptomyces daliensis | reverse complement strand
ATGTACAGACAGCCGAAAAACCGACCCGCACTTGTCGCCGCCCGAGGAGACACCCCACCGCGGCACCGACCCCCACCACACAGGCACCCCATAACCACGACCGAAACCGAGAATCACGCGGCGCCAGCCGCGTCGCACCGCAACCACACGCCGCGCCGAAGCCACACAGCCGCACCCGGCAACGAAACCCCAAGGCGCACCCAGCGACGCCCCCACTGGCGACGGCGCCAAAAATGTTGTGGGCAATCGTCCCGCGGGCGGGACGGGTGGGCACAACCCGTGCCACCGGCCCGCCACACGCGAACGAACCCCCAAAGGGGCACCCACAACAGGCGCACCCCCACAAGAAACACGCACCCCGTGAGGCGGTCAACGTCGCACCCCGTGAAGCGGCGCAGCCCAGCGAAGGGGGAACCCTGTGTTTCCTTCCGCACCCCGCGAAGGGAGCGTCACCCCTCGAAGCGCGGACCGAGAGCCTTCGAGACCCGTTCCACGCCGACGCGGACAGAGGTGAACCAGTCCGCGTTCGTACCGAGGCACGAGACGTTGAAGTCACGCTCGATGGCGCGGCTTGCCCGCAGGAGCTTCGACGGCGAGGCACCGGGCAGGGTGATCAGCTCGCTCCGGTACGCCAGTTGCTCGTCCGAGGCGGCGAGTTCCTCCCTCAGCCGCCCGCGCACCTTCTCTTCGATCTCTTCCTTGGTGACAACCGCAGCGGAGGTCATCGCGCTCCCCTTTCCCTCTCGCTTCGCCCGGAACGGGTGTGTGGCCGAAGGAACGGCCGCCCCTCGCCCGCCCGGTGGCCCGCGCCTTGCCGCGAGCACACCCGTACCGTTGCCGTGCGGGTGCGGGCCCATGCGGCGCACGCCACGGAAGAGGCGTGAAGGGTGTGAACGCCGGAAAGGGACGGGGGCCCGAGCGGCTGCGTACGGCTGTGCCTACGATCGGTAGCCATGCGTCTCCTCCTGATCCGCCACGGTGAGTCCGCGCACTCACAGCTCGACCTGGTCGCCGGCGAACGCGGGTGCCCCGGGCTGACCCCGCGCGGGCGCGAGCAGGCCCACGCGCTGCGGCACCGGCTGGCCGCCGAGGAGGAGCCCGCTGACGTGCTCCTGTCCAGCACGGTGCCCCGCGCGCACGAGACGGCCCGCAGGCTGGCGCCCGCGCTGCCCTCGGCGACGGGCATCCGCTGCGTGCGCGCCCTGTCCGAGCCGGACCCGGGCGAGGGCGACGGGCTGACCAGGGAACGCTTCGTCGCACGGTACGGCTCGCTCGACCCGCGGGCCGACCCCGACCGGCCGCTCTCGCCCGGCGGCGAGAGCTGGAACGCGTTCGTGGACCGGGTGCGCGGCACGCTGGCCGAACTGCCGCGCCGGTACCAGGGCCGTAAGGTCGTCGCCGTCACCCACGCGGGGTTCATCGTGCGCGCTTTCCTGACACTGCTCGCCGTCCCGCACCCCGGCGCGGGCACGGGCGCCCGCGCCCGAGTCAATCCTGGCCTCGCCTCCATCACGGAGTGGGACTACGACGAGTCGACGGACCACTGGAGCCTGCTGCGCTTCAACGACACCGCGCACCTGCCGAACGGCCGCTGATCCCGCGTCAGCGCCGTTGTCAGTGCGTACGGGCGCGGAACCAGGCCGTCGTCCAGGGCGGCAGTTCCGTCGCGCCGTCGTCCAACGGTGCGGAGGCCAGCAGGAGTTCCGCGTCGGGGTCGGGCAGCGCCCGGGGCGCGTCGGACAGGTTGGCGACGCACTCCCAGCCGTCCGAGCGGCGGAAGTGCAGCACCCCGTCGGCCGTGAGCGACTCGTCGCCCGCCCACGCCAGCGCCTCGTCGGCCACCAGTTCGCGCCGCAGCCGCAGCGCCTCGCGGTACAGCTCCAGGGGCGCGCCCGGGTCGCCTTCCTGCGCCTGGACCGACAGGCTGCCCCAGTCCTCGGGCTGCGGCAGCCAGGAGCCGCCGTCGCCGAACCCGGCTGAGGGGCCGCGGCGTGTCCACGGCAGGGGTACGCGGCAGCCGTCGCGCCCTTTGAGGCGGCCTCCGCTGCGGGCCCAGACCGGGTCCTGGAGGGCTTCGCGGGGCAGCTCCGCGACCTCGGGCAGTCCCAGTTCCTCGCCCTGGTAGAGGTAGCTGGAGCCGGGCAGCGCGAGCATCAGCAGCGTCGCCGCCAGCGCCCGGCGCAGCCCGGCAGCGGGGTCGGCGGCGGGCTCGGTGCCGTCGGAGAGCAGCCATGCCTCGGGGTCCGTGCCCTCGGGCAGCGCGTAGCGGGAGGCGTGCCGGATCACGTCGTGGTTGGAGAGCACCCACGTCGCGGTGGCTCCGGCCGAGCGTGCCTCGGCGAGCGCGGTGTCGATGGAGGCGCGCAGGGCCGGGGCTTGGAGCGGCGCTGCGAGGAAGTCGAAGTTGAACGCCTGGCCCAGTTCCTGTGCCGTCGCGTACGCGGTGCGGCGGGAGTTGCGTACCCACGCCTCGGCGACGGCGACGCACGGCGGGTCGTACTCGTTGAAGACCTTCCGCCAGCCCCGGAAGATCTCGTGCACTTCGTCCCGGTCCCAGAACGGGTGGCTGCCGTCCTCCGGGAGGTCGTCGGGTTCGTAGCTCGAAACGGTGCCGATGTCGCGCAGCGGTTCGGCCAGGTCCTTGGCGAAGCCGTGCGCGACGTCGACGCGGAAGCCGTCCACGCCTCGGTCCGCCCAGAACCGCAGCACGCGCCGGAACTCCTCGCGGACCTCGGGGTTGTCCCAGTTGAAGTCGGGCTGCTCGGGGGTGAAGAGGTGGAGGTACCACCAGCCGTCGGGGAGCCGGGTCCAGGCCGGGCCGCCGAAGCAGGACATCCAGTCGGTGGGCGGGAGTTCGCCGTGCGCGCCCTTGCCCGCGCGGAAGATGTAGCGCTCGCGCGCCGCCGAGCCGGGTGCGGCGCGCAGGGCCTCCTGGAACCAGATGTGCTGGTCGGAGGAGTGGTTGGGGACGATGTCGACCATGACCTTGAGGCCGAGGCGGTGGGCCCTGCCGATCAGGAGGTCGAAGTCGTCGAGGGTGCCGAGGCGGGGGTCGACGTCGCGGTAGTCCGCCACGTCGTAGCCGCCGTCGGCGAGCGCGGAAGGGTAGAAGGGGCTGAGCCAGAGTGCGTCCACGCCCAGGTCCGCGAGGTAGGGGAGCCGGGAGACGAGGCCGGGGAGGTCACCGATGCCGTCGCCGTCGGAGTCGGCGAAGCTGCGGGGATACACCTGGTAGACGACGGCCTGCCGCCACCAGTCCGCGCCCTTGCCCGCGCGGCCTCCCGGCCCGTGGAAGGTGGGGGCGGGAGTGGGGGTGGGGGTGGGGGCGGGGTTGCGGGTGAGGGTGGGGACGGGGGCGGTCGGGGGGCCGTGGCGTCGAGGGTTGGTCACGGTGGGGCCTCTCCGGTGCGGTGCGGTGCGGGTGCTTCGTGGAGGGGATGCGCTGACGGCTCCGGTGCCGCTCGGGAGTGCCGCTCCGGGTGTCCCCACCGATACGTCACCGACTCGCGGAAGGGCGGTAGTGGCGGCGTCCGCAGGGCGCGGCGGGCTCGACGGGGCAGGGGTCATGGGCGGCGCGGTGGGGCAACTGGCAGCGCTGCCACCAGACTTCCCGCGTCGGCGTCCAGCCATGTCCGGCATGTCCAGTCAGCGACGACGGCGGGGCCGCTGGATCCGACGCCCGGCTCCCGCACCGGCTCAGGGCAGGGGGCGGAAGGGTGCGTCCGGGGGCGCGGGCCGACGCCGTCAGGCGCTCTGCGCGCGCAGGTCGCGGTCCACGGCGCGCAGCAGGGTCAGGAGCATCCCGTTGAGCGGAGTGGGGATGCCGTGGCGCTCACCGGCGCGGACGACGGGGCCCGTGATGTGCTCGTGTTCGAGGGGGCGGCCCGCGAGCCGGTCGTAGAGCATGGAGGTGCCGCCGTCGGCCGGGACCCGCTCGTACATGGCCAGGGTGCGGCGCACGTCCTCCTCGCCGATGTCCGCGCCCTCCGCGCGGCCGACCTCGGCCGCCTCGCGCAGGATGTCCCCGGCGAGCTGGTGCATCCCGGGCTCGCCGAGGACGCGGATGCGCTGCTGGAGCAGCGCTGTGACGGGGTTGGCCGCGAGGTTGGTGAACAGCTTGCGCCAGATCGCCGTGGTGAAGTCGGTGACGGGCCTGACCTCGATCCCGCTGTCCGCGAGCAGGGCGCACAGCCCATCGGCCGACGCACCCGCCGGGACGTGGAGTTCGTTGGCGGCGTGGTGCACGATACGGCCCGGCGCGACGCGCTCCGTCGACATGTAGGCGAGCGCGGGCAGCACGTCGGCGCCGGGCGGCAGCAGCGGAGAGACACGTGCGGCGTGGTCGACGCCGTTCTGGACGACGACGACCGTGGTGCCCGGCCCCGACAGCTGACGCAGCCAGTCGGCCGCGCCCTCGGTGTCCTGGGCCTTGGTGGTGAGGAACAGCCACTCGACGGGGCGCTGTTCCTCGGGGCGCGTGGCGAACGACAGGGCCGGACGCAGCACTTGGCCGTCGGTGTGCACCGTCAGCTCGTCCAGAGGAGCGCGCAGGCAGAGGGTGACGTCGTGGCCCGCCTCGTGCAGGAGCGCGGCGACGAGGCCGCCTATGCCGCCGCCTCCGATCACCGCCGTACGCGCCGGAGTGGTGGTGGGTGCAGGATTCATGCATCGCATCGTAGGACGGCCCCCGCACGGCGTGTTCACGCGCGGTGTGTCACATGGCCGCCCGTCATCGTCAGGCGGACGGGCGCTTCGGCGAGTTCGTCGGGCGGGCAGGTGACCGGGTCGAGCGCGAGGGCCGTGAGGTCGGCGCGGCAGCCGGGCGCCACCCGGCCCGCGTGCGCCTCCTCGCCCGCTGCGAGCGCGGCGTGCGAGGTGCAGCCCTCCAGCGCCATGAGTCCGGTCAGCGCCTGCTCGGGCCCGACGGGTGGGGTGCCCGGCTCGCCCGGCAGCCGACGCAGCCGGGCAGCGGCCATCACCCGGCGCGGGTCGTAGTGCGCGATCGGCCAGTCGGAGCCGAGCGCCAGGACGGCGCCGCTGTCGCGCAGGTCGCGGCAGCGCCAGGCCCGTGCCGCGCGTTCGGCGCCGATCCGCCGCGACCATTCGTCGGTGTGGTCGGCGCGGGTGTACGCGGTGTGCGTCGGCTGCATCGACGCGGCGACGCCGAGCGGCGCGAAGCGGGCGATCTGGTCGGTGGGCAGCGTCTCGATGTGCTCGATGCGGTGCCGCCCGCGCTGTCCCCCGCCGAGCCCGGCGACCGTGTCCAGCACATGCCGTACCGCCGCGTCGCCGATGGCGTGCGTCGCGGTCCGCACGTCGGCGCGGGCCAGGTGGCGCACGGCGCGCGCGTAGTCGCGCGGGTCGGGCCAGAACGCGTGGGTGCCCTGGCCGTGGCAGTCGGCGTGCTCCAGCCACGCGGTGCCGCCCTCGACGGTGCCGTCCATGAAGAACTTGACGCCCTCGATCCGCCAGTGCCGGCCGCCCCTGCCCTGGAGTGCGACGAGGTGGTCGAGTGCTTCGGCGCCGTCGCCCGGCATGCACCAGGGCGCGATGCGCAGCCGCACCGGCAGCACACCGGCGCCCTCCTCCCCCTCCTCGATACCGGAGAGCAGTGCGGGCACGTCCTCCTGAAGGTCCATCACATGGGCGCCCGTCAGCCCGGCGGCTGCCATCTCGCGCAGGGATGTGACCAGTGCGGCCCTGCGCTGCTCGGGGGTCGGGCGCGGCAGCACGGGCCGGAGCAGTTCCATGGCCGCGTGCTCGACGAGGTGGCCCGTCGGGCGCCCTTCGGCGTCGCAGACGACGGAGGCGCGCTGGTCGAAGTCGCGGGGCCCGTCGATGCCGGCGGCCTCCAGCGCTGGACCGTTGACCAGGGCCGAGTGGCCGTCGTAGAGGCGGATGAGGGCGGGCGCGCCGCCGAGCGCGTCCTCGACGAGGTCCCGGTGCACGGGGCGCCCGCCGAACGCGTTGTGGTCCAGGCCCCACGCCTGCACCCACGCACCGGGGCGCGCGGCGCGGGCCGCGTCCGCGAGAGCCGCGCGCAGCGACGGCAGGTCGCGGCAACCGGACAGGTCGGCGCCCGTGGCCATCTCGACGCCCCAGACCGGGTGGCTGTGGCTGTCCACGAGGCCGGGGACGAGGGTGGCGCCCGCGAGGTCGAGCACGGTGGTGCGCGGGCCGCGCCAGTCCCGTACGTCGTGTGCCTCGCCCACGGCGGCGATCCGCCCGTCCCTGACGGCGACGGCGCTCGCCCAGGGCCGCTCCGGGTCGAGCGTGCGGACGCGGGCTCCGGTGAGGACGGTGTCGGCGGCGGACTCCCGGTGTGCGGGTGCGGGCACGGGGTTTCTCCTTGTGTGTGTGGGGGGTGCGGTGTGGGGCCGCGGGCGCTCGGTGCTCAGCTGTTGGGCGGGGCCTCGTCCGGGAAGATCTTGGTGGTGATGTCACCGTCCTCAGTGAGATACCCGTGCAGCATGCCGGGGCTGCTGTGCGGTGCGTCGAACTCGCCGTCGCGGTCCAGCGCGATCACCCCGCCCTCGCCGCCCAGTTCCGGCAGCCGCTCGATCAGCACCTCGTAGGCGGCGGGGGCCAGGTCCTTGTCGCCGAACTCCATCAGGTGGGAGATGGCCGAGGTGGCGGCGCCCCGGATGAAGACCTCGCCCGCGCCGGTGGCGCTGGCCGCGACCGTACGGTTGTCGGCGTACGTACCGGCGCCGACGACGGGTGAGTCGCCGACCCGGCCCGCCATCTTGTTCGTCAGCCCGCCGGTCGAGGTCGCGGCGGCCATGTCCCGCTCACCGTCCACGGCGACGGCGCCCACGGTGCCCTTGGTCGCTGACCCGCCGTCCGTACCCTCCGCTCCCCGCCCGTTCTTCTTCTCGGCCGCCTTGGCCCTCATCAGCTCGTCCCAGCGCTTCTGCGTCCAGTAGTAGTCCTGGGTGACCGTCGGCAGGCCGTTGCGGGCCGCGAAGTCGTCGGCACCCTCCCCCGCGAGCATCACGTGCTTGGTCTTCTCCATGACCAGCCGGGCCGCCGATATCGGGTTGCGCACATGCCGTACGCCCGCGACCGCGCCCGCCGCCAGGTCGGAGCCGCGCATGACGGAGGCGTCGAGTTCGTGGCCCGCGTCCTCGTTGAAGACGGCGCCCTTGCCCGCGTTGAACAGGGGGTTGTCCTCCAGTTCGCGTACGGCGGCCTCCACGGCGCGCACACTGTCGCCGCCGCGCCGCAGCGCCTTCTGGCCCGCGCGCAGCGCTTCGGTCAGCCCGTCGCGGTACGCCTTCTCCTGCGCGGGGGTCGTCTCGTCCCTGTCCAGTGCCGTTCCGGCGCCGCCGTGCACGGCGAGGACGACGTCGTGCGCGTCGGGCTCGGCCTTGCCGGGACGCTTCTCCGGGGTCCTCGGGGTCCTCGGGGTCCTCGGGTTCGCCGGGTTCTCCGGCCCTTCGCGGACGGCGGTCGTGGTAGCGGCGGCGGCCCGCTCGGGGCCCTGCCCGCCGGACTGGGGCACGACGATCAGCGCCGCCGTGAGCGTCGTCGAAACGGCCAGCGCCGGGAACAGCCAGGAACGGGGACGTACGCGCATGAGCCCTCCTCGTCATGAGGGCTCGGCAGCCCTCCGGGGACCTCGAACGCGAGCACCCTACTGCCGACGCTCCCTCAGCACACCAGGGCAACTCCGGCCCCGTGGCGGCCGGTCGGGCACACCCGCCACGTGCGCTCCCCGCGTGGCCGTGGCCCCCGCCCCGCTCAGTTCGGCGGCTGCGGGTCCGTGACGACGTGCGCCGCGGCGCCGTCCGCGCCCGCGTCCTCGACCCCGGGGCCGCCGATGGCGACGCCGGTCCACGAGAGCGCCCGCCACTCCTTGCCGGGCTCGCCCTCCAGGACGACCACGCCGGTGTTGCTCAGCGGGTGCTCGGCGGCGAACGTCACGTCCACGTTCCAGGCACGGGCAGCGGTCCACATGCGGATGGCCGCGCCGTGGCTGACGAGCGCCGCCGTCCCCGTTCCTGAGGCGGCGACGGCCGCCTCCTCCACCACCTCGTCGAACCGCCCCAGCGCCTCGGCTCCGCTCTCCCCGCCCGGCATCCGCAGCTCCGTGTCCCCCGCCGACCAGGCGAAGGCGGTGGTGAGATACGCCTCGATCGCCTCCTCGTCATTGCGCATCTCCAGCTCACCCGCCGCAAGCTCCCTGATCCCGTCCCTGACGACGGGCGTCAGGCCGCGCTCCGCCGCGAGCGGCGCGGCCGTGAGCTGAGTGCGGGTGAGCGTGGAGACGTACAGGGCCCCGACGTCCTCGGCGGCGAGGGCGGCCGGGAGCGCCGCCGCCTGCCGCTCGCCGAGCCCGGTGAGGCCGGGCCCCGGTGCGGCGGTGTCGAGGGAGTGGGAGAGGTTCGAGGTGGTCTGGCCGTGTCGGATCAGCAGCAGGCGCATGGTGCGGGTGGGGCTCCGGTCTCGTGGGAGTGCAGGGCGGCAGGTTCAGGGGGTGGGCGCCGCGCTCGGGGTGCGGCGCCACACGCGTCCCGTCTGCCGACCGTAACCCCACGTCGCCCCTCGCACCCGGCCGGGGAAGCCCTGACCTGCGCGGCGAGTCCCGCCCCGCCCGCCGGGGCCCCGGTGCCCGGGGGCCGCCGCCCGGCCGTCAGCCCCGGCGTCGCGTGACCCGCCCGGCCACGGCGTGCGACGCCACCGTGACGAGCCCCGCCATGGCGAGCCCGCCCATCGCCTCGCGCACGCGGGTGGCCCGCAGCACCCCGGCGCGCCGGAGCCTGCCGCGCGCCCAGAGCGTGAAGGAGAGCACCACCAGCGGGGTGGTCGCCACCCCTGGCGTGTATCCCCGTACCGCGGCGGCCTGCGCGAGATGGACGACTCCGTGGAGGCCGAACCCGGTGAGCGTGGACTGGTAGAAGCCGGACCTGCCGCCCGTACGGTGTCCGTCGGCCGCCGCCGCGGCGACGACGAGGCCCACTCCGCTGACCGCCACCGCGAACTCCCGCGCGTCGACGCCCTCCAGTGCGCGCCATACCCGTTCCGGCACCGACGGCAGGCGCTCGCGCAGTTCGGGCAGCCGGGCCGCGATCCAGCGCGGGCCCGTCGCGACCTCCTCGGCGTCGTGCGCCGCCCACGCGGCGAACAGCCCGAGAGTGACCCCCGCACCGACGCCTCCGGCGGTGCCTCCGTTCCTGGATGTCCCCCTGAACGCGCAGTCTGGCACGGCCAGTTGACGTATCCGGGGGAGGGCCTTCCGGCCCGGCCGCTCTCGACCCGCTGGGCATGGTCATGGCCAACAGGGGTAACGCGTGGCATGGAACGCCGACACCGACACCGGGGGTGCCTGATGGCTCGCACGGTCCTGAACGGCAAGGCGACGATGACCTCCGGAGGCCCGCCCGAGGAGCACGGCTCCGGGACCAGGGCCAGGTCCAGGGCCGGAGCTGGAGCTGGGCGGCGCGGCGGGGCGCCCCTCCTGGTGCGGGTGCTGGCGATGCTGGTGGCGTTCGCCGGGATGGTGGCCTTCGCGGTCGTCTTGTCGCGGCTGACGCTGGAGCCCTCGGCCGCCTCCGAACGGTTCACGCACAGCAACCTCCACCCCGGCGACTCGATACGCGCCTACCTGGACCAGCCCGCCTTCCGCGACACGGTCAAGCAACTGGGCGGCAACATCCTGCTGGGCGTGCCGTTCGGGCTCCTGCTCCCGGTACTGCTGCCGCGCGCACGCGGCCTGCTGCGGGTGACGCTGGCCACGGGGCTGGTGATGCTCGCGGTGGAACTGGTCCAGGGCACGCTGGTCACCGGGCGCGCCTTCGACATCGACGACGTGCTGCTCAACAGCGCGGGCGCCGTGCTCGGCTATCTGCTGCTGGGCCGCAGGCTGGGCCGTGCGCTGCACCCGCCGCGCCGCCACTGGTGGAACCGCCGCACGCGGCCCGACGGGAGGACGAAGGCCGCCAGGCCCGCGAAGGCGGACAGGACGGGCAGGGCGGGCAGGACCGGCAGGACGGGCAGGGCGGGCAGGTTTACGGGGTGGCTTTCGCGGCACCCCGGGGGCTCGCGCTCCACCGAGTAACGCGCACCGCAGCACCTCTCCGCAGAGCCGTACAGAGCCGTACAGAGCCGCACGAGGAAGGGCCGGGTCGACGGGACACGTCCCGCCCGGCCGTCACAGGGGCCCGCGAGAGCGGCACCGCGCACCGCGCAACGCACAGCGCGCGCACTGTCCGGGCCCCGAGGAGCGAGGAGACAGCCATGGCCCCACAGACACCACCACCGTCGGTCAACGACCCGCAGGGCGCGGGCACCAGCGCCTCGGAAACGGGCGCAGTACCCGGCGTCCCCGGCATCCCTGAGAACCGCCGCACCGGCACCACCGGAGGCGGCGGCAACGCGGGAGGCGGCACGCTGCGCAAGTCCGGCGGCAGCGCGACGACCGTCCAGGAGAGCGCGCCCGGCGCGGACACGCCGCCCGCGACCCGTGGGCGGACGAGCATCGCGGACGGCGTCGTCGAGAAGATCGCCGGTATGGCGGCCCGCGAGGTGCCCGGCGTCCACACGCTCGGCGGCGGGCTGGCACGGCGGCTCGGCGCCGTACGCGAACGCGTCCCCGGAAGCCGCCCCGACGTGGCACAGGGCGTGAAGGTGGAGGTCGGCCAGCGGCAGACCGCGATCGACGTCGACATCGTCGTGGAGTACGGGGTGCCGATCGCCGACGTGGCTGCGGCCCTGCGCGAGAACGTGATCGCGGCCGTCGAGCGCATGACGGCGCTGGAGGTCGTCGAGGTCAACGTCTCGGTCATCGACGTCCGGCTGCCCGACGACGAGGCGGAGGAAGAGACCGAGACCCGCGTGCGGTGACGGACGAACCCACCACCCCCGCTCCCCCGCCCGCGCATCCGGTCCCGCCCGCGCCGACGTCCCCGCCCGTGCCCGCACCCGCGCGTGGCGCGACCGTGATCGCCGAACGGGTCGTCGGCCGCGTCGCCGCGCGCGCCGCCGAGGAGGCCGTCCAGCGGTGGACGCGGGAGGACCGGGGGCCGCGAGGCCGGACGGACGAGGCTGACGGGACGGACGGGACAGGCGCCAGGGGCCGCGCCGTCGTGCGGCGCGGCCGAGCCGTGGTCACCGTGCGCCTCGCCCTGCCCTACCCCGCCGACCTCGCCGCGCTCTGCGCCGCCGTACGGCGCCATGTCGCGGCGCGCACGGCACTGTTGACCGGCATACCGGTCGCCTCGGTCCGGGTCCGCGTGGACCGCCTCGTCCCGGAGGAACGGTCGGCCCGAAGGGTCCGCTGAACGGACGGCCGCCGGGTCCGGGCGGCCCACAGCACGCGCCCGTCGGACCAGCGCCGGACCACCGCGTCGGACGCCCCCGTCAGAACACTCCGTCGGAGCACCACGTCAGACCGCGCTGTCACCCCGCGCCAGCGGGCCCCCGCTGAGCCACTGCGGCAGGGGCCGGTAGACGGTGAGGGCGCGGTCCTCCTTGTCGAGGAGCATGTCCCGGGGCGCGGGGGCCGTCTCGCCGTCGAAGGCGCAGATCGTGCCCTCGGAGATCCCCGTGATCCGCAGCCGCCGCCCGCGCGCGGCGGCGTGCACGGGCGAGCGGTGCAGCAGCCCCGTCAGCGCCGCCGCGACCAGCCGGGTACGGGCCCAGTGGCCGCCGCGCACGACGTGGATGTCGAGCATGCCGTCGGACAGGTTGTAGCGCCTGACGGATCCCGTGGCGAAGCCGTTGTACGAGCAGTTGCCCACGAACAGCAGCCACAGCGAGCGCTTCCTGCCGTTCACCGTCGCCTCGAACGGGCGGGAGGTGCGCAGCACGTGCAGCGCGGCCACCACTCCGGCCGCCCAGGGGCCGATGCGGCCCGCCCAGCGCTCCCGTACCTCCACGAGTTCGCCGTACGAGCCCAGGCTGAAGGTGTTCAGGAAGTGTCCGGGCGTCTCGTCGCCCTCGGCGCTGCCGGGGCCCGGGCTGAAGCGGGCGAGGTCGACGGCGACGGCCTCGCCGTTCTCGACGGCGCGCGCCGCGTCGGCCGAGGCGTGGATGCCGAGGTCCTGTGCGAGGTGGTTGTACGTGCCGCCCGGCAGCACCGCCAGCGGCACCCCGTGCTGCTGCGCGAGACGGGCCGCCACGTTGACGGTGCCGTCGCCGCCGAACACGCCGAGCGCGCCACCGGACTCGGCCGCCTTCTGCGCCGTCTTGTCCAGCACCTCGGACAGCGGTCCCGACTCCGGCTCCCACATCATCAGCTCGGCCTCGGGCAGCGCGCCGCGCACCTCCTCCGCGAAGGCGGCGGAGCCGGAGCCGGGGTTGACGACGACGGACAGGCCGCCGCCTTCGGGCAGCGCGGGGGCCTCCACGAGCGGCTGCGCGGGCGGGATCTGCGGGCGGCGCGCGAGCACAGCGCGTACGGTGAACGCCGTCGCCGCGCCTATGGCGACGCCCGCGAGGACGTCGCTCGGGTAGTGCACGCCGGTGTAGACGCGCGAGAACGCGACGGAGGCCGCCACCGGCGCCACCGCCGCTCCCCAGCCCTTCGACTCCAGGGCCACGCCGGTCGCGAACGCCGCAGCCGAGGCGGAGTGGCCGGACGGGAAGGAGGTGGTGCGCGGCTGGCGCTGGAGCTGCCGTATGACGGGAACGGCGTCGAGGACGGGGCGGTTGCGGCGCACCGACCACTTGGCGACGGTGTTGACCACCGCCGAAGCCGCGGCCAGCGAGGCGAGTCCGCGCACCGCGCCGCGCCGGGCGCGCGGGCCCCCGATCCCGGAGACCACGATCCCGGCGGCGACACCCATCCACAGCTTGTTGTGGTCGGCGCTGCGGCTCAGCCGTGGCAGCACGCCCTCGGCCTTCGGCCAGTCGCGGGTGGCGACGGCGCGGAAGGCGGCCTTGTCCCATGTGCTCAGTCGTCCTGGCATAGGGCTCGCCCTACCCGCCATCGGCGTTTCCTCACGTGTCGTCGGTGGTCCCGGCAGTGCCGTTGGTCACGGCGGCTCCGGTGGTCACGGCGGCTCCGCCGGTCCCGGCGGCCCTGGTGGCCACGGTGGTTTCCCTGGTCCGCCCGTCCCGCTCACTCCATCATCCGGCGCCCCGGCGACCGCCTGCGGGCGCGGGTCCGGCCGAAGCAGACTCTCCTCTTCCTGGGAGGGTCTCCTCTTCGGCCACCCCGATCCAGGCCAAGTACGGACCGTCGCCGCGCGGCGGACGCCGCCCGGCACGGCCCGGCTCAGCCGGGCTCGGGAAGGCCGAAGAGGGCCGCGTGGCCCGGCGGGAGCCAGTCCAGAATGCGGCGGATGAGCTTGTCGTCCGCTCTCTCCGCGATGACGGAGAGCACGGCGTCCGCGTCTCTGCGGGCGGTTTCGGGGCTGCCGCCGTGCCGGGTGCCGACCTTGTCCAGGAAGACCTGGAACGTCAGTGGCTCGCTCCCCGGCGGCGGCCCCTTCATCGCTCCCGGAGCCGTCGAGGACGGTCGGGGCGGGGCGGACGGGGCAGGGGTGAGCAGGGGTGCGCAAAGTTGCGGGAGAAATGTGGCGAGCCGCGCACGGTCCTCGTCCACGAGGTGCGCGCCGAGGGTTTCGAGCACGGCCTGCGTGGCACCGGCCGCCTCCTGAAGGGTCCGGTAGTTCCCCCGTTCGCGAATCTGCTCCAGCAACGCCTCCAAGCTCATATCCATGGGCGCTCCTTGTGGTGACGGTCTCGGGCATTCTGCCCATCGGTCCGAGGTCTCAAGACGCGACACGCTAACCCGGACCGTCCGCGAAAGCCTCCGGCGGGGAGGGGCCGGGGCACTTCCGCGGCGGTCCGTAGGGCACGATGGCGTTAGCTGACGGCATGTACGGGCATGCGCCCCAGGGACGCACCGCAAAGGATCGTCGTCCATCGAGTGGAGTGAGAAGCATGCACGCCCCGGAGACCACAGCACAGCGTGGGACCGGACCTCGTCCTGTGCCCGGCCGCCCTGGCACGGCGGCGCAGGCCCGTGATCTCGCACGCGACTTCCTGCACGCGCTCTCCCCGCAGCCGACCCCGGAAACCACGGACACCGTGCTGCTCGTCGTCTCGGAACTCGTCACCAACGCGCTCCGGCACGCCGGAGGACTCACGTCCCTGAAGCTGTACGCGGGCAAGGGGACCGTCGACGTCGTCGTACGCGACCCGTCGGCCACTCCCCCGCACGAGCGGCCCGCCGATCTGAAGGGGGCCTCGGGTGGTTTCGGCTGGCCGCTGGTCCGTCATCTGGCGGCCGAGGTGGCCGTGACCCTCTCGCCGCCGGGCGGCGGCAAGAGCATCCGCGCGACGCTGGCCCGCTGACCGCCGCGCCCCGCGTGGCGTATGGCGCATGGCGCATGGCGCGTGGCGGGCGCATGCCAACGGCCGGTGTGGTGGCCGCGTACCGGTCGGGTACGCGGCCACCACACCGGCCGTCGACGGTCAGGCGCGGCGGAGCGGGGAGCTGAGCTGCCTGACCAGGTCCCGGGTACTGTCACGGCGGCCCCAGGCGATGAAGGAGACGACCGCCAGCGTCACCAGCGGGCCCGCCAGCATGCCGCTCTTCAGCACCAGGACCTCGCTGATGGCGGCGCCCACCATCATCAGCGCGAAGGCGCAGGCCGCGGCACCGGCCAGGCGGGGGATCAGGAGGGCTATCCCGCCGACGAGTTCGGCGGTCGCGATGAAGTAGAGGAACCAGTCGCCGACTCCGAACTTGGCGAACGCCTCCACGGTCTCCTCGCTCGCCAGGTACTTGATCACCGCGCCGTTGAACATGAGCGCGGCGGTGAGGATCTGGAACGTCCACAGCGCGATGTTCGTCTTGCGGCCGGGCCTGGCCGCGGTGCTGGGAGCGGGGACGTCGGAAGGGGAGGATGCAGGGGTGGCGGCCGGGTCGAAGGTCGGCGATGTCATGGCGGTGTCCTCTCCAGGGCGTGTCGTGCCGTCGAAGAAGAGACCTGGGACACACGGAGAACTCATCGCCTCATCGCCCGCCGCGCGGAGAAAAACCGGCCGCGGCGCGGTCAGTCCAGGCCGCGTGCGCGGCGGAAGCGGGCCAGGCCGTCGGCGAGGTCCACGAGGGGCTCCGGGTAGTCGAGCTTCTCGCGGCGCTCGGCGGGCAGCTTCCAGGGCTGGTGGACGGCAGACCCCTCGACGCCGGCGAGTTCGGGCACCCAGCGCCGCACGTACGTGCCGTCCGGATCAAAGCGCCGGGCCTGCGACAGCGGGTTGAGGACCCGGTTGGGGCGGGTGTCGGTGCCCGTGCCCGCCACCCACTGCCAGTTGAGCTGGTTGTTCGCGACGTCCCCGTCCACCAGCAGTTCCAGGAAGTGCCGGGCGCCGACGCGCCAGTCCACGTACAGCGTCTTCGTCAGGAAGCTCGCCGCCAGCAGCCGCCCCCTGTTGTGCATCCACCCCTCGTGCCGCAACTGCCGCATCGCCGCGTCCACGACGGGATACCCCGTACGCCCCTCCCGCCAGGCGTCGGCCTCCTCGCCGTCGCCGCGCCAGTCGTCGCGGTGGCCGCGGTAGTCCTCGTGCGAGGACGCGGGCCGGGCCGCCAGCACCTGATGGTGGAAGTCACGCCAGGCCAACTGCCGTACGAACGCCTCGGCACCCGCGCCGCCCGCCGAACGCGCCCGGTGCACGAGTTCGACGGGCGAGAGCGTGCCGAAGTGCAGATGCGGCGAGAGCCGCGAGGTGGCGTCGCCCGCGAGGTCGTCGTGCCGGTCCTCGTACGCGTTCAGCGGGCCCTTGCGCCAGGCCGTGAACCGCCTTCGGCCCTCGCTCTCGCCGCCCTTGGCCACCCCCGGCGATGCACCCTTCACCCCGGACCGCGCGGGCACCCGCGCCGACCGCACCCCCTCGGGCACCCGCACCACGCGCGGCGCCCCCATGACCGAGCGCTGCCCCTCCCGCTCCCAGCGCCGGAAGTACGGGGTGAAGACGGCGAAGTGATCGCGGCCCTGCGGGGTCACGGCGCCCGGCGGGAGCGCGGTGACCACGGCGTCGTGGACCCGCAGGCGGTGCCCCTGCCCCTCCAGCTCCTCGCGCAGCCGCTCCTCGCGGCGCAGTGCGTAGCCGCTGACGCCGCCCGCGACGTGGATGTCCCGCGCGCCGGCCTCCGCCGCGACCCGCGCCGTCTCGGCGACGGCATCCCCCTCGCGCACCACCAGCCGCCCGCCCCGCTCGCGCAGGCCCGCGTCGAGATCGGCCAGGCAGTCGGCGAGGAACGCGCGACGGTTGGGCGCGTCGAATCCCGCGGCCCGCACCCCCTCGTCCAGGACGAACAGCGGCACCACCTCGTCCGCGCCCGAGAGCGCGGCACGCAGCACGGGGTTGTCGTGCAGCCGCAGATCGGCGGTGAACAGGGCCAGGGCGACGCTCATGGGCTACTCCTGTGCGCGCCGCGTGTGCTCCGTGTGCCGCGTGCTCTGTGCGGGCGGCACGGACGGTATGCACGGCGCGTCCGATATGGGTTCGTCACCCCCGTTCCTACCGGCATCGGGCTCCCCGGCGGGGGACGCCACGCGCGTCAGCTCGGCGTTGAACTGGGCGCCGGTCAGCAGCGCCAGGTTCGAGAACCACAGCCAGATGAGGAAGACGACGACGCCCGCGAGCGAGCCGTACAGGCGGCTGTACGCGGCGAAGTGGGAGGCGTACAGCGCGAAGCCCGCCGAGGCCACCAGCCACAGCAGCACGGCGAGGACCCCGCCAGGGGCGCCGTGGTACATCGCGCGGGAGACCGGCGGGCCCGAGCGGAAGAGCACGAGCACCAGCAGCGCCACCAGGCACAGCAGGAAGGGCCACTTCAGCAGGGACCAGGTGGCCGCACCCGCATCGCCCGTCCCGAACCAGCCGCCCAGCGTCCGCGCCAGCGGCCCGCTGACCACGAGCACCACGGCGCTGGTGACCAGCAGGGCCAGCAGCGCCAGGGCCGTCAGCACGATGAAGTGCGCCTTGCGCAGGGCCGGGCGGCTGTCCTTGACCCGGTGCATGCCGTGCAGGGCGCGGCGGAACACGGCGAGATAGCTGGAAGCCGACCACAGCGCGCTGACGGTGCCGGCGCCCGCCAGCAGCCAGAACGCGGACCGCTCGTGCGCCATGTCCTCCAGCGCGCCGCGCAGCGCGTGCCCCGCGTCGGCGGGGGCGAGGGACACGATCTGATCGATGAGGTCCTGCGTCGCCGCCGGGCTGGCCAGGCCGATGAGGGTGACGGTCACCAACAGCGCGGGGAGCAGCGCGAGTATGGCGTAGTAGGTGAGGGCCGCGGCCCAGTCCGAGACGTCGTCGTTCCAGATGGAGGCCGGGGTGCGGCGCAGGGCGGCGCGATAGGCACCCGGCGCGGGCTTGAGCGGCGGGTGCGGCGCCTGTGCGGGGGTGGCGGCGCGGCGGAGGACGCGGCGGGCGGTCTCGCGGCGGCCGGCGAGATCGGAGCCGGGGGCAGGGGCGGACGCGGGGCCGGTGGCCGCCGTGTCACCGGCACCCTCCGCCGTACGCTCTCCGCCCGCGCCCGCTCCGTTCTCGCTCTTCTCCCCGCCCGCGTCCGCTCCGTCCGCGTTCTTCTCCTCGCCCGCGTCCGCTCCGTCCGCGTTCTTCTCCTCGCCCGCGTTCTCCCCGTCCGCCCGTTCGCGTGTGCTCGCCGACTGCTGCCGCGGCCCGCCGAGGACCCTCACCTTGCCCGCCCTTCCGCAGGGGACGACTCACATGTCCTGCTCCGCCCCTGCACCTACCCGGCATCAGGCGAGCCACGATACGGGTGGGAGATCGTCCTCCGCCTCCGTCCCGAGGCTGTCAGCCTCGAGACGGAGACGCGGGCAGCCCCAGGCCCTTGGCCAGCTCGGGCCAGGAGTCGTGGAACTCCCGCTGCCAGTACGGCCACGCGTGCGCGCCCCCGGTGTAGAGATCGACGGTGGCGGGGATGTCCAGGTCCTCCAGACGGTTGGTGAAGGACTTCGTGGTGGGCCACACGGAGCTTTCCAGGATCTTCCCGTCCAGCGGGTCGTCGTCCCCGCCGCCGACGATGCCGGTGCCCGCCGAGATGTACAGCTCGGTGCCCCGCAGCTTCTCGGCCTGCGCGTACGGGTCGCGGGCCTTCCAGTTGTCGCTCTGGAAGAGGGGGCTGCCCCACATGGACAGCGGGCTGAGCAGTTCGCGGGCCACGATCGCGAAGAGGAGGGTGGGTACCGAGGGGAGCCGGGTGTGCAGGATGCCGCTGTAGGCGGCGGCTGCCCCGAACATGCCGGGGTGCCGGGAGGCGAAGGCCATGGCGCCGTAGCCGCCGGTCGACACTCCGGCGACGGCACGCGCGTCGCCCGCGCGGTAGCTCGCCTCCAGGATCGCGGTGACCTCCTCCAGGATGAACGCCTCGTAGTCGGGGCCGCCGCGCCCGCTGTTCCACCAGGCGGTGGGGATGCCCGTCGGGCCCGACTCCGGCATGACGGTGATGACGTCCTTGTCCGCCGTGAAGCTCTCGATGTCCGTCTCGCGCGTCCAGGACGTGTAGTCGTCGTGCGCTCCCTGGAGAAGGTAGAGGACGGGCCAGGTGCGGTCGGGCCGGTCCTTCCACCCAGTGGGGAGCAGCAGCCGCACGGGCAGGGTCTTGCCCACGGCCGGTGACTCGACCTTCAGCTCGACGGTGCGCTCGTCCGTCCACTCCTCGGAGACCACACGGGCGCCGCCCGCGACCGTGGTGCCGACAGCCGAGGGCCCGCCGGTCCTGCCGGAGGTGGCGGAGGCGGCGGACTCGCCGCCCGGCGCGCCGGAGGCGGTGACGGGGAGGGCACCGAGCCCCGCCGTCGTCACGAAGACGACGGCGAGCACGACGGCGCGGGAGCGGCGCGGCGCACGGTGCCGGCCACGGGTTCTGGGAACCGGGCACGGGGACGAAGACGGGGACGGGGACGGGGCTGGCCGGGGCATGGCGGGGTCACCCTTCGAGGTAGGCGGTGAGGTGGCGGGCGAGGGTGTCGACGGCGGGCGGGTCGAGCAGGGAGAGGTGGTGCCCCTCCACGGGCACGACGGTGAGGTCGGAGCAGTACGCGTCCCAGCCCAGCGCCTCGTCCGTGCGCGTGTACCGCTCGTCCCGCACGCTGTGCGGCGCCTCCTGCGTCGCCCGCAGCAGGAGGGTGCGTCCTCCGTACGGGTGAGGCGTGTGCCGCTCGCCGCTGCGCAGGTCGAGGTACGAGGTGCGCTGGTGCTCCAGTACGGCGGCGGGCGGGTCGACGGCCTGCTCCAGCGCCTTGACGACGAGATCGACCTGGCCCGCGTCGTCCATGAGCGCGAGTTCCTCGTACGGGAGGGGCAGCGGGTGCCCGTACGTGGCCTCCACGTACTCCGCGAAGGCCGCGAACCTGCGGCGTGCCTCCGCCAGCGGCGGCAGCCCCGGTGCGGGGAGGGGCAGCACCGTGTCGATGAGGACGAGCGCGCGCACGGTGCCGCCCGCCTCGGTCAGCAGCCGCGCCGTCTCCTGCGCGAGCAGCCCGCCGTAGGACCAGCCGCCCAGCGTCCAGGGGCCCTCGGGCTCGGCCTCGCGGATGACCCGGGCGTACTCGTGGGCGCGTTCGGAGACCGAGGGCAGCTCGGGCAGCCGCTCCAGGCCGACGCAGGGCCGCCCCGGTCCGGGGGCGCCGAGGCGCTGGGCCAGGGGGCGGTAGACGGCGGTGGTGCCGCCCGCCGGATGGGCGAGGAAGAGGGGCGCTCGTGCGCCGCCCCCCGGCAGCGGGCGCAGGATGCCGGTGCTGGTGCCAGTACCGGTCCCCGTACCCTTCCCCGTGCCCGTGTCCTCCAGGTACGGGCGCAGCCGTTCGGCGACCTTCTCGACTGTGGCGGGGCGCCGCAGCAGGGCGACG
>NZ_BAAGSO010000116.1:0-7772 GCF_054782395.1 Streptomyces daliensis | reverse complement strand
CGCCGAAGAGGGACTGCCAAGCGCGGGAGACGGCGCGTTCGGCGTCGTCGCGGGGAAGGACGCGCCCGGCGAAGGACCCGGCCCGTACCCGGACAGCGGCAGCGGGCGCGGAGGCGGGCGCCGACGAGAGCGGGCCCGGAAGCACGGCGACCGGTTCCTCCCCCTCCGCCTCCCCCTCCGCCTCCCCCTCCGCCTCCCCCTCCGCCTCGCTCTCGGCCCCCGCTTCGACCGTCGCCTCCGCGAGCCAGGCCGCCACGCCTTCCAGCGTCCCCTGCCGCAGCAGCACCTCCAGCGGAACGGTGACATCGAACTCGCGCTCCACGAAGGTGCGGATGCGCGCGGCCATCAGGGAGTCGAGCCCGAACTCGCCCAGGGGCAGCCGTGGGTCGAGCTGTCCGGCCGCGAAGCCGAGGATCTGCGCCGCCCCTTCGGCCAGCCGCTCCAGCACGGTGCGCGGCCCGGACACCCCGCGCCCCTCTCCCTCCTCCGCTCCCTCGCCCGCCGGAAGCGGCGCCGCGTCGAGCGGTTCGGGGTGCGGCCACGCGCCGGGCGCGCCGGAGTGGGCGGTGTCGGCCACCCGGCGCACCGGCGTCGGGACCCAGTGCTGCTGGTGCCGCCACGGCGGCGCCGGTACGTCGGCCACCCGCCCGCCCGGGTGGAGTTCCCCCGTGCGCGGCTCGGCGCCGTGCGCGTAGAGGGTGGCCAGCGCGGTGCGGAAGGTGCGCGCGTCGTCGCCGTCGCGGCGCAGCGTGGGCACGAGCAGCGAGGCACCGGCGTCCGCCGCGCGCAGTGTCTCGGAGAGCGGGTGGAGCTGGGTGGGGTGCGGGGAGATCTCGACGAAGGTGCGGTGCCCGTCCTCGGCCGCCGCCGTCACCGCCTGCGCGAAGCGCACGGGGCGCCGCAGGTTGGCGGCCCAGTAGTCGGCGTCGAAGACCGGGGGCTCGGGCGCCGCAGGGTCGCGGGAGGAGTCCAGCACCGTCGGGTCCAGCACCGTCGGGTCCAGCACCGTCGAGTAGAAGGGCACGGCAGGGGCCTGAGGGCACAAGTCCGCCAGCCCCGCCGTCAGTTCCGGCAGCAGCGGATCGACGTGCGGGGAGTGCCCCGCCACCGTGACCGGCAGCGCGCGGGCGAGCCCGCCGCGCTCGGTGACGTGCCGGACGATCCCGTCGATGTCCTGGTCGGAGCCGGTGACGACGCACTGCGTCGGCGAGGCGTGCACGGCCAGTTCGACGGTGGGGAAGCGTTCGGCGAGGGCCCGCACCTCCGCCGCCGCCAGCTCGACGGCGGCCATCGCGCCGCCCGTCAGCCGGGCCAGCAGCCGCGAGCGCAGCGCGATGACGCGCGCCCCGTCCTCCGCGTCCAGGCCGCCCGCCGCGACGGCCGCGGCCACCTCGCCCATGGAGTGCCCGACGACGGCCGCGGGCTCCACCCCGTGGGCCCGCCACAGCTCGGCGAGGGCCACCTGGATGCCGAAGAGCACGGGCATCACGACATCGGTCGTCGCCAACTCGGCTTCGGGGCGCAGGTGTTCACGCAGCGAGAGTCCGGCGTGTGCGCGCAGCAGCGGTTCCAGCCGGTCGACGGCGGCGGCGAAGGCGGGCTCGGCAGCCAGCAGCCGCCGTGCCATGCCGGGCCACTGCGAGCCGTAGCCGGAGAAGACCCACACGGGCCCGCCCGTGTGGCGCAGCGCCAGTTGCCCGTCGCCGATTCCGGCCAGCGGTGTGGGGCGGCCCTCGGCGTACGCGCTCAGCGCCTCGGCCGCCTCACACGCGCCGCCCGCGACGACGGCGGCGCGGAAGCGGCCACGCCCGGTGCGTCCGGTGAGGGTGCGGCCCAGGTCGTACGGGTGCGTCGCGCGCCCGCGCGGGGTGCCGAGCCACTCGGCGAGCCGGGCCGCGTACTCCCTGGTGCGGTCCTCGGTGGGCCCGTCGAGGAGCAGCAGTGCGGGCGCGCGGCCCTCCCGGTCACGCGACTGGTCACGCGCGCGCCGCTCTTCCGCGCCGGTGTCCCCGTGCGGCGCAGGACGCGCGGGGGGCTGGTGCTCCTGGAGGACGACGTGTGCGTTGGTGCCGCCGAAGCCGAAGGCGGAGACGCCCGCCGTGGCCGTCCCGGAGTAGCGGGGCCAGGGCTCGGGGTCCGCGGCGACGCGCAGGCCCAGCGCCTCGAAGTCGATGTGCGGGCTGGGCCGCTGGAAGTGGAGGCTGGGCGGGATCTCGTCGCGGTGCAGCGCGAGCACCGTCTTCACGAACCCGGCGATCCCCGCCGCTGCCTCCAGGTGGCCGATGTTGGTCTTGACGGAGCCGATGAGCAGCGGCTTGTCGCTGTCGCGGCCCGCGCCGAGCCGCGCCCCGAGCGCGCCCGCCTCGATGGGGTCGCCGAGCGCGGTGCCGGTGCCGTGCGCCTCGACGTAGTCGATGTCCTGCGGCGCCACGGGCGAACCGCACGCGCGGGTGTGGGCGCGGGCGAGGAGGGCGCGCTGTGCCTCGGAGTTGGGCGCGAGCAGCCCGTTGGAGCGGCCGTCGGAGTTGACGGCGCTGGAGCGGATGACGGCGAGCACGCGGTCGCCGTCGCGCTCGGCGTCGGACAGCCGCTTGAGCACCGCCACGGCACATCCCTCGCCGCGCACCATGCCCCCGGCGTCGGCGTCGAAGGCGCGGCAGCGGCCCTCGGGGTTGAGCGCCCCCATCCGCTGGAAGGCGAGGGTGATCGCGGGCGCGAGGAGCAGGTTGACGCCGCCGGCCAGCGCGGTGTCGCTCTCGTGGCCGGTGAGGCTGCGCACGGCGTGGTGCACGGCGACGAGCGAGGAGGAGCAGGCGGTGTCGAGGGCGAGGCTGGGGCCGCGCAGGTCGAGCGCGTAGGAGAGTCGGTTGGCGGCGATGCTCAGTGCCGCGCCGGGCGGGGTCCAGGCGTCGACGGCGCCGAGTTCGGCCGTGGTGAGCTGCGCGTACTCGTTGCCGCTGATGCCGATGAAGACGCCCGTCGCGGTTCCGGCGAGCGCGGAGGCGGGGACGGCCGCGTGGTCGAGTGCCTCGCGGGCGACCTCCATCACGAGGCGCTGCTGGGGGTCCATGACGGCGGCCTCGCGGGGCGGGATGCCGAAGAACTCGGCGTCGAAGCCCGCCACGTCGTCGAGGAAGCCACCGTGGCGGCTGACCTCCCCGGTCTCGTCCGGGGCGCTGAAGGGGTCCCAGCGGCCCTCGGGGACGACGGTGACGGCGTCGCGGCCCTCGCTGAGCAGTTGCCAGAACTCGTCGGGGCCGCTCGCGCCAGGGACGCGGCAGCCCAGCCCGACGACGGCAACGGCCTCGGGGCCGTGCCCGTCGCCCGCGCCGCCCGGTGCGGACGCCGGTACCGGTACCGGTGCCGGTACCGACGCGGACGCCGCTCCCGGGCCCGGCCCCGATCCCGATGCCGGGGCGGGGGAGCCGGAGGCGGCTGCCCGCGCCGCGCCCCCGGTCTCCCCTGCCCCGCGCCCCTCCGCCAGCTCCGTCAGCCGCCGCCTGAGCTGGGCGAGGGTCGGGAAGTCCCAGAGCAGCGTGGCGGGCAGCGGCTCCCCGGTGAGCAGGCTCAGCTCGGCCGCGATGGACACCGCGTCGGCGGAGGCGAGGCCGAGTTCAGCGAACGGACGGTCGTCGGTGATCTCCTCGGGCCGCAGCCCGTAGCGCTCGCACAGCCTGGTGACGACCGTGATGCGCAGCAGTTCCTCGCGCGGCACCCGGTCGCCGGTCAGCACGGTCATCGCAGGCTCCCCTCCAGATAGCGCTCCCGGCAGGCGGCGCGGGAGACCTTGCCGCTGGAGGTGCGCGGTATCGCACCGGGCGCCACCAGCAGGAAGTCGGCCAGCCGCACCCCGTGCCCCGTCGAGACGACGGCGCGGGCCGCGTCAGCCGCCGTGGCGCTGTCGCACTCGCCCTGCTCGGCGTCGCGGCCCCGCTCGGCGACGACGACCAGGCGCTCGGCGCCGTACTCGCCGGGGACGGTGAAGGCGGCGGCGCGGTCGCGGCGCACGACGGCCAGTTCGCGCTGGACGGTCTCCTCGATGTCCTGCGGGTAGTGGTTGCGCCCGTCGATGATGATCAGGTCCTTGAGGCGCCCGGTGACCAGCAGCGCGCCCTCGTGCAGGGCACCGAGGTCGCCGGTGCGCAGCCAATGGCCCTCCTCGCCCGCCAGCGTGGCGGCGAAGGTCTCGGCGCTCTGCTCGGGGCGGTTCCAGTAGCAGGCGCCGATGTTGGGCCCCTGGAGCCAGATCTCGCCGACCTCCCCGTCGGGCACGGCCGTGCCGCGCTCCGCGTCCACGATGCGCAGCCGCTGCCCGACGGGCGCGCCGCAGGTCACCACCGGCAGCGCCGACGCGTCGCTCTCGTCGACGGGCACGGCCTTGCCCTCGTTGAGCGCGGCGCGGTCGACGGCGAGCCGCGACGGCGGCGCGTCGAAGGGGTCGGCGCACACGAAGACGGTGGCCTCGGCCAGCCCGTAGGAGGGGCAGTGGGCCTCGGCGCGCAGCCCGCAGGGGCCGAACGCCTCACGGAAGCGGGTGACAGTGGAGGGGCGCACGGGCTCGCTGCCGTTGATGAGCACACGGACGCGCGTCAGGTCCAGCTCCGCCTTCTCGTCCTCGGTGACACGGGAGGCGCAGTAGTCGTACGCGAAGTTGGGCGCGGCCCCGACGACGCCCGGGTAGCGGGACATCAGCCGCAGCCAGCGCACGGGGCGCACCAGGAAGGACACCGGGTCCATGAGCACGGAGGGGAAGCCGCCGAACACGGGCGCGGCGACGCTCAGCACGAGGCCCATGTCGTGGAAGAGGGGCAGCCAGCTCACGGTGGTCGTCGCGTCGGCGTCGCGCGCGTAGACCGCGACGGCCTGGGAGGCGTTGGCGACGACGTTGCGGTGCGTCAGTGCCACCCCGGCGGGGACGCGGGTGGAGCCGGAGGTGTACTGGAGGTAGGCGACGTCCCCCGGCCCCGCCCTGCGCTCGACGGGCGGCTCCCACGCGGTGGACGGCAGCCCGTCGACGGTGAGCACGGGCGGCGCGCCGCGCTCCTGCCCCGCGAGGAAGTGGCTCACCGTCTCCAGCGACCCGGAGTCGGTGAGCACGCAGGCGGGTTCGCAGTCGGCGAGGACGGCGGCGAGCCGCCCCTCGTGTCCGGGGAGGTCCGGGGTGAACAGGGGGACCGCCACCACGCCCGCGTACAGGCAGCCGAGGAACGCCGCGACGTAGTCGAGCCCCTGCGGCAGCAGCAGCGCCGCACGGTCGCCGGGCAGCGCCGCGCGCTCCAGCCTCTCCGCCACGGCGAGGGCACGGCCGCGCAGACCGCTCCAGGTGAGCGATCTGTGCGTGCCCGCCGAGGCGTGGTCGCCGAACTCGACGGCCGTGAAGGCCCGTCGGGCTCCGCGCTGTCCGGCTCCGGCCCAGTGGTCCAGCAGATCGGTGAGCCGTTGATCCTGTGGGGAAGATGCGGGGGGCATGAAAAGGTCCTCCACGTTACGGGGACACCCAGGCTCACCAGGCAAAGGGACCGAGCAAATAGCGGCAATTGACAAATCTGCCGGTGGCACCTGTGAAGCGGATGCTGAGTGAACCCTGTCTTCGCAGGTCAGCGGCATTCCATAAATTCTGATGAAGCGTCACGGATAATTCTCACACCGTTCCCCGGGCCGTTTCCCGCGTGCTTACCCGAGTGACAAAGGCAGCGGTTCCGTTTGTCACCGGGGCGGAAAATGCCGCGCGAGGGGGCGCCGGACGGCGCGCGGGGGCCTAGAGTCCGCGTGCGGGCCCGCCGCCCCCGCCCGTCCGTTCGCCCGTCCCCTCAAGGAGCGCCGCCCGTGGGCCGTGCGCGCGCGTTCGCCGTGCTGGCGATGGTCGCCCTGTCCGGCTTCGTCGCGATGCTGGACAACACCGTCGTCCACGTCGCGCTGCCCTCGCTCCAGCGCGAACTGCGCCTCTCTCCCGAGGAGTTGGAGTGGGTGGCCATCAGCTACGTGCTCAGCTTCTCCACCCTGATGCTGCTGTGCGGGCGCCTGTGCGACCTCGTCGGGCGGCGCCTCGTCCTCGTCGTCGGGCTGCTCGTGTTCACCGCCGCCTCCGCGCTCGCCGGACTCGCGGACAGCGGCGCCGCGCTGATCGCGGCGCGCACCGTGCAGGGCGCGGGCGCGGCGTGTGTGATCCCGGCGTCGCTCGCCGTCGTGGCCAGCGACATACCGGAGAAGCGGCGCACCTTCGCCATCGGGGTGTGGACGGCCGCGCTCGCCGTCGCGCTGGCCTCGGGGCCCGTCGTCGGCGGCGTCGTGACCGAGCACTGGGGCTGGGAGTGGGTGTTCCTGCTGAACCTGCCCTTCGGTGTGACGGCCGCGCTGCTCGCCCTCGCGGTGCCGGCGCCCACGCGCGACACCCGCCGCGTGGGCGAACTGCTGCGGGTGCTCGACGTGCCGGGGGTGCTGCTGTCCGGCACGGCGCTGTACTTCCTCACCTACGGGCTCGTCGAAGGCGGCGAGAAGGGGTTCCGCACGGACCCCGTACCGCTGTGCCTCACCGTCGCCGCCGTGACCGGCCTCGTCTTCCTCGCCGTGGAAGCCCGCACGTTCCTGCCGCTGATCGACCTGCGGGCCTTCCGGGTGCGCACCCTCTCCGGGGGTGTGGTCGCGCAGATGCTGTGGGGGGTGGGCCTGAACGGGGTCTTCTTCTTCACCTCCCTCTACCTCCAGCGCATCCTCGACTTCTCCCCCACCGAGGCCGGGCTGGTCTTCCTGCCGCTGGCGGTGGTGCTGCTCGCGGTGACCCCTGCGGCGGAACCGCTCTCGAAACGGCTGGGCGCGCACCGGGTCATCGCCGCCGGTCTCGGCATGGTCGCGTGCGGCCTGCTGCTCGTCTCCATGGCGGGCGGCGACGCCACCTACGCGGGCCTCCAGCCCGGACTGGTCCTCATGGGGGTGGGCTCCGCTTTCACCGCGCCCATGACGGTTGCGGCGCTCGCCGACGTGCCCGAGAGTCGCTCGGGGACGGCATCGGGGCTGGTCAGCACGGCGCGCGAGGTGTCGGGCGTGTTCGGGATCGTCGTGGTCGGCGTGGTGCTCGCCCGTCGCCAGCGCGACGTCCTGGGCGACGGGGGTACTCCCGACGCGGCGTTCCTCGACGGCTACGAGACGGGGCTGCGGCTGGCTGCGCTGCTGGTCCTGTGCGGTTCGCTCGTGGCGCTGGCCACGCTTCGGCGCACGGGCCGCCACCGTTCCCCTTCGCGGGGTGCGGAAGGAAACGGGGGCGCTTCGTTCGTCGGGGGTGTTGCGCGGGACGGTTCGCCGGTGTGGTGGGTGCCGTAGGGTCCCGCGCTGATTTTTGTACCCCTGTCCGGGGGTGCCGTCGTGTGGCTTGGCGCCGTGTTCGGGTGCGGGCCGGTGGCTACGGCGCGGCGTGTGGTTGCGGTGCGTCGCGGCTGGCGCCGCGTGGTTCTTGGCTTGTGCCGGTGGTTGTGGGGTTGGTGTGTGGTGGGGGTCGGTGCCGTGCCGGGGTGTCTCCTCGGGCGGCGACAAGTGCGGGTCGGTTTTTCGGCTGCCTGCTGGTGGGGGTCGGTGCCGTGCCGGGGTGTCTCCTCGGGCGGCGACAAGTGCGGGTCGGCTTTTCGGCTGCCTGTACATACTCGTCGCCACCACTTGCGGGGACACCCCACCACGTCCCCTCCCACCCGGTGGCCAACCTCCGGCCGGTGGTCCCTGAGGCTGTTGCCATGCTGTGGACCGGTGCCTCATCGGCACCCATGCGCCCGCCCCCGTACCGC
>NZ_BAAGSO010000115.1:0-1267 GCF_054782395.1 Streptomyces daliensis | reverse complement strand
GGGGTGTGGTCCCAGGTGGTGGTGGCGCCGTCGCGGGTGGTCTGTTCGGCCAGGCGGGTGGCGTCCCAGGTGAAGGTGAGGGATGCGCCGTCGGGGCCGGTCTTGGTCAGGCGGCGGCCAAGCGGATCGTAGGTATAGGCCCACTCCTCGCCCAGGGGTGTGGTGGCTTGGGTGAGGCGGTCCTGGGTGTTCCAGGTGTAGGTCCAGGTGCGGGTCTGGCCGTTGAGGAGCTTGCGGGTCTTGCGGACCAGGCGTCCTGCCGCGTCGTGGGTGTAGGTGGTGCGGCCCGCGCGGTGGATGAGGGTGCCGGTGTGTTCCCGTGCGCCGGGTGCGGGGTGGGCGGGGGCTTCGGCGTGGGTCTGGTTGCCCGCACTGTCGTAGGCGTAGGTCTCGCTCCAGCCGTGTGCCTGGACGCCGGTGACCCGGCCGGTCGTGTCCAGGGCGAAGTGGCGGGTGCCGGTGGTCAGTTCGCGGATCTCGGTGAGGTACCCGTCGGGGCGGTAGGTGTAGGCACGGTGCTGGAGAAGGGTGTCGCCGGGGCTGGTGGTGAGGGCCTGGGTGGTGAGGCGGCCGGTGGCATCCCAGTCCTGGGTGAGGGTGACGGCTCCGGCCGCGCGCTGGGTCTCGCGGCCGGCCGCGTCGTGGGTGAAGGCGAGGGTGTGGCCGCCGGTGGTCAGGGTGGCCGCACGGCCCGCCGCGTCATAGGTCCAGGTGGAGGTGAGACCGGAGGGTGTGGTGCGGTGGGTGCGGTTGCCCGCCGCGTCATAGGCGTAGCGGGTGGTGCGGCCATTGACCGTCTCGGACAGGACACGGCCCAGCGCGTCCCGCGTCAGGGTCAGTTCACTGCTGGCGTTGGCCGCGCGCAGGAGAGCGCCGTCGGGGTCGTAGGTGTAGGTGGTCTCCTCGCCCGTGGCCTCGTCGTGCTGGTTCAGTACACGGCCTGCCGCGTCCAGTTCGTAGCGCAGGGTCTGGCCCAGCGCGTTGGTCTGGGCGGTGAGGCGGCCCGCGGCATCGAGGGTGTAGGTGCGGGTGGCGCCGTTGAAGTCCGTCTCGGAGGTGAGACGTCCCGCCGCGTCGTAGGTGTAGCGCCACTCCAGGCCCTGGGGGTTGGTGACGGTGGTCAGGCGCAGTTCGGTGTCGTAGGCGAAGGCGTAGCGCGCACCGTCCGGGCCGGTGCGGGTGGCGGGCATGTCGAAGTGGGTGTGGCTGTAGGCCGTGGTGTGTCCGGCCGGGTCGGTGTGGGTGACGAGGTTGCCCTCGCAGTCCC
>NZ_BAAGSO010000114.1:0-15590 GCF_054782395.1 Streptomyces daliensis | reverse complement strand
TGTTCCTGGCCGCTGTGCGCCTCGTCGCCGGGTGGGCCTGTGTTCCTGGCCGCTGTGCGCCTCGTCGCCGGGTGGGCCTGTGCTCCTCGCCGCCGTGCGTCCCGTCGCCGGGTGCGCCCGCGTTCCGGAGCGGGCTGGGTCCCATCGCCCAGCGCCCCCGGCCGCCGTGCGTCCCGCCGTCGCGGCGGAACAAGGGCGGACGGCATCCACCCCTGCCCCCGCCCCTCGCGGGGGCGAAGGGGCAGCCGTCGCCCAGTCCGCCCGTTCCACCGGGCGCTACGCGCCCAGGAGGCTCTGGCCGCACACCCGGACCACCTGGCCGTTGACGCCCCCCGAGAAGGGGCTCGCGAACCAGGCCGTGGTTTCCGCGACGTCGATGGGGAGGCCGCCCTGGGAGTGGGAGTTCATGCGGCGGCCCGCCTCGCGGATGAAGAGCGGGACGGCGGCCGTCATCTTCGTCTCGATGAAGCCGGGCGCGACGGCGTTCACCGTGACCCCGTACTCTTCCGCCGCCCTCGGCGCCAGCGCCCGCACGAGGCCGACGATGCCCGCCTTACTGGCCGCGTAGTTGGTCTGGCCGACGTTGCCCGCGATGCCCGCGATGGACGCCGTCGCCACCACGCGCCCCGTGCCCTCGCGCAGCGCGCCCGCCTTCAGGAGGCGGTCGGTGGTGCGCAGCACGCTGTCGAGGTTGACCTCCAGGACGGAGTCCCAGCGGTCGGCGCCCATGTTGGCGAGCTTGCGGTCGCGCGTGATGCCCGCGTTGTGGACGAGGACGTCGAGCGGTTCGCCGCCCAGCGCCTCGGCGATCCGCTCGGCCGCGTCGTCGGCGGTGATGTCCAGGGGCAGCGCCTCCCCCCGCAGCCGCTCGGCGACCCGCGCCAGGTCATCCTCGGCCTGCGGCACGTCGAGGCACACCACCTTCGCGCCGTCGCGCGCCAGCGTCGCCGCGACGGACTCGCCGATGCCGCGCGCCGAGCCCGTCACCAGTGCGGTGCGTCCCGCGAGGGGCCGGGTCCAGTCCGGGCCTTCGACGGGTTCGGCGTCGCGGATCTCGATGACCTGGCCGCTGACGTAAGCCGACTTGGGCGAGAGCAGGAAGCGCAGCGTCGACTCGGCGGAGCGCGCGGTGGCGCCGGGCGCGAGCCGGACGAGCTGCGCCGTGCGGCCCCCGCCCGCCTCCTTGCCCAGCGAGCGGACGAAGCCCTCCAGCGCCTGCTGCGCCGCCGCCTGGTGGTGGTCCTGCGGGTCCGGTACGGCGCCGAGCACGATGATGCGGGCGCAGGTGGCGAGCGAGCGCATGACAGGGTGCAGCCCCTCGTACACCCCCCGGAGTTCCGCAACCGCGCGCACCCCCGTAGCGTCGAGCACGACGGCGGCACAGCGCGTCTTGGGATCGGCTTCGCGGCGGACCTCAAGTCCGCTGCCGCCGAGCGCCGTTGCCAGCTCCTCCGTCCCGCACGCCGAGTGCGCGGCCGTCAGGTGCAGCAGTGGGCCCCCCTCCAGCACGGGCCTCTCCGCCGACCACCGGTGGAGCGGTGTGGGCTGGGGGAGGCCGAGTCGGCGGGAGAGGAACCGGCCGGGCCCTGTGTTGGTCCAGCGAAGGTAACGGTCGGCCATTCCCCAACTCCTCAGGCTCGCGTAAATTTACTTCCGAGTAAGGTTACTTTCAGGTCAGGAGTCTGGCGAGGATGAGTTCCACCAGCCTGGTAAGTCCCAAGGTCCCGCGCCGTGTAGCCGTCGTCGGCGGCAGCCGCATCCCCTTCGCGCGCGCTGACGGTCCCTACGCGACCTGCTCGAACCAGGACATGCTCACCGCCGCGCTCGACGGGCTCGTCGAGCGCTACGACCTCCAGGGCGAGCGGGCCGTCGGCGAGTTCGTCGCGGGCGCCGTGCTCAAGCACAGCCGCGACTTCAACCTGGCCCGCGAGACGGTGCTCGGCTCGCGGCTGGACGCGCGCACGCCCGCCTACGACATCCAGCAGGCGTGCGGCACCGGGCTCCAGGCCGTGATCGCCGTCGCCAACAAGATCGCCCTCGGTCAGATCGAGTCCGGCGTCGCGGGCGGCGCCGACACCGCGAGCGACGCGCCGCTCGGCCTCAACGACGAGCTGCGGCGCGTGCTGCTGGCGGCGCGCAGGGCGAAGACGTTCAAGGAGCGCGCCCGCGAGATCGCCCGGATACGCCCGCGCCACCTCGTGCCCGACATCCCCCGCAACGCCGAACCCCGCACCGGCCTGTCCATGGGCGAGCACGCCGCGCGCACCGCCAGGGAGTGGGGCATCACGCGCCAGGAGCAGGACGAGCTGGCCGCCGCCAGCCACCGCAACCTCGCCACCGCCTACGACAGCGGCTTCCTGCACGACCTGGTGATCCCCTTCAACGGGCTGGCCAGGGACCAGAATCTGCGCCCCGGCACGTCGGTGGCGAAGCTCGGCGAGCTGAAGCCCGTCTTCGGCAAGGACCGGCCTGCGGACGCGACGATGACGGCGGGCAACTCCACCCCGCTGACGGACGGTGCCGCGACCGTGCTGCTCGCGAGCGAGGAGTGGACGAGGGAGCGCGGTCTGAAGCCGCTCGCCTATCTGTCCGCCTACGAGACGGGCGCCGTCGACTTCGTGACCGGCGGACCGGCCGAGGACGGGCTGCTGATGGCGCCCGCGCACACCGTGCCCCGGATGCTGGAGCGCAGCGGCCTGGAGATGAGCGACTTCGAGCTGTTCGAGATCCACGAGGCGTTCGCCTCCCAGGTGCTGGCCACGCTCGCGTCCTGGGAGAAGCAGGGCGAGGACCCCGTCGACCGCGACCGCCTCAACGTCGCGGGCTCGTCGCTCGCCACCGGGCACCCCTTCGCCGCGACGGGCGCCCGTATCGTCGCGACGCTCGCGAAGCTGCTCGCCGAACGCGAGGGCGCGAAGCCGGGCGCGCGCGGGCTGATCTCCATCTGCGCCGCGGGCGGCCAGGGGGTGACCGCGATTCTGGAGAAGGCCTGACGGCGTCGTCGCGGCGGGCCCTGGGCAGGACGTGTCCGGGAGCCCGGAGCGGAGCGCACGCAGCCGAGCACCGAGGTACGTCATGGAGAGGAGCCGCTCGTGTCGTCCCACCACCAGGTAAGCCACGAAGATCGCGAAGGCCGAGAAGGCCGAGAAGGCCGAGAAGGCCGAGAAGGCCGCGAAGGCCACGAGGGCCGCGGAGGTCAGGGGGACCGTGCAGTGCGGGGGGAGCGGGTAGCGCAGGGGGGTCCGGGGGGCCAGGGGGGCCGGGGGGACGCCGGAGCTGACGGGGAGCGCGTGGGCGAGCAGGGCCAGCGGGACGGGCAGAGCGGGCAGGGCGGCCGGAGTGTCCGGGGGACGCCGGGGGTCAGGGTGCCCCGGCGGGCCGAGGCGAACTTCCCCCCAGTGGTCGAGCCCACGGCGGTGACCGAGGACGGGGCGGTGCGGGAGGTCTCCGTACCGCCGCTCGTCCCCGCCGTCACGACGGGCTCACTCGGCGACATCCCCTTCACCAACGCCGTCGAGGACCCCACCGCGCCCGTCCTCAGCCGCAAGGAGCCCGACGGGCGCTGGCGCGACGTGACGGCCCGCGAGTTCGAGGCGCAGGTGCGGGCACTGGCGCAGGGGCTGATCGCGCACGGGCTGCGGGCCGGTGACCGGCTGGCGATCATGGCGCGTACGACGTACGAGTGGACGCTCTTCGACTTCGCCGCCTGGGCAGCGGGGCTCATCACGGTGCCGGTGTACCCGACCTCCTCCGCCACGCAGGCCCGCTTCATCCTCCAGGACGCGGACGTGCGCGCGTGCGTCGTCGAGAACGTCGAGCAGACGCGGCTGCTCAGCGCCGAGCGCGGCAACCTCCCGTCGCTGGAACTGCTCTGGCAGATGGACACCGGAGCCGTGAACCGCATCGTGGCCGAGGGGCGCGACGTGCCGCCGTCCGCCGTCGACGAGCGACGGGCGCAGGTGACGCCGCGTCATATCGCCACCATCATCTACACGTCCGGCACCACGGGCCGCCCCAAGGGCTGCGTGCTGACCCACGGCAACTTCTTCGCCGAGGTCGACAACGCCATCGAACTCCTCCACCCCGTCTTCAAGCACGTCAGCGAGGAGCCGCCGTCCACGCTGCTGTACCTGCCGCTCTCGCACGTCTTCGGGCGGATGGCGCACGTCGGCTGCATGCGCGCGCGGGTGCGGATGGCACACGCGCCCAGCATCAAGACCGAGGACCTGCTCGCCGACTTCGCGGGCTTCCAGCCCACGTTCCTGCTCGGCATCCCGTACGTGCTGGAGAAGATCTACAACACCGCCCGCGCCACCGCGGAGAAGATGGGCCGCGGCTCCTCCTTCGACCGGGGCGCGCGGATCGCGCGGCGGTACGGAAAGGCCGTCGAGGCGCAGGAACACGGGCGCGGCAAGGGACCAGGATCCTGGCTGCGCGCTGGGCGGGGCCTGTACGACGTGCTCATCTACCGCCGCATCAGGGCCGCGCTCGGCGGACGCTGCCGCTACGTCATCTGCGGCGGCTCCCCACTGGGCCGCCGCCTCGCCGCGTTCTACGAGGGCGCGGGCATGTCCGTCTTCGAGGGCTACGGCCTCACCGAGACCACGGCAGCGTCCACGACCACCCCGCCCCAGCGGCCCCGCCTGGGCACGGTCGGCTGGCCGATGCCGGGCGCGGCCGTGCGGATCGCGGACGACGGCGAGGTACTGCTGCGCGGCGGCCAGCTCTTCGCCGGGTACTGGGACGCGCGCACCAGAACGGCGGTACCGGGCACGACGGCCGACGGCTGGTTCGCGACGGGCGACATCGGCGCGCTCGACGAGGACGGCTATCTGACGATCACGGGCCGCAAGAAGGACCTCATCATCACCTCGGGCGGCAAGAACCTCTACCCGGCACCCCTGGAGGACTGGCTGCGCGCACACCCCCTGGTCAGCCAGTGCCTGGTCATCGGCGACAACCGCCCCTACATCACCGCGCTGATCACCCTGGAGCCCGAAGGACTCGCGCACTGGCAGCAGATGCACAAGAAACGGCACCTGGGCATGGCCGACCTGACGGAGGACGAGGACCTGCGCCGCAACATCCAACAGGCCGTCGACGAGGCCAACACCCTCGTCTCACGCGCCGAGTCCATCCGCCGCTTCGTCATCCTCCCTGGCGACTTCACCGAGGCCCGTGGCCACCTGACACCGTCGCTGAAGCTGCGGCGCTCGGCGATCATCCGGGACTTCGCGAGGGAGATCGAGGGCTTGTACCCGGGGTGACGGTCCGATGTGACGGTTCGTCAGGTTCATTGAACCGTTCACGGAGCGGGTCCGTTGTTGCCTGGCAGTCCAGAACGAAAGGGAAAGGTGCAGACATCGATGCCCTCTCATGGTCCTTCAGCGACGCGGCAGACCCCTATGCAAAAGGTGCAGGAGTCCTACGAAGGGGCCCGCTTCGAGCGGGATAGTGTAACTGCCGTTAAGAGGCAACTTCAGGAGCAAATGGCCACGCCGACGGCGATCAACGAGGTGAGTGAACGCGAGCGGCAAGCTCAGCTGGTCACAGGCTACTACCGCAATGCGGTCCAAGAGTTTCAGCGTGCAAATATACAGACGGCAGCTGATCTACGGTCCAAGCCCCGAGCCCAGGTCGCCTACAACACCGCAGTCGAGGCGCACGCGGCATATGTTCGGAACTATCCTTCGGAGCCTGGCCAGTCGGTCGTTTCGCAGAATGCCGGGATGACAAATCGGATGGCCGCCGATCAAGCGCAAGGCTCCGGTCCCTCGCACCAGTCACCAGGAGCGGTGCAAGGCCAAGCCCCGACTCGCTCCGGTCGGCGGAGGTAGGCGCCGTGCCAGGGGCACAGCCACACCGGCTCGTGCCAGGGGTAGCGCGCTGTGGGCAGGTAGCGCATGACGGGGCCCACGTGGCGGTCGTCCTCGACCGCACACTCGCGCGGCGCGCTCACCGGCCTGTCTCCGTGCTCGCGGCGCGGGCCTCGTCCTCGGCGGCGATCGTCTTCGCACAGCCGTCGCAGACCTTCACGGGGACGGTGCGCGTACGTGTCTGCGGGCTCGCACCCCGCTCGTCACCGGAGTACAGGTCGAGGACAACCTGTGTGCCGGGCGCCTGGCGGCAGCGGAAACAGCACTCGGCGGCCCGTCGTGCACACTCCTCGCAGATCCGCACCGGAACAGCACGCGGACCCGCCCCGTCCCCGGACGCGACATAGATCTCCACCGTGCCCGGCCACTGACGACAACGGACGCAGCACTCGGCGACGGACGAGAGGCGCACGTTCACCGCCCGGCCCCGCTCGCACCATCGCGGGGCCCGTGCTCGACACGGATCACCGCGTCCAGCACCACGTACAGCAACCGCGCATCCGTCAGCCCGTACTCAGCCCACCCCCGCACCCAGTGCGCGAAGGCCGACCGCGTGCACCACCCGGGCGGGATGGTCAAGTGCTGCGTTGCGCTGAGCAGTTGCACGCACGTGATCTCGGGAACGACCCACCCATTCGTCGTGCCGGGCGGCACCAGCCACGTCAGCCGGTGCCCGTACGGGTCCCGGATCACCGCACCCGATTCACGGCCGAGTCGGGCCAAGACGCGGTCACCCAAATACACGGGGATGTCGACCGCATCCCAGTGGACCCCGGCGGGCAGTATCTCGGCGGCAACCCCGGAAGGCGGAGACCAGGGCGAAGAAGAGACTGGTGAGTGGGCAAGCATGTGCACCCCGGGTGTCGGCAGGGACCGGGTAGTCACTGACCGTATGGACCGCCGGAAGCAGAGAGCTATCAAGGTGCACGTTGGTGCACGGATTCACCCGAGGGCGGAGATCGCCTCGTGAACGAGGCCCCGTGCTCCCTCCCCGTGCACCGCCAGGGCGCCCAGCTCGTTGAACACCTGGGCGTACATCTCGATCTCGCGCGGCTGCGTGACGGTCAGGTACCCCGAGACCAGTTCGACCGCGACTTGCGCACGGTCAAAGATCCAGAACCCCTCAACAGGCCGCATGGCACTGCGATCCGGCTGCATCGGGACAATGCCGAGACTGACGCTGGGCAAGAACCCGACCATCAGCAGGTGCCGCAACTGCTCCCGCATCACCTCACGACCGCCGATCCCCGCGCGCAACACAGCCTCTTCAATAACAAACGCGAAGGTATGGCGCCCCTCGTAGAGAACGTGCTGACGGTCCATGCGCTCGGCCACGGCGGCGTCCACATCGTCGACCAGCCCGCGTCGACGGCGCGTGGCGTGCAGGACTGCGGTGGTGTACCCCCTGGTCTGCAACAGCCCAGGCACGAGCCACGAGTCGTAGGCGCGGAATGCGCGAGTGCGCTCGTAGAGCGGCCGGACGGATTCCTGCGCCTTCTTCAGCCCGGTCCGTTCCATACGGCGCCACTCGATCCACATGCCTTCTACCGCGTGCAGAGCCTCGGTGAGGTCGGCCACCTGGTCCTCCGCACCGCACACGCGGGCCCAGGCCCGGATGTCGTCCGGTGACGGAGCGGTCCGTGCGTTTTCGATTCGCGAGACCTTCGAGTGGCTCCAGCCTGCTCGGGAGGCCAACTCGCGGACCGTCAACTCAGCGTCCACGCGCAGGTCCCGTAGTCGGGCAGCGAGGGCTTCTCGCGCGGCCTGGGCGCTGGATGACGGTGACGCGGTCATGGGCTGGTGATCCGATGCGCGAAGCTCAGATCTTGTACTCCTGGTGCGGGACGGCCCGTGCCCACACCGCGTCGAACGCTGACGCGCACAGCTTGACCACCGCTGGGTCCTCTGTCCACTCCTCTCCGAGGACGTCCCCTTCACCGGAGAAGTGGCCGAAGCGCACCAGTTCGTTGTCCAGGATCCAGAAGTCGTTGCCGGGCAAGGCGATGTTCGAGGCACGGCGGCGAGTGAGCCAGCGCACCTCTTCTCCCGCTGCGAGATTCATGGGGGTCACAGAGTGCTCGAACCGGATGTAGTCGGAGACCGGCTCGGAGACTATGCGGGCCCGACGCACAGCGACTCCACGGCCGACGGCGTCGCGCACCAGGTCGAGCCACGGCCGGTAGACCTCCATCGCGTCGATCGGCTCATCGCGCTTCCAGCTCAGGTAGGTCGGGTCGTTCGGGGTATAGCTGTCGCGCATCTCAAGATGGAAGGCGGTCCGGCGGGTGGCGCGGAGGCGGTCAGGAAAGGTCGTCACTGTCATCCTTGTCATCGCTGGGCAGGAACTGCCGCATCACCTTGGGGAGCCGGATCACCGCCTCATGGCCAGGCACCTCCGTTGAGTGCCCAGGGATCGAGCCCACCTCCTGGCACTCCTGCAAGGTGGCCGTGTCCGCTTTCCACGACTGGATGACCAGATCGCCAGTGTCCTCATCAAGCCACACGGTGGGTGAGTCCGTGTTCGGAGTGTTCGGATAGATCCCCAGGAATTTCAGGGTCACGATGATCTCCCGCGAGAAGGTGTTGCACGATGCCGCATCACGCTTGTGGGCATGCGTTGCGGCGTCAAGAGCGCCCGCCATGACGAACGCGCCCCCTGGAATCCGCCCGGAGACGACAGGGCTCGGGCGCTGTGGCGATCCGGGAGCCGGTCCTCGGTCAGCGGCTGCGGCCGATGTGCTCGACGGAGATGATTACTGGCGGACCGTCATTGATTCGGTAGATGACCCGGTATTGGGCGACGTGGATGCGCATCCGGTCCGGGCCGTACGGCTGGGCGCCTCTGGGCCGGGGGTTGTTCGGCAGGTCACTGATCACGCCGAAGAGAGCGGTGGTCCCCTCCGGGCCCTGTGCGCGGAAGCGGGCGAAGGAAGAGCGGGCGGACGTCTCCCACTGCACCTGGTTCCCCATCAGGGAGTGCTCCCCGGCCGCTGCCGCATGCTGTCGGTGTCGGCCGGTTCCAACCCCATCTCCTGGGCGAACTCGGCGTGCGCCACGGGCGTTTCCCCGTGCAGGCGGCCGTACGCGTTGCGGGCCAGTGACAGGAATTCGCCCAGTTCCTCGAACTCCTGCGCGTTCACGAGCATCCCCAGGGTCTTGCCCTCCTCGTCCGTGATCAGATAGTCCTCGCGCTGGTCCCTGACCCGTGCGAGAAGCTCGGGGAGCTGCTGGGCCGCGCCCTGCGCGCTGATGACCCGTTCGTAGGGTCCCTCCTGGTGTACTCCCTCAATGCCCATGCCGTCCCTTTCCGCGGGTTTGTGCTTCGGCGCTGCTTACCGTAGCCGCAACGCCCGCACACCCGCCTTGGTCACCGCCGCGCGGGCGCGAATCGCATCGCTCATGTTCACCCCCCGCAGTTGCCCGCCGTCGCCTCCCCCCTGAAGCGGTGTCCGAGCCACGTCATCGCGGGGTCCGAGCCGGTGATGGCGGCGGCCACGTGGTTGAGGAGGGGGTAGGCGTGCCATTCGACGGGGACGCCCCGGGCGCACCAGGCGGCGCGCAGGTTCTGGCCCACGCGGTACGGGATGACCTCGTCGGCGCTCCCGTGGTACAGGAACACCGGTGCGCCGGTGGTCTTGGTGCCCAGGCGGCTCCGGTCTATGGCGCGCTGCCAGTCGCGCCGGTCCATGGGGTCGCTGACGGTGACGTCGTCCACCGTCTTGCCCTTGCCCGCAGCGGTGTTCTCGGCGACGCAGTGGTCCTTCATGTAGGCGGCGAGCCGCTTGCCCTCCGCGTTGAGGTACCGGTCCAGGCGCAGCCTCGGGTAGGCCGCGTCGTGGCCGATCGCCGACATGAGGACGAGGCCCGCGTCGGCGTCGCCGTCGTTGTACTCGGCGACCTTCGCCAGGTCGGCGGGCACACCGCCCGAGGCGGTGCCCTTGACGTTCAGCTCCGGTGCGTAGGAGCGGTGCAGTTCGGCCGCCCAGGCGCTGGCCTGGCCGCCCTGCGAGTAGCCCATGATGCCGACGGGCGACTTCCCCGTGACGCCCGCCTTCCGCGCCTGGGGGAGGCGCTGCGCCGCGCGGGCCGCGTCGAGGACGGCGGTGCCCTCGGCGCGGCCGACGGTGTAGGTGTGGGTGCCGGGGGTGCCCAGGCCCTCGTAGTCGGTGACGGCCACGGCCCAGCCGCGCGCGAGCGCCCCGTTGATGAGCAGCGCCTCGGCTGTGCGGCCCTGCGGGAAGGTGGCCGAGGGCGCGCACTGGTCGCCCATGCCGACGGTGCCGACCGCGTACGTGAGCAGGGGCCGGGTCCCGGTGCGGCCGTCGTCGGGGACGACGACCGTGCCCGAGACGGTGTGGGGTCTGCCGTCGGCGGAGGTGGAGCGGTAGTGGACCTTCCACGCGCTGGTGAGGGTGTCCACGCCGGGCGCGAGACGGAACGCGGTCGGCTCCGCGCTGACCAGGCGGCCGGGGTGGCCGGGGTGGCCGGTGCGGGCGTGGGCGCCGTGGGTGCCGGACGCGTCGCCACCGCTCGGCGAGGCGCTGCCCGTGAGCGTCAGGGCCGAGAGCGCCACGGCGACGGTTACCGCGCCCAGCCGACGGTTACGAGGGCGCGGACGGGCGCCCGCTACGCGGAACGTGCCGTGGAACGACGACTGCATGCGGCTCTCCCCCTGTGCGGACTGTGCGGACTGTGCGGACTGTGCGGAGGGCTGGTCCCGGTGAGCGGACCGTACTGACGCGTCAGCAGAGGCCGGTATGACGGAACCGCTCAATTTCGGGCATCGTGCCCGCGCGCTCCGGCCAGTCACCCATGCGGCCCGTTTCCCACCCGAACGTCGCCGTCGCGGGCCCCTCATGGCGGAACGCGCCCGGCGTCGTGCCCGTCCAGCGGCGGAAGGCGCGGTGGAACGCCGTGTCCTCCGAGAAGCCGAGCCGCAGGGCGAGTTGCGCTATCGGCTCGTGCCCCGAGGCGAGGGAGGCCAGCGCGATGTCGCGCCGTACCGCGTCCTTCAGCGACTGGAACGACGTGCCCTCGGCGCGCAGCCGGCGCCGCAGAGTGGCCGGGCTGACGGCGAGCCGCGCCGCGACCGTGCCCAGCTCCGGCAGCCGCACGCCCTCGCGCAGCGCCCGTACCAGCGCGTGCCGCACCTGCTCGGCCACCGTCGTGTCCCAGGTGCGGCGGCTGAGGAGGTCGGTGGGCGAGCGTCGCAGCAGTACCTCGAGCGACGCCTCGTCCTGCACGACGGGCGCCCGCAGCCACCGCGCGTCGATCGCCGCACGTGTCACGGGGGCGCCGAAGCGGGGCAGGCAGCCGAACATCGCCTCGTACTCCGCGTGGTGCGCGGGCGGCTCGTAGGCGAACTCCGTCCACAGCAGCGGTATGCGGCGGCCGACGAGCCAACTGGAGAGCCGGTGCCAGATGACGACGAGGCACTCGGAGAGGAAGTGGTCTGGGTCGTCGGGGAAGTGGTTGTGGACCGTGTAGCGCACGGTGCCGTCCACGGTCTCCACGTCCAGGTCGGGGCCCTGCGGGAAGAGCCCGTAGAAGCGCACGCCCCGGCGCAGCGCGCCGCCCAGCTCTGCACAGCCGATGGAGGCGTAGCACATCATCGCGAAGGTGCCGAGCCTGCTGGGGCGCGGGGCGAGGCCCAGGAACTCGTCCTCGGTGGCCGTGTACAGCACCCGCACCAGCCGCGCGAACTGGGACGGTGTCACCCGCGCGCCGTCGTCGTGCAGCAGCAGCGGGGAGATACCGGCGCGCTGGAGCAGGGGCGCGGTGTCGAGGGCGAGCCGCTCGGCGCCGCGCAGGGCGGCGCGGACGCGGTGCACGGTGATCGTTGCCCCGCTGTGCGCGCTGTGCACGCTGTGACTGCTCACACGGCGCACGGTAACCGCGTTGAGCGGAGAGGTCAGTCCCGCTGACGCTTCCTGTCATCCCGGTACGAAGACGGGCTGCCTAACGTCGTCTAGCGTCGCCGCACGACCCGAGGAGGCGCCGCATGTCCGAACGGTCCGATCGGTCCGAGCAGCCCGCCCCGTCCGCCTCGTCAGCCCCTGGGACCGGGCGTCCGACCCGTCCCGCCACCCTGGCGCTCATGGCGGAGTGGGCCGGTGAACACCACGGCTCGCTGCCCGCACTCCGCTACCGCTCCGGTGACGACGGCAGCGGGGGCGACGGGGGCGACGGGGAGCGCGCGTGGACCTCGGTCACCTTCACCGAACTGCGCGAACACGTACGCCAGGTGGCACGCGGCCTCGTCGGAGGACTGGGCGTGGCACACGGCGACCGCGTCGCCATCCTCTCCGAGACCCGCCCCGAGTGGACGTACGCGCACCTCGCGGCCTTCGCCACCGGCGCGGTCGTCGTGCCCGTCTACCCGACGGCCGGGGACGAGGAGGTCACCTGGGTGCTGGGCGACTCGGGCGCCTCCGTCGTCATCTGCGAGAACGAGGCGCAGGCGGCGAAGATCGCCCGGCTCCGGGACGCGAGACCGGGAGCGGGACCGGAGGGTGGTGGCGGGCTGCCGGCGCTGCGCCACGTCGTCCTGATGTCCGCGATGGCGGAACTGCCCACGCCCTGCTCCCAGGAGGACCTGCTCAAGCGCGCCGAGAGCGTCGGCCCCGACGACGTCTGCTCCATCGTCTACACCTCGGGCACCACCGGCATGCCCAAGGGCTGCAAGCTCACGCACGGCAACATCACCGCGCTGCACGACAGCACCGACCAGCTCACCGAAAGCGGCCCCGGCACCCTCACCTACCTCTACCTCCCGCTCGCCCACCTCCTCGCCCAGCTCATCGAGTGGCGCGCGGTCCTCGCGGGCAGCGAGATCGCGTACTTCGGCGGGAAGATCGAGAACGTCGTCAGCGAACTGGCCGAGGTCCAGCCCACCCATCTGCCGTCCGTGCCACGGCTCTTCGAGAAGATCTACTCGATGGTGGAGTCCCTCGCCGAGGCGCGCGGCCCGGACGGCAAGGAGCGGTTCGAGGCCGCCGTGCGCACGGGCGTCGAGGTCGCCGATCTGCGGGCGCGCGGCGAGGAGCCGACGGGCGAACTGCTGGAGCGGTACGAGGCGGCCGACGCGCAGCTCTTCTCGCTCGTACGCGGCGTGCTCGGGGGCCGCCTGCGCTGGGCGCTGACGGGCGCGGCGCCCATCGCGCCGCACGTGCTGGACTTCCTGCGCGCCTGCGGCATCGGCGTCTTCGAGGGGTACGGGATGACCGAGTCGGGCGGCGTCATCTCCCTCAACCACAAGGACGCGGTCCGCTACGGCACCGTCGGCAGGCCGATACCGGGCTGCGAGGTCCGCATCGCGGAGGACGGCGAGGTGCTGGCGCGGGGGCCCATGGTCTTCCCCGGCTACCACGCGAACGAGGCCGCCACGGCCGAGACCCTGGACGCCGACGGCTGGCTGCACACCGGTGACCTGGGAGAACTCGACGAGGACGGCTATCTGCGCATCACGGGGCGCAAGAAGGAGCTGATCATCACCTCGGCGGGCAAGAACCTCACACCCTCACAGGTCGAGCTGGCCATCCAGCAGTCCCGCTTCGTCTCCCGAGCCGTGATGATCGGCGACAAGCGTCCGTACCCCGTCGCGCTCATCACCGTCGACCCGGAGACGACGGAGGGCATGGAACCCGCCGAGGTGCGGGCCCGCGTGGAGGAGGCGGTCGAGCACGCGAACGCGCAGGTCGCACGCCCGGCCCGCATCCGCTCCTTCGCCATCCTGGACGAGGACTTCAGCATCGAGGAAGGCAGCCTGACGCCCACGCTGAAGGTGCGCAGGGCGCGGGTGGTGGACCGTTACGCGGCGCGGATCGAGGAGCTGTACGCGGCGGGGCGGCCCTCCGGTGAGGCTGCCGAGACGGCGCCGTAGACCGGGAAAGGGGGCGCCCCGTGAGGCACGGAAACCGTGTCCCACGGGGCGTCGGTGCGCTCAGGGTTCAGGGATCAGAAGGGGCGGTCGCCCGCGATGGCGACGCGCTCGGCGAGGCGGCGGTGCGGGAAGTAGTCGTCGACGGCGTAGTGCTGCGTGGCGCGGTTGTCCCAGAAGGCGATGTCGCCCTGCCGCCAGGAGAACCTGACCTGGAACTCCGGCGTGTGCGCCTGCCGCACCAGATACGCCAGCAGCCGGTCGCTCTCCTCGCGGTCCATGCCCACGATGTGCGTGGTGAAGGACGTGTTGACGAAGAGCAGCTTGCGGCCCGTCTCCGGGTGGGTGCGCACGACGGGGTGCTCGACGGGCGGGAACTCGTCCTGGAGCGGTATCAGCTTCTCGTCGCCGTAGAAGCGCCGGAAGCCGGGGATGAAGTCGTGCACGGCGGTCGCGCCGTCGATCCGCGCCTTCACCTCGTCGGGCAGGTTGTCGTACGCGGCGGCCATGTCGGCCCACATGGTGTCGCCGCCCACCGGCGGGACCTCGCGGAGCTGGAGCACCGCGCCCATGGCGGGGCGCTCGCGGAACGTGACGTCGACGTGCCAGACGTTCTCGAACGTCGGGACGGCGCTGCTGCCCTTGTCGAAGCGGGCGACCTCGTCGGAGGAACCGCGCGCCAGCAGCGGATTGGTCTCCAGCGGGCCCCACTGCTTGGCGAAGGCGGCCTGCTGCTCGGGGGTGAGATCGGCGCCCCGGAAGAACAGCACCTTCCACTCCAGGAAGGCGCGGTTCAGCTCTTCGAAGACGGCGGGGGCCAGCGGTCCGGTCAGGTCGACGTCGCGGATCTCGGCGCCGATGACGCGGCCCTGCGGGACGACGGTGATGTGCTCGTAGGGGCGCTCGGTCCAGTCCTCGGGCACGCGACGCAGCACGCGCCGCCCCTCGAACATGCCGCCCTCGGGCACGCGGGCCTCACGCAGGGTGGGCGCGGGGTTCTCGGACGCGGGCGTGGGTGTGGCGATGGTCATGTGATCCTCCGGCGATACGGGAGTAGTGGCTACGGGAAGGTGGGCACGCGAGTCGCGTACGGCTGGGCCGTACGCGGGACGCGCCGCGGGAATTTCCGCGTCCGCAGCTATCGACCGGATCGCTCACACCCACGCCGCCACGGCACGCTGAGGCGTCCGAAGGCGGTGGCGGTGTGCGGGATCATTTCGCCATTGTGGGATCGCCCTCTGTCGGCCGTCAACCCGACGATGTGGTTCCCGCTTCACGGGGGTGTTGCGCGGGACGGTTGGCCGGTGTGGTGGGCACCGTAGGGTCCCGCGCTGATTTTTGTGCGGCTTCACGGGGTGCGGCGTTTTTCGGGTGCGGGCCGGTGGCTTCGGCGCGGCGTGTGGTTGCGGTGCGTTGCGGCTTGCGCCGCGTGGTTCTTGGTTTCGGCTGGTGGTTGTGGGGTTGGTGTGTGGTGGGGGTCGGTGCCGTGCCGGGGTGTCTCCTCGGGCGGCGACAAGTGCGGGTCGGTTTTTCGGCTGCCTGCGTCGGCTTTTCGGCTGTCTGTACATACTCGTCGCCACCACTTGCGGGGACACCCCACCACGTCCCCTCCCACCCGGTGGCCAGCTTCCGGTCCGCTCCAATCGGCCCGGTGGAGTGGGGACCGTAGGTCCCGCGCTGGGGTGTGGGCGTCAGCCGACCCGGAGCCGGGCAGCGGGCCACCGGCGGGACGGGGACGGGGTGGGGTGTCCCCGCAGGTCGAGAAAGTCACCGGCCTAAAGCCGACAACGAGACCTTCACGCCGAGGAGACACCCCACCCCGGCACCGGACACCC
>NZ_BAAGSO010000113.1:3175-5837 GCF_054782395.1 Streptomyces daliensis | reverse complement strand
CGGGGTTGGCGTATGTGATCTATACGTCGGGTTCGACGGGGGTGCCGAAGGGTGTGGCGGTCACGCATGGGGCGTTGGCGAACTATGTGTGTTCGGTGTCTGAGCGGTTGGGGTGGGCGGTTCCGGGGGCGAGGTATGCGTTGTTGCAGGCGCAGGTGACGGATCTGGGCAACACGGTGGTGTTCTCCAGCCTGGCCACGGGCGGTGAGTTGCATGTGCTGGATGAGGAGTCGGTCACTGATCCGGAGGCGGTTGCCGGGTATGTGGCTGAGCAGAACATCGACGCGTTGAAGGTGGTGCCGTCGCATCTGCGGGCGTTGACGTCCGTGGCGGGTATCGAGCCGCTGCTTCCCGCACGGTCAGTGGTGCTCGGTGGTGAGGCTGCGAGTCCTGGGTGGGTGCGGGAGCTGGTGGAGGCGGCTGCTGGTGGGGGTCGGCGGGTGTTCAACCATTACGGTCCGACGGAGACGACCATCGGTGTCGCCACCGTCGAGCTGACCCCGGAGTTGGTGGCTGGTGGGGTGGTGCCGGTCGGTACCCCGATCGCCAACACCCGCATATACGTCCTGGACGACACCCTCCAGCCGGTGCCGGTCGGGGTGACCGGTGAGCTGTATGTCGCCGGTGCGGGTCTGGCGCGAGGGTATGTGGGTCGCCCCGGGCTGACGGGTGAGCGGTTCGTGGCCTGCCCGTTTGGTTCGGGTGAGCGGATGTACCGGACCGGGGACCTGGCCAGGTGGAGCCGGGAGGGCCAGCTGGTGTTCGTCGGGCGTGCGGATGAGCAGGTGAAGATCCGTGGCTTCCGTATCGAGCCCGGTGAGATCGAAGCCGCCCTGTTGACCCACCCGGACGTGACCCAGGCGGCGGTCGTCCCTCGCGAGGACACTCCTGGTGACAAGCGCCTGGTCGCTTACGTCGTGCCGACCAATGGCGAAGAGGTGCAGGGACTCCGGGAGTTCGTCGCGGCCAGGTTGCCCGACCATATGGTCCCGGCGGTGGTTGTCTCGTTGCCGGAGTTGCCGTTGACGGCCAGCGGGAAGCTGGATCGTAAGGCGCTGCCTGTTCCTGAGGAGCTGGGTGGTGTTGGTCGGGCGCCGGTGAATGAGACGGAGGCTGTGCTCTGCGAGATCTTCGCGGAGGTGCTGCGGGTGGAGTCGGTGGGTGTCGAGGACAGCTTCTTCGAGCTGGGCGGGCATTCGCTGCTGGCGATCCGGTTGCTGTCGCGGATCCGTGGTCGGCTGGCGGCGGAAGTCAAGATCAGGACGCTGTTCGAGGATCCGACGCCCGCTGGTCTGGCGGCCGGGTTGGCGCGTGCGGCAGGCACCGCACTGGTTGAGGTGCCCGACAATCTGATCCCCGATGGTGCGGAGCGGATCACGCCGGAGATGCTGCCGCTGGTGGAGTTGTCGCAGACCGAGGTTGATCGGGTGGTCGCCACGGTCGAGGGCGGAGTGGCCAACGTCGCCGACATTTACCCGTTGGCACCGTTGCAGGAGGGCATGTTCTTCCATCACCTGATGGCTGGTGATGGTGAGGATGTCTATCTCACGGCTCGTGTCGTGGAGTTCGACTCGCGCTCGCGGCTGGAGGCGTTCGCGGATGCTTTGCAGCAGGTGGTGAACCGGCACGACATCTATCGCACCGGTATCGCTTGGGAGGGTCTGCGCGAGCCGTTGCAGGTGGTGCGGCGACACGTCGAGGTGCCGGTCATCGAGCACCGTGTGGAGTTTGACTCCACCGACCCGGTGCAGCGGGGGCAAGCCCTGGTCGCCCGGGCCGGACTGGCGATGGACCTGGTGCGTGCGCCGTTGATGGATCTGCACGTGGCCGAGCTGCCCGAGGGGCGTTGCCTGGCCGTGGTGCGGCTGCATCATCTGCTGCAAGACCACCTGGGCATGGATGTGCTGCTGGAGGAACTGCGGGCGGTGCTCTCCGGTGCGGCCGACGAGCTGGCCCCCGCGCTGCCGTTCCGTAACTTCGTCGCGCAGACGCGGGCGGTGCCCAGGGAGGAGCACGAGCAATTCTTTGCCGACCTCCTGGGAGATGTGACCGAGCCGACCGCCCCCTACGGGCTGCTCGAAGCCCGCGGCGACGGCAGCGGTGTCATCGGCGTGTCCGTGTCCGTCGCGGACGAGATCACCGAGGATCTGCGGCGGGTGGCGCGGGAGCTGGGTGTCAGCGCGGCGACCGTGCTGCACGTGGTGTGGGCGCGGGTGCTGGCGACGCTGTCGGGCCGGGATGACGTGGTGTTCGGGACCGTGCTCTTCGGCCGGATGAACGCGGGCGAGGGTGCCGACCGTGTCGTCGGCCCGTTCATGAACACCCTGCCCATGCGGGTGCGGACCGGCCAGGTCGGTGTGCGCGCTGCGGTCGAGCAGATGCGGGACCAACTGACCGCCCTGCTGGAGCACGAGCACGCCCCGCTGGCGGTGGCGCAGCAGGCCAGCGGCATCGCCGACCACACCCCCCTGTTCACCTCACTGTTCAACTACCGGCACATCACGCCGTCGTCTCAGTCCGCGACCGGCGAACAGCAGAACGAACAGCGGCCCATGGCGGGCATCCGCAGCGTGCTCGGCGGGCAGCGGAGCAACTATCCGCTGGGGGTGTCAGTCAACGACCTTGGGCCGGACGGCCTCGGCCTCAGCGTGCAGACGGTCGG